>DAOTYQ010000038.1:0-16131 GCA_034434735.1 Chloroflexota bacterium
CCTTCGAGAGGCGGGCCGCCGGCGACGCTGCGGGCCGGACGGCGGGGTGCGCCCGACCGGAGCCCGGCGCGGGGGTCGGGCCGGAGCTCTGCTCAGAGGGCCGGCCAGAACCCGACCGGCGCCGCTCCCGGCCGCTCACCGGGGCCGTCGGCCGGAGGCCCGGCCGACCCGCCGTCCCGGACCCGGTCGGCACGGACGGCGACCCGACCGCGGCCGCATCCGTCGCGCGCCAGCCCGCCCTCACCGCCGCTCGCCAGGCGCGGAAGTCGCCCTCGAAGGGGACCACCGCGCCGGCCTCCACGACCCAGAGCCGATGGCAGACCCGTTCGAGGAGCCGTCGATCGTGGCTGACGAGGAGGATCGTCGCCGTCGATTCGCGGAGGAACGCCTCGATCGCCTCCCGGGCCTCGACGTCGAGGTGGTTCGTCGGTTCGTCGAGAAGGAGCAGGTTGGCCGGCCGGACGCCGAGGAGGGCGAGCTCGAGCCGCGACCGCTCGCCACCCGACAGGTCGGCCACGGCCTTGAAGACGTCGTCGCCCCGGAAGAGGAACCGGGCGAGGTAGCTCCGCGCCTCGGCCGGGCCGACGGGATAGGCGGCCAGGAGCGTGTCGAGCACCGTCGCCCCGGCGACCACCGGCGGCCGGATCTGGGCGAGGTAGCCGATCGTCGCCCCGGCCCCCAGGACGAGGCTCCCGGCGAGGGGCGCCAGCTCGCCGGCGATGGTCCGCAGGAGCGTCGTCTTGCCGGCTCCGTTCGGCCCGACGATGCCGATCCGCTCGCCGGCTCGGACGACGAGGGGGCGCCGCGCCCGGGCCACGACGACCGCCCGCGGGGCGCCGACCGCCGTCGTCCCCGACCCTGCCCGATCGGCCGCCGCCGCGTCCTCTGCCGCGGCAGCACCGTGGGAGGCCACGCCGCCCACCGCCACACCGGCCGACCGACCCGCCCCGGCCGAGATCGGCACCGTCGGCTCCCGGACGAGGTAGCCGACGACGAGGTCGTCGGCCCGGAGGACGACGGATGCCGAGCGGCCGCCCCCCGCAACGTCGGCGAGGTGCCCGAGGCGGAGGGGGCGCCCCCGCCACGGGCGATCGGGTCGGGCGGCCAGGAGCCGCTCGAGGCGGGCGGCGTGCTCCTGGAGCTTCGTGTGCTTCCGCTGGCTCCGGTAGCGGGCGACGAGCTCCGTCTCCCGGGCGATCCGCGCCGCGTGGGCCTCGGCTTCCCGCTCGGCTCGGAGGTCTCGCTCGGCCCGCTGGCGGGCGTAGGCGGAGTAGTCGCCCCGGAAGACCGTCAGTCGGCGCTGCCGGAGTTCCCAGATCCGGGTCGCGACGGCGTCGAGGAAGGCCCGGTCGTGGGAGGCGACGACGGTCGCCCCCGAGCGCCACCGGAGATGCTCCTCGAGCCACTCGAGGGCGTCGACGTCGAGGTGGTTCGTCGGTTCGTCGAGGAGGAGGAGGTCCGGGTCGGCCACGACGAGCCGGGCAAGGAGGGCCCGGGTCTGCTCCCCGCCCGAGAGCGTCGTCGGCGGGCGACTCCAGTCGGACCGCTCGAAGCCGAGGCCGGAGAGGGTCGCCTCGACTCGAAGGTCGAGCTCGTAGCCGCCGCGGCCCTCGAACTCGTGCCGCAGTTCCGCGTACTCGGCCTCGGCCGTCCGCCCCTCCGCCTCGACGGCCGCCAACCGGGCCTCGAGCGCCTCGAGCTCGGCCGCCCCGTGGCGGACCGCCGTCCGCAGGTCCGGCGCGGCGAGGAAGTCCGGATCGAGGTGCGCCTCCTGGGGCAGGAAGCCGACCCGCAGACCCCGGCGCCGCTCGACGCGGCCCGCGTCGGGCTCATCGAGCCCGGCACAGAGCCGGAGGAGGGTCGTCTTCCCGGCACCGTTCGGCCCGACGAGGCCGACCCGCTCGCCGGCCGCGAGGGCAACGTCGACGCCGTCGAGGATCGCGACCGAGCCGAGCTCCCGGCGGACGCCCTGGAGCCGGAGGATCGACATCGGCCGACCTCAGACCCGCGGCCCGAGCGGCGGCGTCCCGTCGGCGGCGGCCGGCAGATCGGTCCAGCGGGGCCCACGGCGACGGCCGCGCCGGGGCCCGGTCGCCGCTCCCGCGGACTCCATCGTCCGGAGGATCCTTCGCGCCGCGGCCCGGTCGGCGACCGGGAGGCGCTGGCAGAAGGAGCAGAAGTGGGTCGCCCTGCCACCGAGGACGATCCGCCGGATCGGCCGCCGGCAGCGGGGGCACGGCTCGCCGGTCCGCTGGTAGACGACGAGACGCTCCTGCATCGAGCCGTCGCCGTTCGGCGCCGTGTAGTCGTCGACCGACGCACCGCGCCGCTCGATCGCCTCGGCCAGGATCCGCCGGAGCTCGTGGTAGAGGCGGCCGGCCGCCGCCGGACCGACCGAGGCCGCCGAGCGGAGCGGGTGGAGGCGGGCCGCCCAGAGGGCCTCGTCGGCGTAGATGTTCCCGACACCGGCCAGGAACGCCTGGTCGGTGAGGAGCGACTTCAGCCGCCCACGGCGCCCGGCCAGCCGGCGTCGGAAGGCGGCCGCCGTGAAGCCGGGATCGAGGGGCTCGGGGCCGAAGCGAGGGGGGCGGGCCCCGCCGAGCTCGCCCATCAGCTCCCCCGTCACCGGGTCGCGTCGAGCGAGACCGATCCGCCCGAAGCGACGGACGTCGCGGAAGACGAGGCTCCGCCCGTCGGCGAGCCGGAGGACGACTCGGGTGTACGGGTCCGGCGCCGGCTCGCCGAGGACGAAGAGCTGGCCCGTCATCTTGAGGTGGACGGCGAGGATGGCGCCGTCGTCGAGCTCGACGGTCAGGAGCTTCGCCCGCCGACCGACGGCCACGATCCGGCGGCCGACGACGGCCCGCCGAAAGGCGTCCGGGTCGGCCGAACGGAGGGTCCTCGGGGCGAGGACGAGGGCATCGGCGATGCTCGCCCCGACGAGGAGGGGGGCGAGCTCGCGGGCGATGGTCTCGACCTCGGGCAGCTCGGGCATCGGCAGCCGACGGGGCGCGACGGTCAGCCGACCGGCTCGCCGAGGTCGGCCCCCACCGCCCCGACGTCCGCGAGCCCCTCGTCAGGGCCCACCTCGCCGGCCTCGCGCCCGAGCGGCGTCATCCCCTCCCAGTCGTCGCCGACCTTGACCTCGACGACGAGGGGGACGTCGAGGCGGACGGCCGTCTCCATCGTCTCCCGAACGAGGCCGGCGACCGTCTCCACCTCCTCGCGGGGAACCTCGAAGACGAGCTCGTCGTGGACCTGGAGGAGCATCCGCGCCCGGGAGCCGGCCGCCCGGAGCCGCTCGTCGACCCGGATCATGGCGATCTTCATGATGTCGGCGGCCGTGCCCTGGATCGGCATGTTGATCGCCATCCGCTCCCCGGCCGCCCGGAGCGACGGGTTTCGAGCCGCGAGCTCGGGGATCGACCGCTTCCGGCCGAGGAGGGTCGTCACGACCCCGTCGCGGCGGGCCACCTCCTTGATGTGGAGCATGTAGTAGCTGATCCCCGAGTACGTGGCGAAGTAGTTGTTGATGAACTCCTGGGCCTCGGCCCGGCTGATCCCGGCCCGGGTCGAGAGGCCGAAGTCGCTCATTCCGTAGGCGATCCCGAAGTTCACCATCTTCGCCATCGACCGCTCGTCGGGGGTCACCGCGGCGGGATCCTTGCGGAGGACCCGGGCCGCCGTCTCCCGGTGGACGTCGACGCCCCGGGCAAAGGCCTCCCGGAGGTGCTCGTCGCCGGAAACGTGGGCGAGGATCCGCAGCTCGATCTGGCTGTAGTCGGCGGCCAAGAGCGTCCAGGCCGGATCGCCGGCAACGAAGGCCCGCCGGATCCGCCGCCCGAGCGGGGTCCGGATCGGGATGTTCTGAAGGTTCGGATCCGACGACGAGAGGCGGCCGGTGGCGGCGACGGCCTGGTGGAAGGTGGTGTGGAGGCGGCCGTCGGCGGCGATGAGGGCGGGCAGGGCCTGGACGTACGTCGAGCGGAGCTTCGTGTACATCCGCCACTCGAGGAGCTTGTCGATCATCGGATGGGCAGGTCGGAGCTCTTCGAGGACGCTCGCGTCGGTCGAGTAGCCGGTCTTCGTCCGGCGACCCTTCGGCAGGTTGAGCTCGAAGAAGAGGACGTGCTCGAGCTGCTTCGGGCTGCCGAGGTTGAACTCGTGCCCGACGGCGTCGTAGATCTCGGCCTCGAGGCGCCGGATCTCGGCGGCGAACTCGGCGTCGAGGGCGGCCAGGGCGGCTCGGTCGACGGCGACGCCGATCCGCTCCATCCGGGCCAGGATCGGGATGAGCGGGAGCTCGACCTCCCGGAAGAGGCGGGCCAGGCCTTCCCCTTCGAGGGCCGCCTCGAGGACCGGGCGGACGGCGAGGGCGGCGAGGGCGTCGAGCCCGGCTCGAGCCGGCGGCGCCAGGTCGCCCGCCGGGGGAAGGACGACGTCGAGCCGCTCGGCGACGACGTCGGCGAGGGGTTGGCTCCGGAGCGAGGCGTTGAGGAGGTAGGCCGCGATCTGGGTGTCGAAGGCGACGGGGAGGGCCGGGGCCTCGGGCGCCTCGACGAGGGCGGCGACGAGGAGCGGCTTCGCTTCGTGCCCGACGAGGGCGGGGCGGACCGCGCCGAGGAGATGGAGGACGGCGCGGATGGCCCCCTCGGTCGCCACGAGGACCCGGCCGTCGACGCCGGCGAAACCGAGGGCGAGGGGCTCGCCTCGGAGGGGCCGGGGATCGGTCTGGACGTACGCGACGCCGACGGCCGGCTGGGCGGCGAGCCAGGCTGCCAGGGCGTCCCCGGCCGGAGCGGGCTCGAGGACCTGGCTCGGATCGGCGACGGCGGCAGCGAGCCGGGCCCGGAGATCGGCCGGGGACGGAGCAGACGCTAGCGAGGGCACGGCCACAACCGCCGTCGGCGGCGCCTCGGCTGGGACGCCGGCCCGGCCGGGCGGCACGCTCGGGGCACCCTCGCCGGTGTCGCCGGTTCGACTCGCCACGGTGTCGAAGTCGAGGCTGAGCTGGAGGCCGACGCCCTCGTCGAGGAGCGAACGTCGGGTCGTCGCGGGGGACCCCGTTCGGTCGGTCGCCCCCGGTCGCTCGGCGGCGCCGCCTCCACCGGTCGTCGTGGCGGCGGGCTCGGTGGTCCGTTGGCGCTCGGGCCCCCAGCCGGCCGGGCGAGCGCCGACCCGGGCCGCCGGGAAGGCCGCCTCGGCCGTCGCCCGGAGCGCCGCCCGGGCCTCCTCCTCGCCTTCCCCGGCGAGCGGCGGGAGCCGGTCGAGGAGGGACCGGAACTCGAACTCGCGGAAGAGCCGGATCACCGCCTCGCGGTCGTAGCGCCCGAGGCGCGCCCGCTCCAGAGCGAGGTGGATCGGCAGGTCGCGGACGATCCGCATGAGCTCCCGGCTGGCGAGGACCTGCTCCTTCGCCTCGGCGATCGGAGCCCGCAGCCGCTCCGGCGTCACCTCGTCGAGGTGCTCGTAGAGGGCGTCGAGGGAGCCGAACTGGGCGATGAGGCGGGCCGCCGTCTTCTCCCCGACGCCGGGCACGCCCGGGACGTTGTCGGTCGGGTCGCCCTTGAGGGCCTTGAAGTCGACCATCTGGTCGGGCCGGAGTCCGTAGCGCTCGGCGACCTTGGCCGGGTCGTAGACGACGGTGTTCTCGACCCCCGAGCGGGTCGTCACGAGGCGCGTCCGCTCGGTGACGAGCTGGAGCATGTCGAGGTCGCCGGTCACGATCCAGGAGTCGAGGCCCTCGGCTTCCGCCTCCCGGGTCAGGGTCCCGATGACGTCGTCGGCCTCGTAGCCCGGCAGCTCGTAGATCGGGATGTTCAACGCCTCGACGACCCGGCGGACCTTCGGCAGCTGGTCCCGCAGGTCGTCGGGCATCTCCAGCCGAGTCGCCTTGTAGGCGGCGTACTGTTCGTGGCGGAAGGTCGGCGCCGGCAGGTCGAAGGCAGCGACGACGTACTCCGGACGGACGTCGGCGATGGCCCGGAGGACGATGGAGCAGAAGCCGAAGACGGCGTTGACGAGCTCGCCCCGGGACGTCGTGAGGGGTGGCAGGGCGAAGTAGGCGCGGTAGATGAGCCCGTTGCTGTCGAGGAGCATCAGGCGGTCGGGCGAGCGCTGCTCGGGGGTGGGGTTCTCGGCCACGGTCGGCTCCAGTGTAGCGATCGGCCGGCGGCGGGCCGGGGGCACGCTCCGAGCCGGCGAAGGCCCGGGTCAGCCCGGCGCCGCGCGGCGGTCGTGGGCCGGTCCGTCGTCGGGCGACGGTCGACGATCGACTCCGGTCAGCCCGGCGGTGCGCGGCGGCGGCTCGCCATCCGCTCGGCCGCGACGCGGAGGGCGACGAGGCCGAGTCCGACGGCGAGGAGGACGGCGAAGATGATCGGGAGCTGTCCTTCCGCCTCCTGCGCACGCGCTCGGTACGTCCAGACGGATCGGTCGTCGGTGCCGCCCTCGGCCTGGACCTTCGGGGGCGCCGTCTCAACGTCGGGACCAGCCGGCCCGGTGATCTGGTTCGGCACCCCGGACTCGTAGCCACCGATCGCCGGCGCGCCGGTTCGTTCGGCGGCCGACCCCCCGCCCCCGAGGAGTCCAGGCCCGAGCGGCGTCGCGGTCAGGAGGAGGCCGGCCAGGCCGAGGGTCGCCACGGCCGCCCCGAGCGGCCGGAGGACGGCCAGGCGTGGCGCCCCGAAGGCGGCCACGAGGCGCCGGAGGCCCCGCGGCCGGAGGCGGGCCGCGTCCTCGGGGCGCAGACGGAAGTCGCGGCGGCGCGGCGGAGTCGGGAGGGCAGCCGTCGCCGCGGCGATGGCCCGCAGATCGCCGAGCAGCTCGGCGCAGGCCGGACAGGCGGCGACCTGGGCCTCAGCCTGCGAGCGAACCTCGCGCGCGAGGTTCGGGTCGAGGAGGCTCGCCACGAGGAACGGGTCGTGACTGCGGTGCGCGACCGGGGGCCGGGGCTGCGTCGTGAGCGGGGCGAAGGGGCGAGGCTCGTTGGTCATCGATCACCTGACGGTCGAGGCGCGGCGGTGGTTCCCAGGGGTCCCGGATTTGGAGGCCGGTACGGCATCGCCTCGGTCCTCCTATCGATCGCCTCGGAAGAGGTCGAGCCGCCCTTCGAGGAGCTGCCGGAGGGCGAGCCGACCCCGGTGGATGCGCGACTTGACCGTCCCGAGGGAGACGCCGGTTAGCTCGGCGATCTGGGCGTAGTCGTAGCCCTCCACGTCGAAGAGGACGATCGCCGTCCGTTGGTCGGGGCCGATCCGGGCAAGGGCGTCGGCGAGGACCCGCGACCGCTCGGCGGCGAGGGCGGTCGCCTCGGGGTCGGCCGCTGGCCCGGCCGGCGGCTGCCACGTCTCGTCGTCGAGCTCGGGGTACGGGCTCGCCGGGCGGCGGCGGCGCGCTCGTTGGAGGTCCATGGCGGCGTTGATGGCGATCCGGCTCAGCCAGCTCCGGACGCTGCCGCCGCGGAACGAGTGGAGGTTGCGGTAGGCCGAGAAGAAGGCCTCCTGGACGGCGTCGCTCGCCTGGTCCGGGTCCGGGACGAGGCGGGCGACGAGGGCCCAGAGCTGATCCTGATAGGCGAGGACGAGCTCGTTGAAGGCATCGAGATCGCCGTCCCGTGCCCGCTCGACGAGGATCCGGTCGCGGCGGGCGACGGCGTCTTCCTCGACTCCGATCGGGGTGGACGGCCCGGTCGGTTCGTCTGCCCGGCCGGCGTCCGCCGAAACCGTCGCGGCGTGGCCGGGTTGCCCCGAGAGGATTCTCGAGGCCATTGGCTCCAGCCGAGTGCCGTCGAACTCCGTCGAGGCGCTCCGTTCGGCCGTGCCAGGCGGCAGGTTGTTCACCCGGTTGGTTCCCCCGCGGGCCGAGGGCCTCGGTTGCCCGCCGCGGCCGGTCGGCCGGGTCCCGAGGGCGCCCGAGTCCATCCGGGGGTTGGCCTGGTCGTGGCCCCCGGTCGCCGGCGATTCCTCCCGATCGCCCGAACCGGGTCTCGGGCAGCCACGCCGACGGTGAGGCGCTCGGTGGTCGTCATGTTCGTCACCCTCACGTGGCACCCGCCCCAAGCCCGACGACCCGCCGCGACCGGGAGCGAGGCTTCCGTACATCGGCGTCGCGCCGCCTCTTCAGCGACCGCCGTCGATCTCGACTACGAGACTGGTGCCGAAGGTGGGACTCGAACCCACACGGACTCGCGTCCAGCGGTGTTTGAGACCGCCGCGTCTGCCGGTTCCGCCACTTCGGCCCATGCTCCATCGTAGCGTGACCGCGCGGCGCCGCCACAACCCATCGAACCGGCCGCCCGTCGTCGTGCGGCGAGCTGCGTCGCGTCGACGTACGGGCCCACCCGAGGCGCGTCGTCCCCCACCCCGAGCGGCGCGCGGCGCGGTTCTTCTCGTTTACTCGCCGGGGGCGTAGGTCAGAAGACCGGCCGTGGTTTCGTGCGGCTCGCGGAGGCGGACCACGCTCGTCGGAAGCGGGGCACGGCGCAGAGCGGTCGCGAAACCGTCCGCACCATGCGCCGGGTGAGTACGTGGCCACAATCGTCGTCTCGCTCACTCCCGGGAGGAGGAAACGAGAACTTCCGGCCGACTCGGCGGCCGGTTCACTCCCCGGGGTAGTAAGCGAGAACTTCGGCAAGCCGGTCGGCCCCGGAGTTGCCCTGGTCCGAGCGGCACCCGCCGCATCGGTCCCAGCAGCAGCGCCGCCGAGCGGGTACCCTCGCCCCATGCAGACCGCCGAGCTCACGATCCGGAACCCGAGCGGGCTCCACGCCCGCCCGGCCGCCCTCTTCGTCCGCGCCGCCGCCCAGTACGCCTCGAAGATCTCCGTCGAGAACCTCGACCGCGGCAGCCCCCCGGTCGATGCCAAGTCGGTCCTCCTCGTCCTGACGGCAGGCGTCCAGCGCGGTCACCGGATCCGCCTCACCGCCGAGGGACCCGACGAGGTGGCCGCCATCGCCGGCCTGCGGGAGCTCGTCGAGTCCGGCCTCGGCGAGCCCATCGACGGCACGGACGAGGCGCCACCGGAAACGAGCGAGGGGCGGCCGGAGGACGAAGCGACGACCCCAACCGGCGCCTGAAACGACGCGACTCGTCGCCGTCCGGCCTTTCGCCGCCGCAGATCGTCGGCCGCCCCTCAGTCTGCAGTGTCTCCTCGGTCAGGGGCCTTGCTTCGACCGGCGGCGTTCCCGCCCTCAGCGGCACCCCGCACGGCGGCGCCCCCTCGGACAGCGGCGGCCCATCGCTCGGCGACGCTCCCTCGGCCGGCGACCTCTCCGCCGTCACCGACCCTCAGGCGTCGCCGCCCCACCTCCGGAGCCGGTCACGTCCGCCGGCCGCCGAAGGGATCGATCTTCCTCTCCTCGCCGCGGAGAAGCCGACCGATGTTGTCGGCGTGGAAGTACCAGATGAGGGCCGGCCCCGCCACGGCATAGGCGAGATAGGCCGGCGGCAGGCTCCCCGTCAGGGCCAAGGCGGCGATGACGACACCCGCCGTCGCCGATCCGGCGAGCGAGCCGAGGGACGAGTAGCGAGTGGCGGCGATGACCGCGCCGAAGACGGGCAGGACCCCCACGGCGACGAGCGGCTGGAGGACGAGGAGGCCGCCCCAGCCGGGTGCGATCCCTCGCCCCCCGCCGAAGCCGACGAAGACGGATCGGCTGTGGCCGACGATGGCCGCCAGGGCGACGAGGAGCTCCGCCTCGAGCCCGGCGCCCAGGGCCCGGGCGAGGAGGACCGAGACCGTTCCCTTCGCTGCGTCGAGGAGCCCCGACACGAGCGCCCAGCGAGGACCGAGGGCGCGCATGACGTTCGCCCCGCCGGTCCGACCGCTCCCCAGACTCCGAGGATCCGGGCCCCCGGTCAGGCGGGCGATGATGACGCCCCAGGGAATGGATCCGATGAGGTAGGCCGCGGCCACGAGCAGGACCGCCCGTCCGGCCGCTTCGGGTTCCATCGGCCGTCGAGTATACGGACGCCGACCGCCTCGATCCGGGCCCCGACCTACCTACCCCTCGAGGGCCGCCAGGAGCCGATCCGGACGACCGCGGAACCATGCCCGCCGCGTCGGATCGGCGACCACCGCCTCGACGAGATCGGCGAGCCGCCCGTTCACCGGCGCGGTGAGCCCGAGGGCTCGCGCCCGCTCGGCGACGGCGCCGTTCAGCCAGCCGACCTCGCTCGGGCCCGGGGCGCTCCCCGCCACATGACCCCGCAGCGACGGCGCCTTTCCACCCCGCGCCCTCCCGACGACGGCCCGCAGGACCGGCCGGGCCAGCGGGTCGGGTAGCCGCAGGAGGCGGACGAGCCAGTCGACGGCGGCGCCCGGAAGGCCCACCGGCCGGAGGCCGAGGCGGTCCATGACGGCGAGGGCTTCCTCGAGTTGGCGCCGCTCGACGGTGAAGAGGGCCGGATCGGCGAGGACGGCGGCCGGGTCGAGGTCGAGGATGGCGCTCGTCGCGTTGCCGAGGAGGTTGCCGAGGAGCTTCGACCACTTCATCGCCGCCCACTCCGGGTAGCGCCGGGCCGGCAGGCCACCCGAGCGGAAGGCGGCGACGAGCGCCTCGACGACGGCGTCGACGGGTCCGGCGACCGGGGCGAGGCCGATCCCGCCCCGCCGCATCCAATGGACCTCCCCGCCGGGGCCGCGCTCGACGGCGGCGGTCAGCGAGGCGGCGACGAGACCGCTCGTCGGCCGTCGGGCGAGGACCGCCTCCTCGGCCCCGAGGCCGTTCTGGAGGGTGACGAGGGCGAGGTCCGGGCGAGCCGCGAGGCCATCGAGGACGCCCGCCAGGTCGTATTGCTTGACGGTCAGGAGGGCGACTCGGCTCTCGGGAGGGATCCCCTCCGGGACTGCCGCGACGACCGTCACGGTCCGTCGGCGACCGCCCGGCTCGACGAGCTCGATGGTCCGAGGACGACCCCCGAAATCGCCCCGCCCGACGGCGACGACGGCGCACCCAGCCACAGCGAGGCAGCCGGCGAGGAGCGAGCCGACCGCCCCGAGGCCGACGACGACGATCGGTGGAGCGGGCCTCGACGCGGGTTCCTCGACGACGCCGGCGGCGGTTCGGTCCTGTGTCACCCCGCCAGCTTATCGAGCCCGGCCGCGGCGTCGGCGGCGACGACGACGGCGTCGAGGGGATCGCCGATGCTCGCCTGGACGGCGGCGATGACGGCCCCCTCGACGAGCGGGCCGCGACTGAGCCGGACCCGCGCCGCCCATTCCGGCCCGAGGAGGTCGAGGGCGGCCCGCGTCGCCAGGACCGCGCTGCCCAGGTCGGCCAGGACGACGACCCCGCCCCCCGCCTCGGCCGCCTCGATGGCGGCGGCGATCTTCGTCGCGTCCGTGCCGAGGGAGCCATCGACCGCTCCACCGGCCGGCACGATCCGCACGTCGGGGCCGGCCATCTGGCGGGCCAGCTCGACGGTCCCCTCGGCGATGGAAGCCGAGTGGGAGGCGACGACGAGCCCGACGAGCGCGCGTTCGGGTTCGCTCACCAGCCCTCCCCTCCCCTCAGCGATAGGAAACGATGACCGAGGTCAACCAGAGCCCATAGGCGACGGTCGCGACCCCGAGGACGAAGAGGCCCCGGCTGATCCGTCGCTCCGTCGCCGGCGAGAACCCGAAGTCGAAGAGGATCGCCCGGACCCCGAGGAGGCCATGCCAGGTCACGAGGACGAGGAACGTCACCTCGATGGCGACGATGAGCGGGTTGGAGAGGTAGTCGACGACGGCCGCGAAGTCCCGGAGCCCCTCCGGGACGACGAAGTGGTTCGCGATCATGTGGATCGTGACCAGGGCGAGGAGGCCGATCCCGGTCACGGCCTGGGCGACCCAGGCTCGCGTCGGTCCGCCGGCCCCGCTCGGCTCCCAGGTCGGGAGCTCGACCCGCGGCGGCGGCTGGAGCTCGTTGGGGACGTGATCCGGGGCTCCGGAGGCCCGCTCCGATGCTCCGGCGCCGCCACCCGGACCGGCGGCGGGGGTCGTCGGCCGGCCGGCGAGCCCTGGCCCGTCCATCAGGCGACCTCCACGAGCCGGATCGCCCCGACGAGAAGGACGATGGCGGCGAGGACCATGAGGGCGACGAAGAGCGCCTTCTGGGCGTCGAGGACGAGGCCGAAGCCGGTGAGCGTGACCCGGATCCCGTTCAGGCCGTGGATGAGGAGCCCGGCCAGGAGGACGACGTCGAAGAAGAGGAAGAGCGGGCTCAGGGCGACGGCGATGAAGGCGTCCCAGGCCTCCGGCCCTCGGGCGAGGAGGGAGAGGACCGCCAGGTGAAGGTAGAGGTAGACGACGATGCCGATGCCGGTCACCCGGTTGAGGATGAAGGCCCAGCCGCCGAGCCGCCGACCCCGCGGGTCGACCCAACCGGCGACCCCACGCCGTCGGTCGAGCGGCCGACTCGGGGCGGCGTCACGGTTGGCCAGTCGTTCGCGTTCGCTCATCGTTGCACCTCTTCGGTCCGGGACCCTCGGTTCGGGGGCCGTCGCTCGGGGCACCCCGACCGAGGACGATCGCCCGCCGGAGCCGCATGATCGAGCCGGCGGGGTCGACGTTCGACGGACACGCCTCCGTGCACTCCCAGGCGGTGTGGCAGCGCCAGACCCCCTGTTCGTCGTCGGCCAGGGCGAGCACCCGGCCCACGGCGCTCCCGCGGGGCTCCTCGACGCTCCGCCAGGCGGCGGCGAGCCCGGCCGGGCCGAGATAGCGCGGATCCGTCGCCACGATCGGGCAGGCCGAAAGGCAGAGGCCGCACTCGATGCAGTCCTCGAAGCGGGTCGGTTCCGCGATCCCCTCGGCCGGCTGCGCCTCCGGACAGATCTCGCTCTCGCGGACGAGCGGCCGCCCCACGGCTCGGAGGCGGGCGTAGCTCGGCTCCATGTCGACGACGAGATCGCCGACGAGCGGCAGATTGGCGAGCGGCTCGACGGTGATCTCTCCCGCACCGAGATCGTCGAGGAAGGTCACGCAGGCGAGGGCCTCCCGGCCGGCGATCCGCATCCCGCACGTCCCGCAGGAGGCGTGGAGGCAGGAGTGGCGGACCATGAGGCCGGGGTCCCGCTGGCGACGGATCCAGAGGAGGGCATCGAGGACCGTCGCCCCGGCCGAGGCTGGGACCTCGTAGGTCTCGAACCGAGGCGCCGCCTCAACCCCGGGCTTGGAGCGGTAGACCCGCAGGCGGGCCACGGCCGACCGCTCCAGCGGATCGACCGAGGGGACGCGGCTGCTCACGGGGGCTCCACCGTCGAGGCCGCTCATCCGGCGAGCCTCCCCGCCGGGACCGTCGTCCGCCGAACGAGGCCGTAGTAGGCCTCGTGGGGCAGGAGGATCTGCTCCCGAGTCCGGCACGGCGCGTCGAGACCGAGCTTCCGGCAAACGAGGTCGGCCGTGACCTCGGCCATCGCCCGCTGCGTCGTCGCCTTGCCGCCGCTGATGGTCACGAAGCCTTCGACGCCCTCATCGGCGTGGTCGAAACAGCGGAACGTCCGCGATAGCTCCCGCCCGGTGCTTGCGCCGCGCTCCCCGATGAGCGGCCGGGCGGCCGACCAGGCAGCCCGGAGCGGCGCCCGGGCGACGGCCGGGACGAGTCGAGCGCCCTCGACCCGCATCCGCTCGACGTGGTCGGACGGAACGCCGAGGTCGTCGGGGTCGTCGACGAGCCAGGAGCTCGTGCCGACGATGGAGAGCGCCCGCTGGGGGACGACGATGTCGCCGTCCCCAGAGGCGTGGAGCCGATTGACGACCATGTTCGTGAAGCGGCCCCGGAGGGCGACGAGGACGCCCGGCGACGGCTGGAGGGGGACGTCGACCCCGGCCAGGCGGGCGATCCGCTCCGCCCAGGGCCCGGTCGCGTTGACGACGATGTCGGCGCCGATCTCGATCCGGCGCCCGGTGGCATGCTCGACGGCGACGACGCCCGTCACCGTCCGGCCCCGGCAGACGAGCTCGACGGCTTCGGTGAACGGCCGGACGACCGCCCCGTTGGCGAGGGCGGTGGCGAAGAAGCGGAGCGGCAGGCGCATGGCGTCCATGGTCGCATCGGGGACCTGGACGGCGAACCGGAGCTCGGGGTTCAGGTTCGGCTCGAGACGCAGGACGGCCGACCGCTCGAGCCGTCGGGTCGGGATCCCGGCCGCCTCGCAGGCGGCGAGGAAGGTCGGGCCGAAGTCCGCGTCGTCATCGGTGACGGCGACGAAGAGCCCGTCGTTCTCCTCGAAGGAGCCGGGCGCGATCCGTCGCAGGATCCGGTTCTCCTCGATGCACTCGACGGCCGACTCGGGGTCGCCGACGGCGTAGCGAGCGCCGCTGTGGAGGAGCCCGTGGTGGCGACCGGTCGTCCCAGAGGTGACCTCGCCCCGCTCGAGGACGGTGACCCGGAGCCCTCGGAGGGCGAGGTCGTGGGCGAGCGCTCCGCCGGTCCCGCCCCCGCCGATGATGACGACGTGGGGCGGTGACCGGCGGAGCGACGCTGCGGCGATCATCGCCGACCCGCGGCCGATCGAGTGGTTGTCCTCGAGCCGCAGCGGGTCGTGCCTATTCGACCCAGTCGAAGGTTCGGGTGACGGCCTTCTTCCAGAAGCGGTACTCCCGCTCCCGCTCGGCCGGGTCCATGGCCGGATGCCACTCCTTGTCCTTCACCCAGTTCGCCCGCAGGTCTTCGACGGCGGTCCAGAAGCCGACCGCCAGCCCTGCAGCATAGGCCGCCCCGAGGGACGTCGTCTCGGCCACCTTCGGACGGATGACCGGGACCCCGAGGACGTCGGCCTGGAACTGCATGAGGAGCTCGTTGTAGACCATTCCGCCGTCGACCTTGAGGGCCGTCAGGGCGACACCGGAGTCGGCGTTCATCGCGTCGAGGACCTCCCGGGTCTGCCAGGCCGTCGCCTCGAGGGTCGCCCGGGCGATGTGGCCCTTGTTCACGTAGCGGGTGAGCCCGGCGATGACGCCGCGGGCATCGCTCCGCCAGTAGGGCGCGAAGAGCCCCGAGAAGGCCGGCACGAAGTAGACGCCGCCGTTGTCGTCGACGGTCCGGGCCAGGGCCTCGATCTCGGCCGAGCTGGAGATGAGGCCGAGGTTGTCGCGGAGCCACTGGACGAGGGCGCCGGTGATGGCGATGGAGCCCTCGAGGGCGTAGATGGCCGGCTCGTTGCCGATCTTGTAGGCGAGGGTCGTCAAGAGACCACTCTTCGAGGGGACCGGGCTCGGGCCGGTGTTGAGGAGCATGAAGCAGCCGGTCCCATACGTGTTCTTCGCCTCGCCCGGCGAGTAGCAAGTCTGGCCGAAGAGGGCCGCCTGCTGGTCGCCGAGGTCCCCGGCGACGGGGACGCCGGCGAGATCGCCGACGGCGCGACCGTAGACCTCGCTCGAGGGTCGGATCGAGGGCAGCATCCGCCGCGGGATGCCCATGAGCCCCAGGATCTCGTCGTCCCAATCGAGGGTCTGGAGGTTCATGAGAAGGGTCCGGCTGGCGTTCGAGACGTCGGTGACGTGAACGCCACCGTTCGGGCCACCGGTGAGGTTCCAGATGCACCAGGTGTCGATGTTGCCGAAGAGGAGATCACCGGCCTCGGCCTTCGCCCGGGCGCCCTCGACATTGTCGAGGATCCACTTCACCTTCGGCCCCGAGAAGTACGTCGCCAGCGGTAGGCCGGTCTTCGGTCGGAAGCGGTCCTGGCCCCCGTCGGCGGCCAGGGCGTTGCAGATGTCGGCCGTCCGGGTGTCCTGCCAGACGATGGCGTTGTAGACCGGCTCGCCGGTCCGGCGATCCCAGACGACGGTCGTCTCGCGCTGGTTCGTCACCCCGACGGCAGCGAGGTCGGCAGCGGCGATCCCGGCCTTGCCGAGGGCGCCCCGGATGACCTCGGTGCTTCGGGTCCAGATCTCCTTCGGATCGTGCTCGACCCAACCGGGCTTCGGGTAGATCTGCTCGTGCTCCTTTTGATCGATGGCCACGACGTTCCCACCGTGGTCGAAGATCATGAAGCGTGTGCTCGTCGTGCCCTGATCGAGGGCGCCTACGTACTTCGCCATGGTCTCACTCCCATCGTACGCGCCTCAGCCGGTCGCCCCCGAGACGACGCGCCAGATGGCGTCGAGGGCGTCGAGGGTCGAATACCCGTCGAAGAGCCGGAG
>DAOTYQ010000039.1:0-18045 GCA_034434735.1 Chloroflexota bacterium
CGACGCCGCCGGCTGCGGCGCCGAGGAGGCCGCCCACCTGCGGGAGCATCCCCGATCGAGCTCCGGCGATGGTCGCGGCGACGATGAGGAGGACGAAGGCGAGGTCGAGGAAGTTCACGGCCCGATGGTCGCACGTCGAGGCCCGGCGTGGTGCCCGCGACCACGGGCCTCGGCGGACGGCCTGCGAGAGCGCAGGTTCGAGTTGGCCCACGGGCAGGGCTGGGGTGCTGAACTTTACGAGCCCGACACCAGCTGCTTGACAAGAGAGAGCATCGTGTCAGTCACGGGACTGGCGCTGCAGGCCCGGTCTTCGGAGGGCGAGGCTGATGCGACGTCTTGGGATCGTTGCTCTGACCGTCCTGTTGCTCGTGATCCCGGCGCCCGTGCTGGCTGCGGTCGGGAACGAGGATGCGGCCCACGGCGACGAGAGCGGATCCTGGTACGGCTACGTTGAGGACGCGGTCGTCGTGAAATTCAAGGAGGGGTTTCCGGCAGCAACAACCAGGCGTGCGTTCGCTGCCGCCAACCGCCTGGAGGAGGTCCATTTCACGCCCCTCAGCCACTGGTTCCGGTTCCGCATTACCGACGGGCGGACGCCCGACGAAGTCGTCACGGCACTGAAGGCGGACCCGGCGGTCTTGTACGTGGCCAAGATCGCCTACGGCACCTGGGACTACATCCCTCCGGATGCGCTCTATCCGCAACAGTGGTATCTACCGAAGGTCCGGATGCCCCAGGCGTGGGACCTCGCCGCCGGCGGCTGCACGTCCTACATCGCCCTCGTCGACAGCGGCGTGCAGACGAGCCCCACCAACCACCCGGACCTGGGAGTGATTGCCGGCAAGAACTTCGTGGACGGTTCTTCGAACGTCAACGACGTGTTCGGCCACGGGACCAGGGTGACCGGGATCATGGCCGCGTTCACCGGCTCGGTGAACGGATCGATCGGGATCGCCGGCATCAACTACGCCGCGCCGATCCTGGTGGCCAAGATCGGGGATTCCGCTCCTGACGTCGACCTCGCAGCGCTCGGGATCGAGTATGCCGTTCAGCGCGGGGCCTCGGCGATCAACGCGAGCTTCGGCTTTCGGGGACTGAGTGACGACGATTGACGGGAACTGAAGGAAGCCGTGGACCGGGCATGGAGTGCTGGCGCGCTGGTAGCGGTCCTGCTCGCGGCCACGTGGCTTTACATGGCCGTGGATCTCGCCACGGCGAGCAGTCCGGCTCCGGATCCGACGCCGAGCTACGTCCGAGACGAGATCATCGTCCGGTTTCGGGAAGCACCCTCCGCAACGGATCTCGAAGCCTGCGAGCGGCGCCATTCGTTGACCTTCCGCTCCTATGCCGGGCTCGGCAAGCCGCGGGGGCTGGGCTGGTACCGCTTTCGGATCGACGACGGCACCGACGCCGCGGTCGTTCGCGACCTCTTGCGGAGCGACCCGATGGTCTGCTACTCCACGCTGATCCGTCTCGGTACGTGGCTCGCCGTCGGCCCGCCGGAGCCGGACGAGGAACGCCCGTGTGACGACCCACCCCCCTCGGCGCTACCGGCGGCATCACCACCTGTAGCGAGCAGCCCGGCTTCCGATCCAGCCGATCCGACCTACGTCCGAGACGAGATCCTTGTCCGGTTTCGGGAGGCGCCGTCGGCGACGGACCTCGAAATCTTCACCGGTCGTCAGTTCCTCACCCTCGTCTCGTACCTCGGGCCCGACGTCCCGCCGGGCCTCGGTTGGTATCGCTTCCGGATCGACGACGGGATGGATGCGGCCGTCGTTCGCGACCTCTTGTCGAACGACCCGATGGTCTGCGAGGCAACGCTCATCCGTCTCGGCACCTGGGATGCCGTCGGCTCACCTGAACCCAATGCCGAGATCCGGTGTGATCTCCCGCCGCCCTCGGTGCTTGCCGAGGCACCAACCTGGGGCGAGGCGGCGGCGGGCGGCGACCCGACGACGGACGGGCCGAGTGATGCCGGCCAAGGCGCGCCGGCAGCCGGGCTGTCCGTCCTCCTCCAGGTCCCCCTCCTGCTCGTTGTCGGTCTGGGAGCCTGGCTTAAGCTGAGACCGAGGACGAGTCCATAGCGCGGACGTCAAAACGAACCGACCGGAGAAGATCCCGGCCGGGGCCCGCGCGCCGGCCCATCCGGCGTCCGGATGGTGCGGTGGCCTACTCGACCGTGGCGAGCGTGTTCACCCGGGGCGGGTGGGCGGCCTCCCAGGCCGCGATCTCGGCCTCCTTGGCGAGGAGGTAGCCGAGCTCGTCGGTGCCGGCCAGGAGCATCATCTTGGCGAAGGGGTCGACGTCGAAGGGGAGGTCCTCGTCCCCGGGCAGGTGGACCCGCTGGGCCTCAAGATCGACGGTCAGCTCGACATCAGGCTCCCGCTCGACGAGCTCGAAGAGGTGGCGATGCTCCTCGGGGCCGACGACGATGGGCAGGAGCCCGTTCTTCAGGGCGTTGTTCCGGAAGATGTCGGCGCAGGAGGTCGTGATGACCGCCCGGATCCCCCAGGCGACGAGGGCCCAGGGGGCGTGCTCGCGCGACGATCCACAGCCGAAGTTGTCGCCGGCGAGGAGGATCCGCCGGCCGGCCATCTCCGGCCGATCGAGGACGAAGGGCGGATCCTTGAGCCGACCGTCTTCCTCGAAGCGCCAGTCCCGGAAGAGCGCCTCGGCGAGGCCGGCCTTGTCGGTCACTTTCAGGAAGCGGGCGGGGACGATCTGGTCGGTGTCGACGTTCTCGAGGGGGAGCGGGATGACCTTGCTCGTGAAGGTCGTGAAGGGTTCGGCCATCGGGGCGGTCTCCTCGGCGGGCGGTGATCCGGGCGGGTGCGGGGTCAGCGGGTGGCTCGGCCGGCGATGGCCTCGATCCCGGGCAGGGTCCGGGGGTCGGTGATCGCCCCGGTGATGGCGGTCGCGGCGGCGGTGAGCGGCGAGGCGAGGAAGGTTCGGCCACCCTTGCCCTGGCGACCCTCGAAGTTGCGATTCGAGGTGCTGATGGCGTACTGACCCGGCGCGAGCTGGTCCCCGTTCATGGCGATGCACATCGAACAGCCGGCTTCGCGCCACTCGGCGCCGGCGGCCCGGAAGATGTCGGCGAGTCCCTCGCGCTCGGCCTGCCGCTTCACCTCGGTCGAACCCGGGACGACCATGAGCTTGACGCCGGGGGCCACCTTCCGGTCGCGGAGGACCGAGGCGGCGAGGCGGAGGTCGGTGATCCGGCTGTTCGTGCAGGAGCCGATGAAGACGACGTCGACCTTCTGGCCGAGGAGCGGCTGGCCAGGCCGGAGATCCATGTACTCGAGGGCCCGCTCGAGGGCGCGACGGGCGCCGGGGTCGGGGAGTTCGTCCGGGGTCGGGACGCGGCCGGTGATGGGGATGCCCATACCGGGGTTCGTCCCGTAGGTCACCATCGGCTCGAGGCGGGAGGCGTCGATGGTGACGCGCTTGTCGAAGCGAGCACCCTCGTCGGTGGGGAGCTGGCGCCAGCGGGCGAGGGCGGCGTCCCAGGCGGCGCCCTTCGGGGCGTGGGGCCGGTCGGCCAGGTACTCGAAGGTCGTGTCGTCGGGGGCGATGAGGCCCGCCCGGGCACCGCCTTCGATGCTCATGTTGCAGATCGTCATCCGCTCCTCCATGGAGAGGGCGCGGATGGCGTCGCCGCGGTACTCGAAGACGTGGCCGGTCCCGCCGCCGACTCCGATCTTGGCGATGAGGGCGAGGATGATGTCCTTGCTGCTCACCCCGGGGGCGAGCCGGCCGTCGACTCGAACCTCGTACGTCTTCGGCTTGCGCTGGAGGAGGCACTGGGTCGCGAGGACCATCTCGACCTCGCTCGTCCCGATGCCGAAGGCGAGGGCTCCGAAGGCGCCGTGGGTGCTCGTGTGGCTGTCGCCGCAGACGATCGTCATCCCGGGCTGGGTAAGGCCGAGCTCGGGCCCGATGACGTGGACGATGCCCTGATGGGGGGAGCCGAGGCCGTGGAAGGGGATCCCGAACTCGCGGCAGTTCTCGGCGAGCTGGGCAACCTGGGCGGCTGCCATCGGGTCGATGATGGGCAGGGAGCGGTCGTGGGTCGGCACGGAGTGGTCGGCGGTGGCGACGGTCTTGTCGGGCCGCCGGACGCGGAGGCCGCGGGCGCGAAGGCCGGCGAAGGCCTGGGGCGAGGTGACCTCGTGGACGAGGTGGAGGTCGATGGCCAGGACGGTGGGGGCGCCGGGCTCCTGGACGACGACGTGGTCGTCCCAGATCTTCTCGACGATGGTCCGCGGCGCGGGGGTGGGTCGCGGCGCGGCGGTGGTTCTCGGGTCGGCGGTCATCGGTCCTTGTTCGCTGCGGCGGCGTCTGCGTTTGATGGTTGCGGCGGGCCGGCGGCTTCGGCCGCCAAGTTCGGCCGGTGGACGGTGCCCTCGGTCGGGGGCCGTGCCCTGGCCGTTGGCCCATGCTTTCGGTCCGCGAGGCCGGGCCCTGGCCTCGGGGGTGTCCCTGCCCGTTGGCCCGTGCCCTGGCCTCCAGGCCGTGCCCTGTCCGGGGGCCTTGCCCTGTCCGGGGGTGTGCCCGGCCGGTGGTGGGTGCCCCGGGCTGTGGGCGTCTGCCCTGACCCGCGGTTGCTTGCGCCGCGACCCTCGACCGGACTCGTGACCCGGGCCACCGGGCTCTCGGCCGTGCCGGACCGATCGAGGTGCGGCCCGACAGCGTACCAGATCGCGGCAGGGGGCCAGCGTCCGGGTCTTCTCCCTGGGCGGCCGCCGGTTGGCCGTGGAGCCGGTTAGTGGTAGGGTCGCGACCACCCGGCTCGTCACCAGCCGGCGTCGGGAGTCGGGCGCCGCTGCCGCCGGTGACGGGCTGCAGGGTTCCATGTCACCGACCCGAAAGGGCGCCAGACTCACGCCGCTCCGGGACGCTCCTACCGGCCGACAACCGCCGCCCGAACGGTGCCGGACTCGCACCCGAACCCGGCGTCGTCCTGCGGACGACTTCGCCGCCCGACAACCGCCGCCCGAACGGTGCCGGACTCGCACCGCTCGGGGCACGCCTACCGGCCAGGAGCGCCGCCCCGGAAAGGTGACACATTCACAGCTCGTGAGCGTTAGCGGGTCCGTTGGTCCGCCGCCGTCGACCGAAGCGGCGACTCGCGTTCATGAGGTGAACGTTCGGGCGCGCGTCGGGGTCATTGCGTCCCCAGGTGAACGTCTGGCCGGTGGCCTTCGGCCCCGTCGGCGAGCGAGGGCGCCGTGTGCTGGCCAGGCGCGCGCCGGGTGCTGCATCTGGCCGAAGCGTCGGCGTTCGGCGCCGCCGCCCAGCCTCGATCATGGCCGGGCGTTCGCCGGGTGCCACGTCTGGCCGAAACGGCGGGCTCCGGCGCGAGCGGGGATCGATCGGCGAGCACGACTTCGGCTCGGACGTCCCGAGTCGAGCGTCGGCGGTCATCGTTGCGCTCGCCTCAGGATGCATCTGTCACAGACGCGAGCCGACAGGGCGCGACGGCGGCGCCCGGGCAGGCACGGCCGGTGTCCTAGGACGAGCCGCCGGTCACCCGCCACGACCCGCCGTGCCCCTTGACGCTCAGGTGCCCAGCTCGGCGCTCCCAGAGAGGTGGGCGTCGACCGGGGGCGCGACGTGCCCCACCTGACGCTCAGGTGCCCAGCTCGGCGCCGCCGGAATTAGCCGAGCCACGGGCTACCGCGTCGAAGGGGGTCCGGAGGGCGGTCATCGCGCCGAAGGCGAGGAAGCCGGCGACCACGAGCCAGATCGACGTCAAACCCGTCGCCCCGGCGAGAGCCCCCACGGCCGTCGGGACGACGAGGAGCGAGGCACGGTTGCCGGTCAGGCGGACCCCGAGGGCGAGGGCGCGTTCGCAACGCGGGGAGCGGGTCGCCACCCAGGCGATCGTCATCGGCTGGCCGAGGCCGAGACCGAGCCCGGCCGCGACCATGCAGGCGACGAGGACGGGGGTCGACGGAACGAGGACGAGGGCGCCGACCCCGACGGCGGCGAGGATCATGCTCGCCGCCAGGAGCCGTTCTCGGCCGAGGCGAGCGATGAGGACGCCCATGGCGAGACGCGAGAGGAGGCTGGCTCCGGCCCGGACGGCGAGGAGGAGGAGGCCCACCGTCTCGACCGGCAGCCCGACGGCCTCCCCATACGCCGGCAGGTAGGCGACGAGGACGTCGACGGACGAGAGGACAGTGACGCTCACGAGCATCGCCGTCGCCATTCCCGGGCGGCGCAGGACGTGCCAGGCAGCACGAGCGAGGCCGGCCGGCGGCTCCTCGCCGGGCGGGCGTGGCCGGGGGCGGCGGTGGGGGATCGTCAGCGCGAGGCCGAGGGCGACGGTTGCCATGGTGGCGCCCAGCACGAAGACCGGAGCCTGGGGGTTGAGGACGACTCCGTCGGCGGCGGCGGGAAGCGAGGTGGTCGGGGCGGCAGCGCCGCCGGGAGCAGAGGCCGCACCGGAGCCGGAGGCAGAGACGGCAGCGCCGCCGGCGACGGACGCGCTCAGCACCAGACCGGCCGCCGCGGGGCCGATGAGCTGACCGAGGGACGCACAGGTGGCGTACCACCCGTAGCGCAGCTCCCGCTGGTCGCGCGGTCCGCGGTTGGCGATCATCGTCTGACCGGCGACGTGGCTCGTGATCTGGCCGAGACCGAGGAGCGTCATCGCGACGGCCAGGACAGGGAGCGAGTCGGCGATGGTGGTGGCGAGGCTCGCGACGGCGAGCATGGCCATAGCGGCGACGAGGAAGCGGGCCTCTCCCCGGCGATCCACCCAGCGCCCGATGGCGACCGCCGTGGCCGCCGGGAGGATCGAGAAGGCCGACTGGACGAGCCCGATCTCGAAGGGGCCGGCCCCGAGGTCGAGGGCGCGGTAGGTGACGATGGGGCGGACGGCGTTCACGGCCCCGACGGAGAGGACGACGACGGCGAGCTGGGTGGCCAGGCTTCGCCGCCAGTCCTCGGTGGCGTCGATCCGAGCTGGCCCCGCCGGCTCCGCCGAAGCCACGTCGGTGGCGGCCGCAGCCCCCTCGACCCAGGCCAGATCGCGCGGCCCCTCCGGGGATCGCCGACCGGCGCCCGGGGCTCGGCGTCGAAGGGAGAAGCGGTCGGCGTTTCGTGCGTTCGCCATGCGGCGGCCATCCTCGCGGTGCGAGTCGGGACGAGCCGCCGGCGAAGCCTCGTCCGGGGCTCGCCCGCCCCTCCGGCCCGGGAGGCACCTGCCTCGGGTCCCCCGGAGCCCATTCTCGGAGGAAGGACCATCGAAGGGTTGACGGATGCCCCCATCGACCTGGTAGACTCGCCACGACATCGCGCTCGGGTCGAGCGACCCGCGCGATGCGGCGCGAACGCCCGACCCATCGGTCGGAGCAGCACGAGTGGAGCAGGCGAGCACGGTGTTCGAAGGACGTCGAGACAACCGCCACGCCGCCGTCGTCGTCGTGACGGCCGACGGCCGCCGGGCCGTCCTGCCGCTCGCTGCCTTCCGAACCGTGGACGTATCGCTCCTCGGGCTCCTTCGCTCGCTCCTTGTCGGCATCGAGGACCTTCTTGGGCTCCTCCTCATTGCCGGCTCCCGGCGAGAGAACGGAGGGATCCGGAGGAACGATCGCAGCTAGCGCAGTCGGACCACCGAAACCCGAAGGGACCCTCGCCGGGAGGCGAGGGTCCTTTGTTGTGAGCCGGGTCGGCCCGATCGGGCCCAGAACGACGGACCGACCCAAGAAGAAGCGGCGACAGAGGCGACGAATAGACGAGGAGATGTCGGGAATGACGAAGACCACTGAAACCACCACCACCGCCGGATCGGCGGCCGGCCGCGCCAGCCCGTCCACCGACGGGGATTCGGGACGCGCCGCCGGCGACCGTTCCGAACGCGCCACCGCGGCAGCCGGCCAGGTCCGCCGGAGCCACGTCCCCGGCGACGGGACGGCCCATGCCGCCGCCGTCGAGCGGGCCCGCCGCGAGATGCTCTCCGAGGCCCGCCCCCGTCGGCGGACCCGGATCGGGGCCGATGTCGTCTGCGAGGCCCTCATCCGGCAGGGCGTCGACGTCCTCTTCGGCTACCCCGGCGGCGTCATCCTCCCCATCTACGATGTCCTCGGCGACTACCCCGAGCTGCGCCACGTCCTCGTCCGCCACGAGCAGGGGGCGGCCCACGCGGCCGACGGCTACGCCCGCGCCACCGGCCGGGTCGGGGTCTGCCTCGGGACGTCGGGCCCCGGCGCTACGAACCTGGTCACCGGCATCGCCACCGCCCTCCTCGATTCGGTCCCCATCGTCGCCATCACCGGCAACGTCCCGGCGGCCCTCATCGGCAAGGACGCCTTCCAGGAGATCGACATCACTGGCATCACCCTGCCGATGACGAAGCACAACTACCTCGTCCGCAACGCCGACGACCTGCCCCGCGTCTTCGCCGAGGCCTTCTACATCGCCCGGACCGGGCGCCCCGGGCCGGTCCACATCGACATCACGAAGGACGCCCTCCAGCAGGAGACGAGCGCCCCCCACCCGTCCGAAGAGGAGGTCATCGCCGGGCTGCCCGGCTTCCGGCCGACCTTCGATGGCCACCCCCGCCAGCTCCGCCTCGCCGCCGCGGAGATCGCCCGGGCCCGGCGGCCGGTCATCCTCGCCGGCCACGGCATCCTCATCGCCAACGCCTCGGCCGAGCTCGTTGAGTTCGCCGAGAAGACCCAGATCCCCGTCGCTCACACCCTCCTCGGCGTCGGAGCCATCGACGAGCGGCACCCCTTGAGCTACGGCTACATGGGCATGCACGGCTGGAAGCACGTCAACCGGGCCATCCAGTCGGCCGACCTCCTCATCGCCCTCGGGATGCGCTTCGACGACCGGGTGACCGGCAACGTCCGGACCTACGCGCCCCACGCCCGGATTATCCACGTCGACATCGATCCCTCCGAAATCGGCAAGAACGTCGCCGTCGAGGTGCCCATCGTCGGCGACGTGAAGCGGGTCCTCCGGGCCCTCATCCCTCTCGTCGAGCCCGTCGACCCGGCGACCCGGGCCGAGTACTTCGCCGAACTCGCCGAGTGGCGCCGCGAATCAGAGAGCGCGAGCTGGCACGGCTCGGGGGCATGGCGGGACGGCTATCTGTCGGCCGACTACGTCGTCTCGCGGATCGGCGAGCTGACGAACCACGAGGCGATCTACGTCGCCGACGTCGGCCAGCACCAGATGTGGCTGGCCCGCTACACGGGCTTCCGTGAACCGAACAGCCACCTCTCGTCGGGCGGTCTCGGGACGATGGGCTTCTCGGTCCCGGCAGCGATGGGCGCCGCCCTCGGCCGGCCCGACAAGGAGGTCTGGGCCGTCTGCGGCGACGGCGGCTTCCAGATGACGATGCAGGAGCTGGCGACCCTGGTCCAGGACCACATCCCGGTCAAGATCGGGATCATGGACAACAAGAAGCTGGGCATGATCCGCCAGTGGCAGGAGATCATCTATGCAGGCAACTACCACTCGGCGAACCTCTTGGGGCCGAACTACCTCAAGCTCGCCGAGGCGTACGGCATCCCGGCTTTCAAGGCCAGCAAGCCCGAGGAGGTCGACCCCGCCATCCGGGCCGCCCAGGCCGTCGACGGCCCGGCCCTCGTCTGGTTCGAGATCGCCGAGACCCAGAACGTCTACCCGATGATGCCGGCCGGCAAGGGCCTGTCCGACCTCATCGAGCGCTGGAACGAGCCCGAAGAATGAGCGCCGATCCAAACTCGAACGGCCGCGCCCCGGCCGACCCGGGCGCCCCGGCCACGCCGGCCTCCAGCGGGCCGACCCCGGCCGCCTCGGCTGAACGGGCCACCCCGAGCCCAGCCCACGCGACGCCCCGAGAGCGGGCCGTTCCCGGGAGCGGCGAGAAGCACCGCCACGTCCTCGTCGCCATCGTCCTCAACCGGCCCGGCGTCCTCAATCGGGTCGCCTCGCTCATGCGGGCCCGGAACTTCAACATCGAGTCCCTCGCCGTCAGCCACACCGACCAGCCCGAGGTCAGCCGGATGACGATCACCCTCTACGGCGACGACGTCGCCGTCGAGCAGGCGGCAAAGCAGCTCTATCGGCTCATCGACGTCCTGAAGGTCCAGGACGTCACGAACGAGCCGACCGTCGAGCACGAGCTGGCCCTCGTCAAGGTCCGGGCGACCGACCGGACCCGCGCGGAGGTCATCAAGATCGTCGAGCTCTACCGAGGCCGGATCGTCGATCTCTCGGCCGATCACGTCATCGCCGAAGCCGTGGGCACGGAGAGTGAGATCGACGCCTTCGTCGCCCTCCTGCGGAGCTTCGGCATCAAGGAACTCGTCCGAACCGGGGCCGTCGTCATGAGCCGCGGTCCGGCCTCGATCGAGGAGGCGATCAAGCGATGACTGCCCGGATGTACTACGACGCCGACGCCGATCCGGCGGCCCTGGCCGACCAGACCGTCGCGATCATCGGCTACGGGAGCCAGGGCCATGCCCACGCCCTCAACCTCCGCGATTCGGGCATCCGGGTCGTCGTCGGCCTCGCCCCCGGGAGCAAGAGCCGACCCCTCGCCGAGGAGGCGGGGCTGGCCGTGGCCGACGTCGCCGAGGCGACCCGCCGGGCCGACGTCGTCGTGCTCCTCGTTCCCGACACGGCCCAGAAGGACGTCTACGACGCCGAGATCGGGCCGAACCTCCGGCCGGGCCAGCTCCTCATGTTCGCCCACGGGTTCAACATCCACTTCGGGCGGATCGACCCGCCGGCCGACGTCGACGTGGGGATGGTCGCCCCCAAGGGTCCGGGGCACCTCCTCCGGAGCGTCTACCAGCAGGGCGGTGGGGTGCCGGCCCTCTTCGCCGTCCATCGCGACGCCACCGGGACGGCTCGGCCCCGGGTCCTCGCCTACGCCCGAGCCCTCGGCTGCACCCGGGCCGGGGTCCTCGAGACGACCTTCGCCGAGGAGACCGAGACGGATCTGTTCGGCGAGCAGGCCGTCCTCTGCGGCGGCACGGCCGCCCTCGTCAAGGCCGGCTTCGAGACCCTCGTCGAGGCCGGCTACCAGCCGGAGCTCGCCTACTTCGAGGTCCTCCACGAGCTCAAGCTCATCGTCGACCTCATGTACCGGGGCGGTCTCAACTTCATGCGCTTCTCGATCTCCGACACGGCCGAGTACGGCGACTACGTCTCCGGCCCACGGATCATCGACGACCACGTCCGGGCGACGATGAAGCAGATCCTGGCCGAGATCCGGGACGGCAGCTTCGCCCGGCGGTGGATCGAGGAAAACGAGCGCGGCCGACCGGAGTTCCATCGACTGCGCGAGCGCGATCGCGATCATCTCATCGAGCGGATCGGGGCCGAGCTCCGGGCCCAGATGCCGTTCATCGACCCGGTCGTCGTGACGGCCGGGCAGGCCCAGGCCGCAGCGAGCGGCAGAGGAGGTTCACGCTGATGGCGACGTCAGTACCTCGCCCGAGCGGGCCCTTCGTGCCCGCCGGCTCGGTCCGGATCTTCGACACGACCCTCCGCGACGGCGAGCAGGCGCCGGGCGCGGGGCTCACCGCGTCCGAGAAGCTCGAGGTCGCTCGGGCCCTCGCCCGCCTGCGGGTCGACGTCATCGAGGCCGGCTTCCCGGCCGCCTCGCCGGGCGACTTCGAGGCGGTCCGTCGGATCGCCCTGGAGACGAAGGGCGGGATCGCCGTGGCGGCCCTCGCCCGCTGCCGGGACGGCGATCCGCAGCGGGCCATCGAGGCGATCCGGGTCGCCGAGCGGCCCCACCTCCACGTCTTCATCGCCACCTCGGACATCCACCTCAAGCACAAGCTCCGGATGACCCGCGAGCAGGCCCTCGCCGAGGCGATCCGCTGGGTCCGCTACGGGCGCCAGCAGCTCGGTCGGGACGCCGAGATCGAGTTCAGCGCCGAGGACGCGAGCCGGACCGATCCGGAGTTCCTCCTCCAGGTCTACGAGGCGGTCGTCGAGGCCGGTGCCTCGACGGTGAACATCCCCGATACCGTCGGCTATGCCATCCCCGGCGAGTTCGCCAGCCTCGTCCGACGGGTCGTCGACCTGGTCGGCGATCAGGCGACCGTCTCGGTTCACTGCCACAACGACCTCGGCCTCGCCACGGCGAACACCCTCGCCGCCGTGCAGGCCGGTGCCCGCCAAGTGGAGGTCACCATCAACGGCCTCGGCGAGCGAGCCGGGAACGCCTCGCTCGAGGAGGTCGTCATGGCCCTTCGGACCCGACCGACCCAGTTCCCGAACCTCGCCCCCCACATCGTGACCGAGCAGATCACCGCCGCCTCGCGCCTCGTCTCGTACCTGACCGGCTTCCCGGTCCAGCCGAACAAGGCGATCGTCGGGGCCAACGCCTTCGCCCACGAATCGGGGATCCACCAGGACGGGGTCATCAAGAACCCCCTCACCTACGAGATCATGACTCCCCAATCCGTCGGCCTCGCCGGGAGCCAGCTCACCATCGGTAAGCTGTCTGGTCGGAAGGGGCTCCAGGCCAAGCTCCGGGAGCTCGGGCACGAGGTCGAGGGCGAGCGCCTCGAGGAGATCTACCGGGCCGCCATCGCCCTCGCCGATGCGAAGAAGGAGGTCACCGACGCCGATCTCCTCGCCCTCGTCGAGCAGTCGGCCGCCCGAGTCCCGGCGTCGGTCGAGCTCCTCGGTTGGAGCGTCACCTCCTCGAAGGGCGGCCGATCGGTCGGGACCGTCTCGCTCCTCGTCAACGGCGAGGAGCACTCGGTCGAGGCCTCCGGCAACGGCCCGGTGAACGCCCTCTACAGCGCCGTCGACGCGGCGGTCGAGCCCGCCCTCGGTTGGCATCCGGTCTTGACCGAGTACGAGATCAAGGCCGTCTCGGCCGGCGAAGACGCCCAGGGCCAGGTCCTCGTCCGCTGCCGGCGCTCCAGCGACAGCGGGCCCGGCGCTCTCGTCGTGACCGGCCACGGCCTCTCGACGAACATCATCGAGGCCTCCCTGGAGGCGTACCTCGTCGCCCTCAACAAGCTCCACGGGGCGAGCATCGATGGCGCGGCCGCGGCCTTCGTCTCGCCGCGGACGGCCGAGGAGCTGCCGTGACCGCGGACCCCGGTTCCACGCCCCCGTACCGCATCGTCGCCATCCCGGGCGACGGCGTCGGGCCGGAGGTCCTGGCCGCCGGCCGGAGCGTCGTCGAGGCAGCCCTCGCCGCCGACGGGGGTCGGGTCGTCTGGACGGAGATCCTCGCCGGGGGCGTCGCCATCGACACCTACGGCGTCCCGCTCCGCGGGCAGGACCTCGCCCTCGCCCACGACGCCGACGCCGTCTATCTCGGCGCCGTCGGCGGACCGAAGTGGGACGACCCGAACGCCGCCGTCCGGCCGGAGCAGGCCCTCTTCGCCCTCCGGGGTCGCCTCGAGCTCTTCGCCAACCTCCGGCCGGTGACCGTCTACCCAGCACTGACGGCGAGCGCCCCGGTCCGGGCCGAGCTCCTCGCCGACGTCGATCTCCTCATCGTCCGCGAGCTGACCTCGGGCCTCTACTTCGGGCGGCCATCCGAGGAGCGCCAGACCCCCGACGGCCGGGTCGCCGTCGACACCCTCTGGTACACCGAGCACGAGATCGCCCGGGTCGTCCGGCTCGCCTTCGAGTTCGCCCGCCGCCGCCGCCAGCACCTGACGAGCGTCGACAAGGCGAACGTCCTCGCCACCTCGCGGCTGTGGCGGAAGATCGTCGAGGAGATCGCCCCCGACTTTCCCGAGGTCCGCCGCGAGCACAGGCTCGTCGACGCCTGCGCCATGCAGCTCGTCCGTCGGCCGGCCGACTTCGACGTGATCGTCACCGAGAACCTCTTCGGCGACATCCTGTCCGACGAGGCGGCGGTCCTCGCCGGGTCGCTCGGCATGCTCCCCTCGGCCTCCCTCGGGGAGCGGCGGACGGCTTACGGCCTCTTCGGTCTCTACGAGCCGATCCACGGCTCGGCGCCGGACATCGCCGGTCGCGACGTCGCCAACCCGATCGGGACGATCCTCTCGGGGGCGATGCTCCTCCGCTGGTCGCTCGGTCGCGAGGCGGCGGCGCTGGCCGTCGAGGCGGCCGTCGCGGCGGCCATCGCCGACGGGTTCCGAACCCCCGACATCATGCCGGCCGACCCGGCCCTGGCCGAGGGCTGCCGGCTCGTCGGGACGCGGGAGATGACCGCGGCCATCATCGATCGGATCGCGATTCTTCGGCCGGCGCCGGCATCGCCGGTGGCCGGCCGACGCTGAGCCGCATCCCGATGGCGACCGAGGCGGCCACGGGATGCGGGACCGACCGATCGACCCCGCCGCCTCCCCGGAAGGAACCCCTGCCATGACCAGCACCGACCGTTCCACCACCGGCAGCCTGCCGGTCGTCCTCTACGACACGACCCTCCGCGACGGAACACAGGGCGAGAACATCACCCTCTCCCTGGCCGACAAGCTCCGCATCGCCCGTCTCCTCGACGAGTACGGGATGCCGTACATCGAAGGCGGCTGGCCGGGCTCGAACCCGAAGGACGTCGAGTTCTTCCGGGCGGCCCGGACGGTCCGCTGGGCGAACGCCAAGCTCGCCGCCTTCGGCTCCACCCGCCACCGGGCGAACCGACCCGAACGCGACCCGAACCTTCGCGAGCTCCTCGCCGCCGAGACGCCGGTCGTGACGATCTTCGGCAAGAGCTGGCTCCTCCACGTCACCGAGGTCCTCGGGACGACCCCGCCCGAAAACCTCGACATGATCGCCGAGTCGGTCGCCTTCCTCGTCGAGCGCGGCCGGGAGGTCGTCTACGACGCCGAGCACTACTTCGACGGCTATCGGGCCGACCCGGCCTACGCCCTGGCGACCCTCCGGGCGGCGCGGGAGGCCGGAGCTCGGACCCTCGTCCTCTGCGACACGAACGGCGGGACCCTCACCTCGGACCTCGTCCGGATCTTCACCGAGACCCGCACGGCCCTCGAGGCCGACCCCGGGGCGCCGCCCGTCGTCTGGGGGATCCACACCCACAACGACGCCGAGCTCGCCGTCGCCAACTCCCTCGCCGCCGTCGAGGCCGGCGCCCGGCACGTCCAGGCGACCATCAACGGCTACGGCGAGCGCTGCGGGAACGCGAACATGGTGAGCGTCCTCGCCAACCTCGCCCTGAAAACCGAGCTGCCGCTCCTGCCCGTCGGCGGGGGGCCGTTGACCGAGCTCACTCGTCTCGCCCGGACCGTCGCCGAGATCGCCAACGTCGTCCCGAACGACTACCAGCCCTACGTCGGTCGTTCGGCCTTCGCCCACAAGGGCGGCGTCCACGGCGCGGCCGTAGCGAAGCTGGAGCGGAGCTACCAGCACATCGACCCGGCCCGCGTCGGGAACGAAGGGCGCCTCGTCGTCTCGGAGTTGGCCGGCAAGGCGAACGTCCGGATCCGGGCCGAGCAGCTCGGACACCGCCTCGACGGGGTCGTCGATCCGAAGGTCCTCAGCCAGCTCGTCAAGCAGCTCGAGGCCGACGGGCTCGCCTTCGAGGGCGCCGAGGCCTCCTTCGAGCTCCTCATCCATCGCCACGAGCCCGGCTACGCCGCGCCGTTCCGAATCGTCGACTACACCGTCCTGGTCGAGCAGCGGGACGGCCGAGAGCTCCTCGCCGAGGCGACGGTCAAGGTCGAGGTCGGCGGCGAGATCCTCCACACCGCGGCCGATGGGAACGGTCCGGTGAACGCCCTCGATGGGGCGCTCCGGAAGGCGCTCCGGGCCTTCTATCCGGAGCTCGATCGGGTCCACCTCATCGATTACAAGGTTCGGATCCTCGACGGCGAGCGGGCGACGGCGGCGAAGACCCGGGTCATCATCGAGTCGACCGATGGGGTCCGCCAGTGGGCGACGATGGGGTCGGACACGAACATCATCGCCGCCTCGGCGATCGCCCTCGCCGACTCCCTCGAGTACGCCATCTGGAAGGCGAACGCCGCGCCGCGCCGCCGCGACGAGCGCGAGGTCGGCGGCGCAACGTTGGCCGCCACGAGCGCTACGAGCGGCGCGACGAGGAAGGAGCGAGATCGATGAGCAACACGGCCACCACCGAACCGGGGACGGGCACGACGCCGAGCCCGACCCTCGAGCTCGCCCGCTGGACGGTGACGTCGGGCAGCAACGTCCAGAGTCGCGGCGCCGTCGTCATCGCGGCGGGCGACCACCAGTGGGAGGCGTCGGCCGAAGGGAACGGTCCGATCGATGCCCTCTACCGAGCCGTCGATGCCGCCCTGGCCGGCGTCCTGAGCGGTCATCCCCGCCTCCTCGCCTTCGACATCCACGCCCTCACCGGCGGGACCGACGCCGAGGGGGAGGTCCGGGTCCGGGTCGCGCCGCCGGCCGAGGCGGGCGGGCTCCGGGCTGCGGGCGAGTACGAGGGGCGGGCGCGCTCGACGAACATCGTCGCCGCCTCCATCGTCGCCTACATCGACGCCCTGAACCAGATCCTCGCCGAGGCCCACTGGCAAGGGGCGGCCGAGTCGGCTGGCAACCGGCGGCGGACCCGGCACGCTCGCGGCGGCCGGCGGGCCGAACTCGACGAGGCGGCCGGACGGATCGACACGACCGAGTGGTTCAACCGCTGAGGGGGGCGCTCACGCCGCTCAGCCGGGACCACGCCGCCGGCCCGCCCCCGGCGACGTAGACTGGGCGCGATGTACGTTGGATCCGACCCGAGCCTGATCGAGGCCGCCGAGCGCGAGCGAGCGCGGTCGACGTGGGCAGTCGGCCGCCGGGCCGAGCTGCGCGTCGGGGACGTCGGCTCCGGGGCGCTCCCCGGGCCCGTCGCCCACGCCGGCGAACCAGGTGCCTTCGCCGAGGATGCCCTCCTCGCCTTCTTCGGCGACGTCGAGCGGCTTGCCCTGCCGAGCTTCCGGAGCGTCTTCGCGGCGGTGAGCGAGGGCCGGGCGGCGGCGGGCGTCCTGCCCATCGAGAACCTCGTCAACGGGACGGTCCGCGAGAACTACGACCTCCTCCTCGAGCACGACCTCGTCATCGGCGGCGAGGTCGTCGTCCCGGTCCGCCTCTGTCTCGCCGCCCCGCCGGGCGAGCGGCTCGATGCCATCGAGCGGGTCTACTCCCACCTCCAGGCCCTCGGCCAGGCCGAGCGGTTCCTCCGCTCCCGACCGTGGCAGCTCCTGACGACCTACAACACGGCCGGGGCCGGGCGGCTCATCATCGAGCGCGGCGAGCGAGGCGCGGCGGCGGTCCTCTCGCCGCGGGCGGCGGCCCTCTTCGGGCTCGAGGTGCTCGTCGACGACGTCGCCGACGTCCCGGACAACCGGACCCGGTTCCTCGTCGTGGCTCGGCCCGACGACGGGGCCTGCCCGGTGTGGCTGGCGGCCCGGGCGGAGCAGGTCGCCGCCAAGCGGCTCCGGAGCGCCGGGTCGGCCGGGGCCGAGATCCCGATGCGGACGACCCTCGTCCTCGCCGTCGAGAACGTGCCGGGGGCGCTCCTGCGGGTTCTCGCCGTCTTCGCCGAGCGGGGCCTGAACATGAGCAAGCTCGAGTCGCGACCGTCCCGGGAGCGGGCCTGGGAGTACGTCTTCTGGGTCGACCTCGACGGTGCCCTCCGGGCCGACGAGGCCGATGGTGCCGAAACGCTGGCGGCGCTCCACCGGGTCACGACGATGTGTCGGGTCCTCGGGGTCTATCCATCAGGCGAGGTCTGATCACTCGATCGATCCAGCTGCTTGGCGGCGCCCGGGGGGTCATCGCGCCGGCTCACCCTCGGGCGTCGTCCGCACGCAGGCGTCATCGTCCGGGCCCAGGCCCTCGGACCCGCCGTCCTACAATGGCTTTTGACGCGATCAGAACCGAGCGCGGCCGCGCGCCGATCCGACCAACGGCGCCTCCAGTCCGAGGAGTCACCCCCATGACCACGATCACGGGCACCACCCCCCATCCGATCTGCCTCGCCGGCCGCTGGACCGACTCGCCCGACCTCTTGCCGGTCGAGAACCCGGCCCGGCCGGGCGAGCTCGCCGGGGCGACGTACCAGGCCACCGCGGAGCAGTACGAGGAGGCCGTGACGGCCGCCGTCGCCGC
>DAOTYQ010000040.1:0-7782 GCA_034434735.1 Chloroflexota bacterium
TCCCTCATCGGTCGCTCCAGAGGTCGCGGAAGGCCCGCTGGGCCCGGAGGCCGTGGCTGGGATCGGTGCACTTGGCGAACCAGTAGTAGGCCTCGTCGTCGCTCATCGTCCGGACGGCAGCCGAGATCTCCTCGAGCCGCCGGATCTTGCGGATGGGCTTGGTGGCGAGGAGGGCGAGCCCGAGCCGGACGGCGGCCCGCTCCGGGAGTCGGAAGGGTGCCCGGCGAGTGCGGCGGAGCTCGGACGGGCGGTGCCCCGCCTCGCGGAGGGCCTCGAGGACGTGGTCAGCGACGGCCTGGAGGTTCCGCCCGGCAGCGACGACGATCCGCCGGGGCTCTTGGGAGCGACCGTTCGGGAGCTGGCGGAGCTCGATCCCGAGGTCGGCGTCACCGACCGGCACGACGACCAGCTCGAACTCCGAGCCCCGCTTCATGCGCCCTCCTCCAGCGGCTCGGCATGGAGGCGCACCGCACCCGGGTTGAGCTGGACGAAGATGTCCCGGATCCCGGCGAGGGCCGAGCCGGCCTCGATCCCATCGGGGAAGCGCATCGTCAGCTGGAGCTTGCCCGATGCGTTGCGGAGCTCCTCGGGCTTCACCTTCTGGACCACGTCATGGAGCGGGCGGTATCGGTCCCAGGGACCCTGGTAGCGGACCTCGAGGTGGGACCCGTCGGCGAGGTCCACGGCCGCGTACATGTCGACCGTCACCCTCGCCTTCGGGAGCTGGGGAACGGCGAGCGCCATCGCGGTGAGGTCGCGGAGGAGTTCCGCACCGGCCCCGGTGATCTCGGCCGAGATCCAACCGAGACGGGCGATCCCGCGATCCTTGGCCTGGTCGGCGAGGGCCTGGAAGGCCTGGCCCGGTGCACCGTTCGCGGACAGGACGGCGGGTCCGGGCTGCTGGAGGACGGAGGTCCCGCAGATGCACTGGCGGACGGGCCGCCGGCAGACGGGGCAGGTCTCCTCGGCGACTTCGGCTCCTGCGGGGAGGTCGCAGATCGGGATGCCGGTGGCCGCCTCTGGCAGGACGAGCTCCACGTCGCTCGAGATCTCGACGAGCGGGGTCGTCGTCGAGTCCTTCGACCAGGCGCACCCCCGCCGTGGATCGTAGTAGAGCCACTGCCCGTTGCGGACGCCGAGCTTGATCGCCTCCTTGAGCTTGTTGACGTCGAGGAGCATCCGCAGGCTCGGCAGCATCGCGAACTGCTGGCGGAGCTGGAGGGTGGTCAGGCGGTCGGCGTTCTGGGGCCAGGCCTTCTCGCGCAGGAACTTCGGGGCGATGTCGGCCGACTCGGCGGTGATGACCCGGTCGAGGTCGCGAAGGACTCTGAGGACGACCTGGGACTGGTCTTGTTCGACCTCCGCCTGGTCCTGAACGAGCAGGAGGGCGTGGGCGAGGCGGGCGTCCTTCTCTGGCGCCGAGGGGTCGGGGTAATAGAGGTGCTGGTACATCCGGGTGATCGCCACCCGGAGCGTTAGTTCCCCCTCCTGGGCCATCTTTTTCAGGCGTTGTTGCTGCTCCTTCGGGAAGTCGGCGAGTCGGCCCGGGTCGGAGAGGATCCGAGACACGGCCAGGTAGTGCTGGGCCTGGCGGACGGCATTGTCCACGAGGCCGTCGTCGGCGACGAGGAAGAGGAGGTTGTTCCGGAAGCGCCGGTAGGCCTGGGAGATCCCGGCGCGACCGGCGAGGTCGACGACCAGGTCCGGCGGGGTCGCGTCGCCGCCCATCACCCGCACGGCGTCGTAGTGGAGAACGACGAGCTTGGGTCGCTCGAAGGTGTCGTCGACTTGGGAGGGTTCGGCCGGGAAGAAGACGGTGTCGAAGATGCCCTTCTTCCAGATCCCGCGGATCCGATCGTCGATTTCGCGCTTCGCCGACGTCTTCCCGATGAGGGCGACCTCGTCGGCGACGACCTTGACGAGGGAGGGCTCGGTCGAGAAGCGGAGGCGGTTGCCGGAGAGGTCGAGGAACCAGCAGGTCTCGAGGAGCCGGTCGAGCTGCTTCTCGATGAGCCCCAGGTCGTCGCCCGGGGTGAAGACCGCCAGCTTCGCTTCGGTGGGGGTAATGCCGGCCGGAGCGCCCTGGACGAGGGAGTGGAGGAACGCGGTCGTCGCGATCCGCGACGCGTAGGCTGGACGGGCGGCCTGGACGAGTTCGGCGTCGGCGAGCTGGGCGTGGGCGGTAGCGCCGGCCTTCGGGTTGGCGACGTCGGCCTCGGCGACCTGACGGAAGACGGGCCGGTCCAGGCGGCTGGTGAGCTCGTTCAGGATCTCCTCGTCGCCGAGATCGACGTGGTGGGTGTGAACGAGGTAGGCATCCGCGGGCCGACGCTCCCAAAGCCGTCGGATGGTCTGGGCCAGGAGGCGGAGCGCCCCACGGGTGCGCTGGAAGTTCGGGATCGTCGCCACCTTCTCGTTCAGGGCCCGGAGGAGCTCGGGGTGGAAGGGGTAGTCGTTTTCGATGTCGGTGGCGTAGCCGGCGGTGGCGGCGTTGGCCGGCAGATCGCTCCCCCGGTCGAGCTCGGCGACGATGGCCTCGTGGTAGGCACGGGCGGTCTCCGCGGCGACGGCGGGATCGACGCGCTCGAAGAGGCGGTGCCGGACGACGGCGGCGATTTCGTCCTCCCTGGTCGGGGTGATGACGTGCTCCTTGCGCGCCGAGACGGCCTTGCTTTCGGCGACGACGCGCTGGATCGTCTCGGTCTGGGCGCCGAAGGCGTCGGCCGAGCTGGCCAGCGTGTAGACGACGACGACCTGCGGGGCGGCGTCCGCGGCGTCGAGGAGCGCCATGAGGAAGGCCGTCGTCTGATCGGCGAGGGTGCTCTTGCCGACCTGATAGGCCTGGGCGACTTCGAGGTAGCGGGCCAGCTCGTCCATCAGGACGACGACCGGACCCTGGCCGAGGACCCGAGCCAGGGTGTGGGTCCCCGGCGCGACCCGACTCTGGTCGGCCTCGGCGAGCACGTCGTAGGCGCCGAGCTGGTAGGCGAGCTCGCCCCAGATGGTGTAGGTGGTGACGGCCCCGTGGTCGACGCCCTGGGCGGGGTCCAGGGCGCTCCCGACGATGGCTGCCACGGGGATCGGTCGCTCGGGCAGGAGGGCCGGCGGGACGTACTCCTCGAGGCCGATGGGCCGGGCTCCGCGGGCGAGGTGGTAGAGGGCGATGAGGCTGTGGGTCTTGCCTCCGCCGAAGGCCGTTTCGAGGCGAACGATGGGTGCCGCCCTCCCGCCGCCGGTCGCCCGGCCCAGGGCCTCCCGGAGGAGGCTCTTGAGGCCCTCGGCGGGGTGGGTGTTGGCGAAGAAGACGGTCGGATCCTGGTAGACGGGGTCGGCCGTGCCCAGGACGACGTCCTCGAGCTTGGCCGCGAACATCTCGTCGCGGAGGGCGCCCGCGAGAACGTCGGCACGAGGCTGACAGCCCTCGAAGATCGTCCGCATCGGCTACACCTCGGGCTCTGCGCTGGGGGGCTCCCGGAGTGTAGCCGCTCGCAGGGCGGCGCGTCCGCTCGTGTCGGCGCGTCCGCTCCCGTCGGCGGGGGGCGCGGTGCTCCGGGCGGCGCTCCGGGCAGCGCTCGCGTCGGCGGGGGGCGCGGTGCTCCGGGCGGGACTGGGCGCCACGATGGGCTGCATTCCCCCCAAGATGCGGCGCTTCAGACCGTTCGCTCGCCCTGCGGGAAGATCGTCTTCACCGTCGCCGGGACGGCGAGGAGGATGACGTAGGCGACGAGGTAGGTGACGAGCTTGTCGAGCGGGTCGGAGACGATGCCCTGAGCGAAGGTCGCGGCGAGGGCGTTGTCGAGGACGCCCCGGAAGAAGGCGACGAGGGCATCGGTCCCACCCCCCGTCACGCCGGTGAAGAGGATGTAGGCGATGGGTGCCGAGACGATCGCCGCCACGACGCCGGTCACGATCCCGGCGAGGGCGACGAGCGCCCAGGTCCGCCCCCCGCCTCGCGGTGAGAAGATCCCGCGGAGGCCGAAGAGGCCTGCCAGGAGCCCGATGACGCCGGCCGTGATGGCGAAGGGGATGATCGTCGGCGGCCCGATGGTGAGGCCCCAGATGACGTTCGCCAGGATCCCGGTCGCCGCGCCGGCCAGGGGACCGGCGAGGACGCCGACGATGACGGTGCCGATGGAGTCGAGGTAGACGGGGAGGCGGATGACGTTCTGGACGGTGTTGCCGACGGCGATGTTGATGGCGATGGCGGCGGCCATCAGGACGAGGGTTGGGGTGGTGAACTGGGCGAGGCTCCAAGGTGACGTGCGTTCCATGGCTCGATCCTCCTTCTCCTGGCGCGGCGCAGGACGGCGCCGCGCATCCCTCCGAGCCATAGAGTGCCACGCGACGCGGCCGCGCGCTACCCCCCGACGTGGGTCGTCGTCCAGGCGCGTTCGGCGTTGCCGAATGGCCGCATCTGCGGTCCGAGGCGCTCCTCCGGATGCATCCCTTTCCCTTCTCCTGTGCCGCTCCGGGGGCGTGCGCTCCGAACACCAAACCGGCCGCACGCACCGCGCCGGCAGCCCTCGTTCCGGCCCTTCGGTGTTCCCTCCGCACCGAACCGGCCGAACCGGCTCATCCCCCGACCCCGGCTCCCCGCGTTTGATGTTCGCTGCGCACGGCGATGTGGACGGCCCGCTGCGGGACCGGTCCGCCCCGGCTCGCACAGACGTTGGGATGCCTATCGGGTACTTGACATGGGCTCGGCTCGCAGCGATGATGCTCGCGTATTGATCCCCGCCCTCCGCCGAATGGCGGACTGGCGGGGCTTTTTCATTACGGGCATCGTCGATCAGGTGGGCCCCGACCGGGTAGCCGTCTTCATCGACTGGCAGAACACGTATCACTGCTTCCGGGACGCGTTTCACCGCCCGGGCGATCCGGGCCGGTGCGGGAACGTTCGCCCGAAGGCCTTTGCCGAGCTCCTCGCTTCGAAGGGTGGGCCGTCACGCATCGTCAGTCAGATTGCGATCTACCGAGGGGAACCGGACCCGCGAAGGGACAAGCGAACGCACGCAGCGCACCTACGCCAGCGCCATCGCTGGGAGCAGGAGTGCGGAGCTCTGCTCCGCGTGCGATCCCGTGCCCTTCGCTACCCGCCCGGTCGGCCACCATCCGAGGCGCAGGAGAAAGGAATCGATGTCCAGCTCGCCATCGACGCCATGACGATGGCCATCGCCGGTGAATACGACGTGGCAGTTCTGGTCACGACGGACACCGATCTCTTGCCCGTTGTCGAGGGCCTCCTTGGCCTCAAAGAACGGAACGGCCGACCGGACGTCGAGGTGGTCGGATTCAGCGGGCTGTCCCGCGTGCTCTCGGTCAGCGGCGCCACCGTTCGATGGATCGGCCCGCGGGACTACGCCGCCATCCAAGATCCTACCGATTACAACCTCTCGGCAGCCGATCGCCGAGCAAACCGTTTGCGCTAGGAGCGTGCCACCAACCGGGTCGTCCCCCGCACCCCAGCTTTGGTGTTCCGTGCGCAACGGCCGGCCCAGTCGCGCCCGGGCCAACGCTCGCCGACGCTCGCCGGCTCAGCCCACCCGCCGGGCCAGGTCGCCGACCCGCTCGATGAAGCGCTCGAAGAAGACCTCGACGTCCGCCTCCACCGCAACCTCCAGGTTCGGCGGGCGGCCCCAGACCCGTCGCCAGTCGGTGACCGTCTCGCCCGTCGTCAGCGTCCCCCCGAGCTCGACGTCGACGGCGAGCGCCTCGGTCCGGACGAGGGACGGGTCGAGGGCCGCGGCGACGGCGAGGGGGTCGTGGACGAAGGCGCCGTAGAAGCCGTCGTAGCGGCTGTGGAACTCCATATAGAAGCGGAGGGCGTCGGCGAGATAGCGGACGACCCGGTTCGAGGCCACCGAAGCGTCGGGGCGTCCGGCGGCCGCGTTCGCCGCCGCGAGCGCCTCGTCCGGGCGGCTGCCGGCCCGGCGGGCGAGGGCGACGAGGTGATCGGGCAGGAACTTCGCCCGCTCGGTGACGTCGAGACCGAGGGCGAGCGGCCGCGGGACGCCGTGCTGCGCGGTCGCTTCGGCCCAGGCGGTGAAGACGACCTTCGCCGCCTCCGGGTCCGAGGCGATGTTCCACTCCGTCGTCGGGGCGGTGTTGCCCGGGGAGCGGTAGCTGCCGCCCATGAGGACGTAGCGGCGCAAGAGGCGGGGCAGCTCGGGCTCGCGGAGGACGGCCACGGCCAGGTTCGTCAGCGGGCCCAGGGTGACGAGGGTGAGCTCGCCGGGCCGGCGGCGGGCCTCCTCGATGAGGAGATTGACGGCGTGCCGGGCGCTCACGGGGCGGCTCGGGGGCGGGAGCTCGGCGTAGCCGATGCCGCGGGGGCCGTGGGTCTCGGGCGTCGTCCGGAGGGGTCGGACGAGGGGGACCTCGCGACCGAGGGCGACCTCGACGTCGACTCGACCGACGAGCTCGAGGACGGCCCGGGTATTCGTGGCCACCTGGTGGGCCTCGACGTTGCCCGAGACGCAGGTGACGGCGACGAGGTCGACCTCCGGCGAGGCGCAGGCGTAGAGGAGGGCGAGGCTGTCGTCGATCCCGGTGTCGACGTCGAGGAGAAGGGCTGTCCGCTCGGCCATCGGCTGCGTATCGTATGTCCGTCGAGTCTCGACGGCACGCGGTCGCCACCCGTGTCACCACGAGCGGGAGGGAGGTAGGACGACGGACGCTTCGGCTCTCGCCGGAACCCTGGACGCCAGGTCCGACCGATCGGACGCGCGCCCGACGACGCTCCTGCCCTGGCGCCAGCTCCTCGCCATCTCGGTCTACTGGTTCGGGATCAACGCCGTCTGGGGCGGCTACGAGATCTTCGGCCAGCACCAGGTGGAGGCCCTCGTCGGGACCGGGGCTCGGGGGACCGTCTCGGGCAACATCGAGCTCCTCGCCGCCCTCGTCGCCATCCTCGTCCAGCCGACCGTCGGCACGATCAGCGACTACACCGTCTCGCGCTGGGGGCGTCGGAAGCCGTACATCTTCCTCGGCGGGGTCCTCGATCTCGTCTTCATCGTCGCCATCGCGACCTCCCAGACGATCCTCGCCCTGACCGTCTTTCTCCTCCTCCTCCAGTTTTCGTCGAACTTCGCCCAGGGCCCCTTTCAGGGCTACATTCCGGACCTCGTCCCGGAGCGCCAGGTCGGGACGGCGAGCGGCCTCTTGGGCTTCATGCGGACCCTCGGCGTCATCGGCGGGGCGGCCCTCGTCTCGACCGGCGGGGCGACCGGCGACTACGCGACGCCCTTCATCGCCGTCGGCGTCATCGAGCTCGTCCTCGCCCTCCTCACCGTCGCCCTCGTCCGGGAGGGCCGAGCGCCGCGACAGCGCGGCCGGCGGTCCTGGCTGGCCGTGGCCGGCGAGGCCTGGGGGCTCGACGCGCTCCGGGAGCGAGCGTTCCTCTACATGACGGCGACCCGCCTCTTCTTCCTCATGGGCCCGGCCGTCTTCGTCAACGTCAGCCTCTACTACGTCCGCGACGCCCTCGACCAGAGCGGGGCGGCCCTGACCGGCTGGCTCACCCTCGGTTCGGCGCTCCTCGCCGTCGGCGCGGCCGTGGGGACCCTGCCGGGGGCGGCTCTCTCGAACCGGTTCGGCCGCAAGCCGGTCATCTGGGCCTCGGCGGCCGTCTCCGGGTTGGCGATCCTGGGGCTCGCCTGGGCGCCAGCGCCGGAGCTGGCGATGCCGGCCGTCCTCCTCCTCGGCATCGGCTCGGGGGCCTACCTCGCCGTCGACTGGGCCCTCATGACGGCCTGCATCCCCCGGATCGCCGCCGGCCGCTAC
>DAOTYQ010000041.1:0-6526 GCA_034434735.1 Chloroflexota bacterium
GCAGGTGCCGATCCTCCTCGCCGAGACGGGCCGGACGATCTCGTCCTTCGGCCAGGACGACGCCGGCGAGCTCTACCTTACCGACCTCGCCGATGGCAGCGTCTGGCGGATCGTCGGCAGCCCGGCCCGCTGAGCAAGGCCTACGAGCGCGACGGCTCGGGGACCGAGGTCGGCGCGGGCGGCGGGGTCGGCCGGACGGGCCGAAGGTAGGTCGGCAGGACGAGGACGAGGTAGGCGAGCCAGACGGCCAGGGTCGCCTGCTCCGGCCGCGCGCTGTAGCCGAACATCGCCCGGAGGAGGACGCCGACGATGTTGCCCCCCTCCGGATCGTGCGGCAGGATCCCGCTCACATCGAAGGCGACGGCCGTCCCGATCCCGATGAGCCTGGCCTCGATGAACTCGTGGACGGCGACGCTCACCAGACCGGCGGCGATGAAGATGAGGGCAACCCCGGTCCAGCGGAAGAAGGCGTGGAGGTCGATCCGGCGACTGCCGCTGTAGATGGCAACGCCGATGAGGACCGCTCCGGCCAGCCCGACGAGGGCCCCGAGGAGGACGCTCGCCGCCCCGGCCCCGCCGGTCACGGCGGCCGCGTGTGCCTGGCCGACGAGAAAGAGCGAGGTCTCGATCCCCTCTCGGATGACCGCCACGAAGGCGAGGACGGTGAGACCCCAGAGGCTCCCCTCGCTCAGGGCCCGGTCGACGGCCGCCCGGAGCTCGCGCCCGACCGATGCCGCCTGGCGTCGCATCCAGAAGAGCATCCAGGTCACCACGCCGGCGGCGAGGAGCATGGTCGCCCCCTCGAAGAGCTGCTCGTACGGCTCCTCGAGCGCCCCGACGCTCAGGTAGAGGGCCAGACCGACGACGACGCTCGTGGCGACGGCCGACCCGACGCCGAGCCAGATCCGCCCGGCATCGGCACCGTGTCCGGTCCGGACCAGATAGGCGAGGATGATGCTGACGATGAGCGCCGCCTCGACGCCCTCGCGGAGTCCGGTGACGAAGCCGCCGCCGAACGAACCGATCTCCATGACCGCCGATCCTCCGTCCTCTGCTGCGTCCGGCGTCGCACCGCCTTGGACGCGGCTGCCCGCTGGTCGGGCGCCCGGACGGGAATGCTAGCCGACCGGTGCGGGTCGCGAGCGTCCCCTTGTTACGCAGCCGTAGGCCTCCTTGTCACCACCGCCCAGACGGCCGTCGCGCCCAGCGCGGGCGCGCCGTGCCGGGCGCCGACGGCATCAGATGGCGAAGGGGGCCTCCCGCTCCGGGTCGATGCCCAGCTCCCGGATCGCCTTTGCCGCCCGCCGCGGCGGGAGGCCACCGCAGCGAGCGAGACCGACGAGGGCAGCCGCGGCGATGGAGGGCGGATCGATCTCGAAGAAGGCCCGTAGGGCCTCTCGGGTATCGCTCCGGCCGAAGCCGTCCGTGCCGAGGGAGAGGTACGGCGCCGGGACCCAGCGGCTGACCTGGTCCGGCACGGCCGTCAGCCAGTCCGTTGCCGCCACGACGGGGCCACCGTCCGGCCCGAGAACCTGGGCGACGTACGGGGTCCGCGGCGACCGGTCGGGATGGAGCCGGTTCCAGCGCTCGACCTCGAGGGCATCGCGCCGGAGGAGCTGGAAGGAGGGGGCGCTGTAGACCTCGGCCGCGATGCCGTAGCGCTCGGCGAGGAGCCCCTGCGCGGCGACGACCTGCTCGAGGATCGCCCCCGAGCCGACGAGGCGGACCCGGCCGAGCGGCTTCTCGAGGGCCGGCGCCTCGCGGAGGAGGTAGATGCCTCGGACGATTTCGTCGTCGATGCCGGGCCGATCCGGCTTCGGCGGCTGGCGGTAGTTCTCGTTGTAGAGGGTGACGTAGTAGAACACGTCCTCGCCGCGGACGTACATCCGCTCGATCCCGTCGCGGACGATGACGGCCAGCTCGTAGGCGTAGGCCGGATCGTAGGCCCGGATGCTCGGGATGACCGAGGCGAGGAGGTGGCTGTGGCCATCGTCGTGCTGGAGCCCCTCGCCGGCGAGGGTCGTCCGGCCGGCCGTCGCCCCCATCATGAAGCCGCGACCTCGGGCGTCACCGAAGGCCCAGGCCTGGTCGCCGGTCCGCTGGAAGCCGAACATCGAGTAGAAAATGTAGAAGGGGATCGTCGCCAAGCCATGGGTCGCGTAGGCGGTCCCGGCGGCCTGGAACGAGGCCATCGAGCCGGCTTCGGTGATCCCCTCTTCGAGGACCTGACCGTCGGTCGCCTCCCGGTACTTGAGGACGAGCTCCGAATCGACGGGCTCGTAGCGCTGACCGAGGGCAGAGTAGATCCCGACCTCGTTGAAGAGCGGATCCATGCCGAAGGTCCGGGCCTCGTCGGGGATGATCGGCACGATCCGCCGCCCGATGGCCGGGTCTCTTAGCAGGTTCCGGAGCAGGCGGGTGAAGGCCATGGTCGTCGAGACCGGGGTCGTGCTCCCCGCAGCGAACTCGGCATCGACCTCGGACCGGAGGGGCGGCAGGGGCGCGGAGCGGACGACCCGCCGCGGCAGGAAGCCGCCGAGGGCCCGGCGGCGCTCGAGCAAGTACTGGACCTCCTCGGAGTCGGGCCCCGGGTGGAAGTAGGGCGCCTCGGGCAGCTTCGCATCGGGGATCGGCAGCTCGAGCCGATCGCGGAAGACCCGGAGCTCCTGTTCGGAGAGCTTCTTCGCCTGGTGGGTGATGTTCCGGGCCTCCACCCCAGGCCCGAGGGTCCAGCCCTTGACGGTCTTGGCCAGGATGACCGTCGGCGCGCCGCGGTACTCGGTCGCCGCCTTGTAGGCGGCGTAGACCTTCCGGTAGTCGTGGCCGCCGCGCCGGAGCTTCGTCAGGTCCTCGTCGGAGAGGTGCTCGACGAGTTTGCGGAGGCGCGGATCCGGCCCGAAGAAGTGCTCCCGGATGTAGGCGCCGCCGGCGACGGAGTACTTCTGGTACTCGCCGTCGAGGGTGTTGTTCATCTTCTCGACAAGGACCCCGTCGACGTCGCGGGCGAGGAGCTCGTCCCACTCCCGGCCCCAGATGACCTTGATGACGTTCCAGCCGGCGCCCCGGAAGAGGCCCTCCAGCTCCTGGATGATCTTGCCGTTGCCGCGAACCGGGCCGTCGAGGCGCTGGAGGTTGCAGTTCACGACGAAGACGAGGTTGTCGAGCCCCTCCCGGGCGGCCAGGGCGAGGCCGGCGATGGCCTCCGGCTCGTCCATCTCGCCGTCGCCGACGAAGGCCCAGACCCGCTGCTCGGAGGTGTCTTTGAGGCCGCGGTTGTGGAGATAGCGGTTGAAGCGGGCCTGGTAGATGGCGGCGAGCGGCCCAAGGCCCATCGAGACGGTCGGGAACTCCCAGAAGTCGGGCATGAGCCGGGGGTGGGGGTAGCTGCTCAGCCCGTTCCCACCGGTCTCGCGCCGGAAGCTGTCGAGCTGAGCCTCGGTCAGCCGCCCCTCGAGGAAGGCCCGAGCGTAGATCCCCGGCGCGGCGTGACCCTGGAAGAAGACCTGGTCGCCGCCGCCGGGATGGTCCTTGCCCCGGAAGAACCAGTTGAAGCCGACCTCGTAGAGGGTCGCCGCCGAGGCGTAGGTCGCCAGGTGGCCGCCGATGCCCGGGAAGCGGTTGTTGGCCCGGAGGACCATCGCCACCGCGTTCCAGCGGATGAGGCGCCGGATCCGGCGCTCGAGCTGCTCATCGCCGGGGAAGGTCGGCTCCTGCTCGGGGCTGATGGTGTTGATGTACCGGGTCTGGGTGAGGGGCGGCAGGCCGATCTGGAGCTGGCGGGCGCGCTTGAGGAGCTTGAAGATGAGGAAGCGGGCCCGGTTCTCGCCCTCTTGCTCGACGACCTGGGTGAGGGCGTCGAGCCACTCCTGGGTCTCGGCCGGGTCGATGTCCGGCAGCTGGTGCTTGAACTGGTCGAAGTACATCGGGCACTCCGTGGCGGTCGCCGGCGGCCTCGCCGGCGCGATCAGAGCGGCGTGAGGCGAAGGGTCGCCGGCAGGGCTTCGTCTCGAACCATGGCCGGGGTCGCGGGGTCGCCGGCGTACTTGCGGCGGTAGCCGGCGGAGGCACGGGCCACCGAGGCGGGGTCGGTCGCCGGCTCGACCCGAGCTTCGATCCGGCGGTCGGCGTGGTGGACGACGACCCTCGGGTTGGCGGTGGCCTCTCGATACCAGCGGGCGCTCGCGCCGCGCCACGAGCGAACGAAGACGTCCTCCCCGTCGACGACGACCCAGACGATGGTTCGATGAAGCGGTCCGTCGGGCCGCCGGGTCTCGATCTCGACTTCCGTCGCGGCCGCGAGCTCGGCCAGGACGTCTGGCGGGAACGGCATGACGGGTCGAGGGTAGCCGAAACGGCGGCCGTCTGCCGCCGCCGGGTCGGTGCGGCCAGGGAGCCGCCCGCCCCGCGACGGGCCGCTCGGCCCTGGCCGACGGCGCCGGGCTGCGCTACCGTTGTCCTCGCCATGGTCACCTACGATCCCGCGACGGCCCTCGTCGTCGTCGACGTCCAGAACGACTTCGCCGACCCGGCGGGCAGCCTCTACGTCAAGGGCGGCGAGGCGATCATCCCGGTCGTCAACGGCCAGGTCGCCGCGGCCCGAGCCGCCGGGGCCCACGTCGTCTACACCCAGGACTGGCATCCCGAGCACACCCCCCACTTCGCCAAGGACGGCGGGATCTGGCCCGACCACTGCGTCCAGGGCACCTGGGGGGCCGCCTTCCACCCCGCCCTCGTCGTCGACGGTCCCGTCGTCCGAAAGGGCGCGAACGGGGAAGACGGCTACTCGGGCTTCACGATGCGCGACCCGGTCAGCGGAGCGACGGTTCCGACCGAGCTGGAGGGGCTCCTGCGGAGCTGGGGCGTCGAGCGCGTCGTCGTCTGCGGCCTGGCGACCGACTACTGCGTCAAGGCCACCGCCCTCGACGCCGTCCGCCTCGGCTTTGCGACGACGATCCTCGCCGACGCCATCGCCGCCGTCGACCTCGCGCCGGGCGACGGCGAGCGGGCCCTCGCCGAGCTTCGCGCCGCCGGGGCGACCATCGCCCGGGCCGAAGGTGACTAGCCGGGTGGTCGCCCGTCTCGTCCGGATCGGCCTCGCGGGCCTCGGCTCGCTGGGGCTCCTCGAGTTCGTCCTCGGCCGGCTGCCGGGCTGGCGGTCGCTGCCACCGCTCCGGACGAGCACGATCGTCGAGGCGCCGCCCGATCGGGTCTGGGCGGTCCTGGCCGATATCGAGCGGCAGCCGGAGTGGATGACCGACCTGCGCAGCGTCCAGATCGAGACGCCGGGGCCGGTCGGCGTCGGGACGCGGGCCGTCGGCACGGTCTGCATCGCCGGCATCTGCGTCCGCGATCCCATCGAGGTAACCGCCTTCGAGCCGCCGACCCGCTTCGCCGTCGAGCACCGGGGCCGGTTCCGGGGCCACGGCACGTTCATCATCGCGGACCTCGGCGATGGCGCCTCGCGGGTCGTCTGGGACGAGGTCCTCGCCGCCCCCCTCCTGCCTCGAGCCTGGTGGCTGGCGGCGCGCCCGATCCTGGGTCGGGTCTTTCGGGCCGACCTGGCCAGACTCCGCGCCCGCGCCGAGGGGAGCGCGAATTCGGCAGAGCGGAGCTGAGCGACGGCGGGCGCCGAGCCGTGGAGGTCCACCTCGTCGACGCCACCTACGAGCTCTTTCGGGCCCACTTCGCACCCCGGCCGCCGGTCCGCGGCCGCGACGGCGCGATCCTCAGCGGCGTCGCGGGGCTCATCGAGCAGCTCCTCGCCCTGACCCGGATCGAGGGCGCCAGCCACGTCGGCTGCGCGACGGATCGGGTCATCGAGTCCTTCCGGAACGAGCTCTTCCCCGGGTACAAGTCGAGCGCCGGCGTCCCGCCCGAGCTCCTCGCCCAGTTCCCGATCGCCGAAGCGGCCATCGAGGCCCTCGGCTTCGTCGTCTGGCCGATGGTGGAGCTCGAGGCCGACGATGCCATCGCCTCCGCCTGCCACCAGCTCCGCGCCGACCCGGCCGTCGAGCGGGTCGTCGTCTGCACCCCCGACAAGGACCTCGCCCAGCTCGTCGACGGCGACCGAGTCGTCCTCCGGGACCGGCGCCGCGGGATCACCTACGACGCGGCCGGGGTCGTCGCCAAGTGGGGAGTCCCGCCGAGCGCCATCGTCGACTGGCTCGCCCTCGTCGGGGACGCCGCCGACGGCTACCCGGGGATCCCCGGTTGGGGCGCGAAGTCGGCGGCGGCCGTCCTCGCCCGCTACGGCTCCATCGAGGCGATCCCGCGGCGGGCGGCCGACTGGGACGTACCTGGCCTCCGCGGCGCGCCGCGTCTGGCGGCGGCCCTCGAGGCCCACCGCCCGGAACTGGCCACGTACCGGACGCTGGCCCGCCTCCGCACCGACGCGGCCATCGTCGTGACCGCTACCGACCTGGCCTGGCGGGGCGTGCCGCGGGAGCACTGGCTCACCTTCTGCGCGCGGTGGGGTCTCGATCGGCTGGCCGAGCGACCCCATCGCTGGCGAGACGAGCCGGCGGAT
>DAOTYQ010000042.1:0-2489 GCA_034434735.1 Chloroflexota bacterium
GGCCGGCGCCGGCCTCGATCTCACCCGACCCCGGCACCGCCTCGCCCGGGCCCGGCGTCCCCTCGGGCACCGCCTCGCCCGGGGTCGGCACTGGGCCCGCGCCCACCGCCGCGCCGACCGGCCGCCCCACGAGCCTCCAGCGCGCCGACCACGCCGCCATCGAGCGGCTCGTGGACGGACTCCTGCCCGCCCTCGCCGCCCGACTCGGCCTCGGCGACCTCGACGAGCTCGAGATCCGGGAGGGCGGCTGGCGGGTTCGCCTGCGACGGCCCCGCGGCCAGCTCCCGGTCGGTGCCGCCGAGGCCGGTCCCCGGACCGCCCGAGAGCCCGGCGGGACCGTCAGCGGCTCCGGGAGTCGTGGGGCGACCCGCGGCTCCGGAGCGGCGCGCGGGGCAGCGTCCGGCGGATCGCGCGCCGGGACGAGCCTCGTCGGGATCGGCCCGGCGGCCCTCGGTCAGGACGGGGAGCGGGGAAGCGTGCGGGGTCGGGTTCGGCGGCCGGTGACCTCCCCGGCGGTCGGGATCTTCCAGCCAGGGGGATCCTTCGCCGTCGGCCGGCGGGTGCGGGCCGGCGACCGACTCGGGACCATCGACGTCCTCGGGGTGCCCCACGACGTCCTCGCCCCGCTCGACGGCCTCGTCCTCGAGCTCCGGGTCGAAGCCGGCGACCCGGTCGAGTACGGCCAGGAGCTCGGGATCATCGAAGCCGTCGCCGCGGAGGCGCCCACGCCCGCCACCCCCGAGGCCCCGGAACCGCAGCCCGGAGGCGAGCCGTAGATGTTCGGTCGGATCCTCATCGCCAACCGGGGCGAGATCGCCCTTCGGGTTCTCCGCGCCTGTCGGACCCTCGGCATCGAGGCCGTCGTCGCCTACAGTGAGGCCGACCGGGACAGCCTCCCCGTCCAGCTCGCCGACGAGGCGATCTGCATCGGTCCGGCCGACGCCCGGCGCTCGTACCTCTCCGCCCCGGCCCTCATCTCGGCCGCCATCATCACCGGCTGCGAGGCGATCCACCCGGGCTACGGCTTCCTCTCCGAGGACGACGGCTTCGCCGAGGCCGTCCGCGCCCACGGCCTCGTCTTCGTCGGGCCGCCCGCGGAGGTCCTCGAGCGCTTCGCCTCGAAGGAGGGGACCCGGCGCCTCCTGGCGGCCCACGGTCTGCCGACGATCCCGGGCTCGAACGGCATGCTCCGCGACGACGCCCACGCCCTGGAGGAGGCCGAACGGATCGGCTATCCGGTCCTCATCAAGCCCTCGGCCGGCGGCGGCGGCAAGGGGATGCGGATGGTCCGGACCCCGCGCGAGCTCCAGGCGGCGCTGCCGGTCTGCCGCTCGGAGGCGAAGGCGGCCTTCGGCGACGACAGCCTCTACCTCGAGCGCTGGCTCGACGAGAACCGCCACGTCGAGGTCCAGGTCGCCGTCGATCGCTACGGGAACGGGATCCACATCGGCGAACGGGACTGCTCGGTCCAGCGGCGCCACCAGAAGATCGTCGAGGAGGCGCCGTCGCCGGCCCTCGACGATGCGACCCGGGCCGAACTCTGCGACCGGGCGATCCGGGCCATCGTCGCCGCCGGCTACGAGAACGTCGGGACCCTGGAGTTCCTCCTCGACCGAGACGGGAACTTCTACTTCATCGAGATCAACTGCCGGATCCAGGTCGAGCACCCGGTCACCGAGCTCTTGAGCGGGATCGACATCGTCGAGCTCCAGCTCCGGATCGCCGCCGGCGAGCCGTTGCCCTACCGCCAGGAGGACGTCGCTCTCCACGGCCACGCCATCGAGTTTCGGGTCGCCGCCGAGGATCCCGAGCACGAGTTCCGGCCGGCCGCCGGCGTCGTCGAGGCCTTCCGGGCGCCGGGCGGGCCGTGGGTCCGGCTCGACTCCCACCTCTACGCCGGCTACGAGGTCCCGCCCTACTACGACTCGCTCCTCGGCAAGCTCATCGTCTGGGGGCCGACCCGGGACGAGGCGATCGCCCGGGGGCGGGTCGCCCTCGACGAGCTCGTCGTCGACGGGTTGCCGACGAACGTCGAGCTGCTGCGGGCGCTCCTCCGGAACCCGGTCTTCCTCGAGGGTCGGATGACGACGAACCTCCTCGACCGGGTCGGGGCGTCGGCCTTCCTCGCCGCAGCGGCGCGAGCCGGGTGAGCGGCGCGGGCGAGATGACCGGTGCGAGCACGCTGCGCGGCGCGAGCACGCTGGGCGGCGCCCCGGCCGACCCATGCACCCCTGCAATCGATCGCCGCGCGCGGCCGCTCGCGTCGGCGAGACTAGGAGCGATCCGCACCCACTGGAGGCGACGGTGACCGAGGCAGCCGAACCGACCGTCGAGCGCTCGGCGCGCCCGACAAACCCGACCATCGTTCACACGACCCGGGAGATCGAAGGGCTCATCCCCCACCGCTGGCCCTTCCTCCTCGTCGACCGGATCGTCGAATACGACCCGGCCGCCAAGCGGATCGTCGGCGAGAAGGCGGTGACGGCGAC
>DAOTYQ010000043.1:0-28609 GCA_034434735.1 Chloroflexota bacterium
GCGGCGACGACGCCGAGGGCGACGATCATCGCCAGCCCGACGACGAGGGCCCCCACCGTCACCGCCGTCCGACTCCGGTCCCGGAGGAGGGCCACCCGGGCCAGTCGCTCCTCCAGGCGGACGGCCAGGGCAAAGGGGAGCCCGGCGAGCCGGCCGAGGGGCCCGACGAGGAACGGCACGGCCAGGGTCACCGCGAGCAGGAGACCGTAGACGAGGAGCGCGCGAACGGCGTCGGGGTCGAGCGGCCCGGCCGGCCAGAGGAGCCAGCCGACCATCGCCACGACGCCGAAGACGACCGCCAGCCAGCGGAGGCGAGCTGGTCCGAGGGCCTGTTGGCGACGGGCGGCGAGGGCTTCGATGGGCGACACCCGGCCCGCGCGGAGGGACGGCTCGAGGCCGGCGACGACGGTGACGAGGAGGCCGACGACGACGGCCGTCCCGACGACGAGCGGATCGACGGTGAGGGCGTCGAGGCGGACGGGGGTGAGCAGGCGCAGCCAGGCGACGACGATCTCGCCGAGTCCGACGCCCCAGGCCAGCCCGAGGGCCGAACCGACGAGGCCGAGGCCCACGGCCTGGACGAAGACGAGGCGACCGATCTGCCGCCGGCTCGCCCCGGCGGCCCGGAGGAGCCCGAGCTCGCGGACCCGCTCGACGAGGGTCATCGAGAGGGTGTTGAAGATGAGGAAGGCGGCGACGAAGAGGTTGAGGGCGGCGACGAGGGCCGTCATCGCCCGCAGGTCCGCCGTCGAGGCCCGGAGGCCCTCGGCCAGGTCGGCCGGCGAGGAGACGACGTACGGCTCGGCGGTGAGCCGATCGGCGAGCCGGCGGCGGACGACGGCCGGATCGACGCCCTCGCCGAGGACGACGTCGACCCGGTCGGCGCCCGAGCGGCCGAGGATCGCCCGCGCTCGGTCGATGGGGACGACGACAACCCGTCCGAAGGCGTCGACGACCGGCCCCGGCCCGGCCAGGACCCCGACGATCCGGACCCGGCCGGCCTCCGGCGGCGCCTCGGGAGCACCGAGGACGGCGATCGTGTCCCCCACCCGGAGCCCGTCGTCGGCGGCGAGCTCCGCGCTCACGAGCGCCACCGCGTCGCCGCTCCCGACGGCCGAGGCGAGATCCGTCCCCGCCACGATCGGCCAATCCCGCACGAGGCGGTCCCGCTGCGGATCGATCCCCAGGAGGGTGACGGAGGCCGGGAGCTCCGCGCCGCCGGCACCGACCGAGACGCCGAGGTACGTCCGCTGCTCGATGGCGGGGGCGGCGACGGCGACGCCATCGGTGGAGGCGACGACGGCGAGGGTCGCCTCCGAGAGACCGATCCCCCTGAGCCCGGCGATCCGGATCTCGGCCCGGCCGAGGATGGCGTCGACGGTCCGCTCGACGCCGGTCTCGATGCTCGCGTTCGTGGCGAGGGTGGCGTAGAGCGTCCCCACCCCGAGGGCGATCCCGACGGCCGTCAGGGCGCTCCGGAGCGGCCGGGCGACGAGGCTCCGGACGGCGTAGCGGACGAGGTCCGGCATCATCTCGACCGGCGGCTAGAGGCCGAGCTCGGCGAGCCGGCCGATGAGCGTCGCCGCAGAATGGTCGGCCCGCCGGCCGAGGAGGATCTCGTCGACGATCCGACCGTCCTCGACGACGCAGACGCGATCCGCATAGGCGGCCGCCTTCGCGTCGTGGGTGACGAGGACGATGGTCTGCCCTTCCTCGTCGCAGGAGCGCCAGAGGGCCCCCAGGAGCTCGCTCCCGCTCGCGTAGTCGAGGTTGCCGGTCGGCTCGTCGGCGAGGAGGATCGCCGGGCGGGTGACGAGGGCCCGGGCGACGGCGACCCGCTGCTGCTCGCCGGCCGAGAGTTGGTCCGGCCGCGCCCGAAGCCGGTCGGCGAGGTCGACGAGCTCGATGACCGCCGCGATCCGCTCGGCGACCTCGCGGCGACGGAGGCTCGTGCCGGCGATGGTGAGGGGCAACGCGACGTTCTCGTAGACGGTCAGGAGCGGGATGAGGTTGAAGGCCTGGAAGACGAAGCCGGTCTTCTCGCGCCGAAGGCGGGTCGCCTCGTCGTCGGAGAGGCGGTGGATCGGGATGCCGTCGAGGACGACCTCCCCGCTCGTCGGGCGATCGAGGCCACCGAGGAGGTGGAGGAGGGTGCTCTTGCCGGACCCGGATGGCCCCATGATGGCGACGAACTCACCCGGGTCGACAGAGAGCGATACGCCCCGCAGGGCATCGACGACCTGCGGGCCGATGGCGTAGCGCTTCGTCAGGTCGCGGGCTTCGAGGATCGGGGCCACGGTCCCTGACGATACACGCCGACGCCCCCTCCCGTCACCCGGAGATGGTCGGCCGGGCTCAGGGGGCGGCGACGCTCGCCGGCGACGGAGGATGCCCGGGTGGCCGCGAACGGAGGCCCCTACCAGCCGAAGAAGGCCCCGGCGACGCCGGCGACGATGGTCTCGACGAGCCCCGGTGGCTGCCACGGCTCCACGACACCCAGCGCCGGAAGCCGGACGGCCGCCGGGGCGGCGCTCGGCCGAGCGGACGGCGATGCGGGGCGGGGGCTCGGCCGCAGGGCGTCGTCCGGCGTGGCGGTCGAACTCGGGGTCGGGGTCGGCGTGGGGTTCGGGGTCGCGGTCGCGACGGGCGTGGGCCGCGGTGTCGGCTTCGGGGTCGCCACCGGCTTGGCGGTCGGCTTCGGGCTGGCCGTCGGCTTGGCGGTCGGCCGCGGCGTCGGCTTCGGGGTGGCCGTCGGCTTGGCGGTCGGCTTCGGGGTGGCGGTCGGCTTGGCGGTCGGCTTCGGGCTGGCCGTCGGGGTCGCGGTCCCGCACTTGTCGGCGAAGAGGAACGTCCACATCTTCTTGCCGCCGGGCCCCTTGTAGGCGCCGACACCGATGACGTCCCAGCTCTTGCCGAGGATGTTCGCCCGGTGCCCCGAGGAGTTCATGAAGGCCTCGTGGATGGCCGCCGTGGCCACGTCGTCGGGGTAGTTGTTCCAGCCGATGTTCTCGCCGGCGAGCTTGAAGCAGTAGCCGCGCCGCGAGAGCTCGTCGAAGACGGAGTCGACGCCGTCGCCGGTCGGCGGGATCGTGTGGCTGAAGTAGTCGCGGACGATCATGTCCTTGCTCCGCCAGCGGGCGACGTCGGTCAAGACCGAGTCTTTCTTGAGCGCCGGTAGGCCGGCTGCCGCCCGGGCCTGGTTCGTCAGGGCGATGAGCTGGCTCTCCGACTCGGCGCTGAAGGAGTTCTCGGCCCAGTCCAGAGCCCGCGCCGGGGAGGCGCGGAGCCCGGCCGTCGTGAGGACGAGGGCGACCGCGACGACGAGGGCGACGCGGCGAGCGAGGAGTTCGGTCGGCCGCCGCGGGCTGGAGTCGGCTGGGGCGAGGTCGAGGCGGGCGATCGTGGTGGCCATGGATCCTTTCGGCGGTGCTGCACGCGGGGACTCGTGCTGCACCCGAGCCTAGGCGGCCCACCCCTCGGCGTCAGCCCGCGCGATCGTCCCGGGAGGCCGGGCCTGGGGTACCAGGGCGACTCTTGCAAACCGACCAGGAGCTGACCTTTCTGCTCGAGTCGCTCCCTCCGCTGCACGTCCGCCGGCCTTGCCGGTAGACTGTCCGACGCCGCGGATCGAGCCCGCCCCGCTGCCACAAGGGGCGCCGACGGGGCTCGATCGTCGCCAGCGGCCCCGCCCGTCCGCGGTGGCCTTAGCTCAATCGGCAGAGCATCGGATTGTGGCTCCGAAGGTTAGGGGTTCGACCCCCCTAGGCCACCCCAGCCCTTCCTGCCCGATGCCGCGTCAGAGCGAGCCTCGGGGCGCCGCCCACCGCGTCGGCTGGCCCGTCACCGCGGCGATCACGTCGTAGTCCTCGTCGTAGTGCACGACGGTGAGCCCGTTGCGGGCCGCCACGGCGGCGATGACGACATCCGGGATCTTCACCTGCCGGTGATGGAGCGGACCCAGCCGGGCGAGCTCGCGGAAGATCCGCCGCGCCTCCACCCAGTCGACGGCCTCGACCGGGTACCACGGGCAGGCGAGGAGGGCACGTTCGGTCGCCTCGAAGTCGGCGGCATCGCGGGCGCTGAAGAGGATCTCGAGAGCGACCTGGTCACAGACGGCGATCCGACCGTCCTCGACGGCGAGACCGAACCACTCGAGCCCGGGCTTGCCGAGCCGGGCCCAGACCGACGTGTCGGCCAGCTCCACCATCCACCCGACGCCGCTCATGACCGGAGCGAGCGCGGGGCGCGCAGCTCAGGAAGGAGCGCTTCGAGCTCCCGGTAATCTCGGCGAACGAGCCACGCCCGCCGCCGTCTGGCGACGACCTCACGAAGGGCGGCGTGAACCGTCTCCGTCGTTCGTTTCGTTCCGAGGACGGCGGCGGCCTCCTCCAGGAGCGTCGCGTCCAGGTCGAGGGTCGTGTGGCGGCGAGGCATGGTCTTCCTCCAAAGTCGATGTCGCTCGTCAGTCGACGCATGGATCGAAACACGGGCCACGCATTAGTCTACACCATTCCCACGCAGATCCAGCGAGTGCGTCGAAGCCCTTGACGGCCCCTGATTGGTCTATACAATCGTGCCATTCATCCTGACCCGGGCGGCACGAGCCGCCCGGCGGAGCCAGGTGGAGGAAGCAGGTGCCGTCTCGCGTTCGACCATCGCCCGCGAAGCTCGGTAGCCATCATCCGAGCGCGCCCTCCCCTCGACTCGCCCGGACCCTGCCCGTCTACCTTCAGATCGAGGAAGAGCTCGCCGAACGGATCGAATCCGGCGAACTCCACCCGGGCTCTCGGCTGCCGACGGAGCGCTCCCTGGCCGAGAGCCTCGGCGTGAGCCGGATGACGGTCCGGGCGGCCCTCGCCCGACTCGAGCAACGCGGCCTCATCCGTCGCCTCCAGGGGAGCGGGACCTTCGTCGCCGAGCCGAAGCTCCGCCAGGACACGAGCCACCTCCGTTCGTTCTTCGAGGCCTCGCTCGGCCAGGGGCTCGTGCCCGCCAGCAAGGTCATCGAGCGGGCGGAAATCCTCGCCACCCGCCACCTCGCCCAGGAGCTCGAGCTCCGGGTCGGCGAAGCCGTCTACAAGGTCGTCCGGGTTCGATCGGTGGCCGGTTCGCCGGTCGTCTTGGAGACCTCGTTCTTTCCGGCTCGGATCGTGCCGGGCCTCCTCGAGCTCGACCTCGAGGGCTCGTCCATCTACCGGCTCATGGATCAACACTACCGAGCCCGCCCGGTCCGGGCCCGCCAGATGCTCGAGCCGGTCGCCGCCGGCGAGCTGGAGGCCGGCCTCCTCGGGGTCGCCGTCGGGAGCCCCCTCATGCTCGTCGAACGGACGGCCTGGGATGCCACGGGCCGGGCCGTCGAGCACGCCCGCGATCTCTACCGCGGCGACCGGAGCCGCTTCGTCGGCGAGCTGACGTTGTGATCCGCGATCGGACGGGAGGTGCGATGACGAGCTAGCAATGGGCTTCTGGATCTTCTACGGCTACTACATCCCCACCTTCTTCGCCGGTGAGGTGAAGGAGGCACCGCGGACCCTCATCGATGAGGGTTCGAGGAGGGAGATATCGTGACCGCCATCACCACGCCAACCCCGCGGCTCTGCATCAGCCTCTCGTCGTCGGGGATCCTGACCTTCTACCACCACCCGAGCGGCTCCCACGTCGACGTCTTCCTCGACCGCCTCGAGTTCTGCCACCGGATCGAGCTGGACGGGCGGCTCGACCTCCACCCGACGACCCTCGCTCCGGCCGACCTCCTCCTGGCCAAGCTCCAGATCGTCGAGCGGAACCGGAAGGACCTCGTCGACGCGGCCCTCCTCCTCCTGAACCACGACCTCGTGCCGGCCGATCCCTCGGCCATCGAGCTCGACCGGATCCTCTCCATCACCGCCGACGACTGGGGCTTCTACACGACCGCCCGCGACTTCCTCGACGTCCTCGAGGCGAGCCTTCCCGGGCTCGGTTTCGCGGCCGCCGCGCAGGCCCGCATCGGCGACCGGCTCCGCCAGCTGGCGACCGCCATCGATGCCGCCCCGAAGTCGTTCCGGTGGCGGGCCCGGGAGCGCGTCGGGCGCCGGGTCCGCTGGTACCGCGTCGTCGAGGAGGTGCTCTGATGGGAGCCGCGCCGCGGTCCGCCGCGCGCAGGCGGACGGGCCCCGGCGGCGCGCCCCGTCGGCACCCAGAACGGACGGCGGTCGTCGTCGTCGGCGGCGGGGTCATCGGCTGCGCCATCCTCTGGGCGCTCGCCGAGCGCGGCATCGCAGCCGTCCTCGTCGAGGCCGAGCCCGACGTCTGCGAGGGGACGTCGAAGGCGAACAGCGCCATCGTCCACACCGGCTTCGACGCCCGGCCGGGGACGATCGAGGCGACGATGTTGCGCCGCTCGGCGACCTTGTGGCCGTCGGTCATCGACCGGCTCGGGGTTCCCTTCCTCCCGGTCGGCGCGATCATGCTCGCCCGGACGGCCGAGGCCGTCGACGCCCTCCGGGGGGTCATCGAGCCGAACGCGAGGCGCCAGGGGGTCGAGGTCGCCATCCTCGACCGAAGCGAGGTGCGCGCCCTCGCCCCGTACGTCGCCGACGACGTCCTCGCCGCCCTGTCGGTCCCCGGCGAGGGGGTCATCGACCCCTTCTGGCTGACCCGCGCCTACGCCGAGGCCGCCGTCGAGGGCGGGGCCCAACTCCGCCTCGGCCGGGCCGTCGTCGGCCTCGAGATCGAGCCGCGGCGGGCTCGAGTCCTCCTCGACGACGGGGGCGTCATCGTCGCCGATCAGGTCGTCGATGCCGCCGGGATCGAGGCGGACACCGTCGCCGCCCTGGCCGGCGAGCGGAGCTTCTCGATCCGGCCGCGGAAGGGCCAGTTCCTCGTCTCGGAGGAGACCTTCGGGGTGGATCGGATCGTCCTGCCGGTCCCGGGGCCGATGGGCAAGGGGATGCTCGTCACGCCGATCGTCTTCGGCGGCCTCCTCCTCGGGCCGACGGCGGTGGACGTCGCGGCGAAGGACGATCTCGGGATCGACGAGCTGGACCGGGAGCGGATCCTCGCCGCCTGCCGGGCGATGGTGCCGGCCCTGGCCGAGGCGGTCCCGATCCGGCAGTTCGCCGGGCTCCGGCACGTGAGCTCGGAGGGCGATTTCATCCTCCGCCCGGCCACCGTCGGCGACCGCCTCTTCCTCGCCGCCGGGATCCGCTCGACCGGGATCTCGACCTCGCCGGCCGTCGCCGAGTTCGTCGTCGACGCCGTCGTCGGCCTCCGCGGCTGGGGGCCTCGACCGCGCCGCCTCCTCGCGCCACCGCCCCTCGCCCTGCCGGACCCGCCGGGCCGGGTCGTCTGCCTCTGCCGCTCCATCAGCGAGGGCGAAATCGTCGCCGCCGCTCGGCGCCCGACCGCGCCCCGGACCCTCGACGCGCTGAAGCGGCGCTGCGGCGCCACCTTCGGTGACTGCCAGGGCAACCTCTGCGCCGTCGAGGTGGCCCAGATCCTCGCCCGCGAACGGCGGATCCCCATCGAGGCGATCGACAAGCACCGGCGGGGCTCCTGGCTCTGGCGCGCCCGGCCGGGCACCCTCGGCGAACCGGTGGGCGTCGGCGAGACCGGGGCCGACGGGGCGACGCCCCCAGCCTCGTTGGTCGGCCCCTGGGACGCCGTCGTCGTCGGGGCCGGGGCGGCCGGCCGGGCGGCGGCGACGGCAGCGGCGGCGGCCGGCCTCGCCGTCCTCCTCGTCGACCGGGAGGGACCGGGATCGCCCGATCGACCGCCGGCCGGCGCCTTCGCTGCGGCGCGGGCGACGGTCGTCGGGCTGGCGCCGGGACCGAGCGGCTGGCAGCTCGCCGCCGACGTCGACGCCTCCTCGGCGACCATCGAGGCCCGGGCCGTCGTCCTCGCCACCGGGGCCTACGTCGAGCCGCGCGAGCACCGCACCATCGCCGGACCCCGGCCGGCCGGGATCATGACGAGCGACCTGGCCCAGCGCATCCTCGCCGCCGGCCTCCTCCCCGGCGAGACGGTGGCCCTCGTCGGGTCGGCCCACGCCGACGGGCTCGCCGAGGCGCTCGCGGCGGCGGGCGCGCGGGTCCTCCGGCTGGCTACGGCGCCGGAGGCCGTGGCGGGCGACGCTCGCCTGTCGGCCGTAAGGGTCGGGGGCCGCTGGATCAGCGCCGACACCCTCGTCCTCGCCGACCGCCTCGTCCCCCAGACCTTCCTCCTGCGGAGCGTCGGCCTGGCCGATGGTCGTCCCGGTCGCCCGGCGCCCGTCGACGCCCGCGGCCGCCTCCCGCTCGAGGGCCTCTGGGCGACCGGCTGCTGCGTTCGACCGGACCCGACCCACGCGACCTGCCGCGCCGACGGGGCCGCTCTCGGCGAGCGGCTCGCCCTGACCCTGCGGCCCGACGTCGGGGCGCCGTCGGGGCCGCGACCCCTCCGATGAACGAGCTCCTGCGCGACCGGGTCGCCATCGCCGTCCCGCCGAGCGCCATCTGGGCCGTCGTCGACGACGTCGACGCCCTCGGTCGGGTCCTGCCCGGCGTCGAGTCGATCGCCGCCACCGGACCCGGGACGTTCCGGGCGACCCTGGCGGCGAAGATCCAGTTCCTCACCATCCGGGCGGACGTCGAGGCGACCCTCGCCGTCACGCCGCCGTCTCGCGCCCGCCTCCGGCTCGTCGGTCGACCGCGGGGCCTCGTCGGGTCGTTCACCGCCGAGATCCCCTTCGAGGTCACCCCGGTCCCAGCCGCCGGCGACGAGGAACCGGCGAGCGAGGTGGCCTACAGCGTCGAGGTGGCCCTCGCCGGCCGGCTCGCCGCCTTCGGCGCGCCCCTCCTTCGGGACACCTTCCGCCGCCAGGTGGCGACCCTCGTCGCCAACCTCGAGGCCGAGCATCGCCGCCGCCGGGAGGCTGGGCGATGAGGGCCGACGGGTTCCTCCTCGCCATCGACCAGGGGACGACCTCGACCCGGGCCATCGCCTACGACCGGACCCTCTCGGCCGTCGCCCACGCCGCCGTCCCCATCGAGACCCGCCACCCGCAGCCCGACTGGGCCGAACAGGATCCACTCGAGATCCTCGGTTCGGTCGTCGAGACCGTCGCTCGCGTCCTCGAGGCCATCGGTGGCCGCGAGCGCGTCGTCGCCGTCGGGCTCGACAACCAGGGCGAGAGCGTCGTCGCCTGGGACGCCGAGACCCTCGCCCCCCTCACGCCGGTCGTCGTCTGGCACTGCCGGCGCTCGCTGCCCATCGTCGAGCGGCTCCGAGCCGCCGGGGCCGAGCCGGAGATCCGGGCCCGGACCGGGCTCCCTCTCGATCCCTACTACTCGGCCGGCAAGATCCGCTGGCTCCTCGAGCACGTCGAGCCCGTCGCCGCGGCTGCCCGCCGGGGCACGCTCCGGGTCGGGACGGTCGACGCCTGGTTGACGGCGCGGCTCGACGGGGGGCGGGCGCGGACCGACCCGTCGACGGCCTCCCGAACGCAGCTCTACTCGCTCCAGGACCTCGACTGGGATCCGGTCCTCGCCGCTCGCTTCGGCGTGCCGCCCGAGGCGCTGCCGACCCTCGTCCCGACGGCCGGCGAGCTCGGCTTCGTCGCCCATCCGCGCTGGGGCGGACCCCTCCCCCTCCGCGCCCTCGCCTGCGACCAGCAGGCGGCCCTCGCCGGACACGGTGGCTTCGAGCCCGGCGCGCTCAAGGCGACGTACGGGACCGGGGTCTTCGTCCTCGGCAACGCCGGCGATCGGCGCACAGCCGACCCCAGCCTCGAGACGTCGGTTGGCTGGCGCCTCGCCGACGGCACCCTGGCGACGATCCTCCAGGGCGGCGTCTTCACGGCCGGCGCCTTCGTCGACTGGCTCCGGGACGACCTTCGCCTCGTCGACGACCCGGACGAGACCGAGCACCTCGCCCGGGCCGTTCCGGACACCGGCGGGGTCGAGGTCCTGCCGGCCCTGGCCGGTCTCGGACCGCCCTGGTGGCGTCCGGACGCGCGGGCGGTCGTCCGGGGCCTCTCGGCGGGGACCGGCCGGGCCCACGTCGTCCGGGCGGCCCTCGACGGGCTCGCCCACCTCGTCGCCGATCTCGTCGAGACGATGATCCCCGCCCTCGGAACCGAACCGGAGCGACTCCGGGTCGACGGCGGCCTCACGGCGAACGGGTACCTCGTCGCCCGCCAGGCGGATCTGCTGGGTCTGCCGGTCGAGGTGGCGGCCGCCGAGGAGTCGACGGCCCTCGGCATCGCCGGCCTCGCCGGCATCGGGGCTGGGCTCCTCGACGCCGAGGCGATCCGCCGGGCGAACCCGGCTCGGGCTCGGTTCGAGCCGTCCCTCCCGGCGGCCGAGCGGCAGCGGGCCCGGGCGGCCTGGCGCCGCTTCGTCGAGTCGGTCCTCCGGACCTGAGGCGGCCTGCCGGTCCTCGACGCGCCCCGGATCCAGGGCGCGTTCTCATGATCCTCCAAGGAAGGGCGACGAAGATGGCCACGGTGGCCGAGCAACGCCCGGCCCCATCTGCCGACGGGAGCCACCGAGGTCCGTCGGTCCACGGTCGAACCAAACGAGTCGCCCATCGTCCACCGCCCGGCCGGGCGAACCTCCGCCCGGGCGCGGCGGTCGAGCAGAAAGGAGGCCACCATGCCCGAAGGAAACGGGGTCGAGTTTCGGGCCCCACTGCGGCCGAGCCGGGATCGATCACTGCGGATCGGCATCGTCGCCGGGGTCGCCCTGACCGTCCTCCTCGGCGCGGTCGTCGCCTTTGGAGCCGTCCCAGGAAACGGGACCGGAGCGCCCCTCGACGGCTCGAATCTCGCCGCTGCGCTGAGCGGGGCCGGCACCGACGACGCGCTCCTCTCTGCCCCGATCCCGGCCGCCGGCTGGGTCCGGGACGGCGCTCCGACGTGGCCGTTCGGCCTCGGTCTCGGTCGCGGCTTCGGCCACGTCGCGGCCCGGTCGATCACGATCACCGCCATCGACGGCTCGACCATCTCGCTCCGGACCGACGACGGCTGGACTCGGACGATCACCATCACCGCGGAGACGACCATCACCAAGGCCGGCCAGACCATCTCCCTCGCCGATCTGAAGGTCGGTGACGAGATCCGGTTCGCCCAGCAGCGGAACAGTGACGGTTCGTACACGGTCACCCGGATCGTCGTCGTCGTGCCGACGGTGGCCGGGGTCGTGACGAACGTCACCGCCACGACGATCACCGTCACGGCCCGCGACGGGACGAGCCAGACGATCCGAACCACCGCCTCGACGTCGTACAAGGTCGGAGACGCGGCCGGCTCGCGGTCCGACGTCACCATCGGTGCGGTCGTCGTCGCCGCCGGCGAGCGCGGCAGCGACGGCACCCTCACCGCGACGACGGTGCGCGTCCGTCTCCCGCGCGTCGGCGGCACGGTCTCGGCCAAGACGAACGACTCGATCACCGTCGAGCGCCCGAACGGGACGACGGTAGCCGTCCACGTCAGCAGCGCCACGACGTACCACGTCCGCGGCGTCGAGAACGCCAGCCTCGCCGACGTCGGGGTCGGCATGGCGATCGTCGTCGTCGGTCGGCAGCGCTCCGACGCCTCCATCGACGCCGTCGAGGTCTGGGCCGGGAACCTCTGGCCCAAGGTCGGGCCAGGCTTCGGACCGGGAGCCGGCGGCGGCTTCGGCCGACACGGTCGTGGGTTTGGCTTCGGCTTCGGTCCCTGGCTCGGCCCCGGGGCGAGCCCGAGCCCGTCGCCCAGCGGCGGCAGCTCGTCCTCCTCGTCGAGCTAGCGGCCGCCCCCCGACGGGATCCCCCTCCCCCTCCTCCCAGGCGGCGCCCCGCCCCCGGCGGGGCGCCGTTCGTTTCTGACGACGGCTCCGCCGCGCCTTGCTACGATGAAGCGCCACCCGGATGTCGCGTACGGGGCCCGTCCAGGCGCCGCATCGACGGCGACCAGATGCAAGGGCCCGCGCTCTGCCGGGAGAAGGAGGATGCTGGCATGGCGACGGTCACCTTCGACCACGTCACGAAGCGCTTCGGCGACGTGGTCGCCGTCCACGATCTCAACCTCGAAATCCGGGACGGTGAGTTCATGGTCCTGGTCGGCCCCTCGGGCTGCGGGAAGACGACGAGCCTCCGGATGATCGCCGGCCTCGAGGAGATTACCGAGGGCACGCTCAAGATCGGCGACCGGGTCGTCAACGACGTCCCGCCGAAGGACCGCGACATCGCCATGGTCTTCCAGAGTTACGCCCTCTACCCGCACATGAGCGTCTACGACAACCTCGCCTTCGGCCTCAAGCTCCGGAAGGTCCCCAAGGCGGAGATCGACCGCCGGGTCCGCGAAGCGGCCGCCATCCTCTCCCTCGAGAACCTCCTGAACCGCAAGCCGAAGGAGCTCTCCGGCGGGCAGCGCCAGCGCGTCGCCCTCGGCCGAGCGATCGTCCGGGAGCCGAAGGTCTTCCTCATGGACGAGCCGCTCAGCAACCTCGACGCCAAGCTTCGGGTCCAGACGCGAGCCGAGATCGCGCGGCTCCACCAGCGCCTCCAGACGACGACGGTCTACGTGACGCACGACCAGGTCGAGGCGATGACGATGGGCCAGCGGATCGCGGTCATGAGCGAGGCCCGGCTCCAGCAGGTCGGGACGCCCCAGGAGCTCTACGACCACCCGCAGAACCGCTTCGTGGCCGGCTTCATCGGCAGTCCGGCGATGAACTTCATCGACGTCACCCTTACCGGATTCGGCGAGGGCGCGACCCTCGAGGCGCCGAACATCCGGATCCCGCTCCCGGCTCGCTTCCGGGAGACGGTCGGGCCGGCCACCGGACGGCGGCTCGTCCTCGGCATCCGGCCGGAACACCTCGACATCGCCCGCGACGGGACCCAGACCGGGGCGATCGATGCCGTGGCCGACGTCGTCGAGTACCTCGGCAACGAAGAGCTCGTCCATTTCGACGTGGCCGGGATCGATCTCGTGGCGATGCTCTCGGCAGACCAGCGGGTTCGGCCGGGCGACCGGCTCACGCTCACCGTCGTCGGCGGCAAGATCCACCTCTTCGACCCGGAGACCGGCCTCTCGCTGGCGCCCGAAGCCCGTGCCGCGGCCGCCTGACGCGGCGGTCCGGGTGAGCGGTGGCCCGGCCGGCGAGGGCCCACCCGACTCGCCGGATCCGCTCACAGAGCGGGTCGTTGCCAGCCGCGTCCTCCACCGCGGCCGCTACCTCTCGCTCCGCGTCGACACCATCGAGCGGGCGGACGGGAGTCGGGGCGAGCGGGAGATCGTCGGCCACCCCGGGGCGGTCGCCGTCGTCGCCGTCGATCGGGCGGAGCGGATCGCCTTGGTCCGTCAGTTCCGCCTCGCCACCGGGGACGTCCTCCTGGAGATCCCGGCCGGGACCCTCGATGTCGTCGACGGTCGACCCGAGGATCCGGACGTCGCGGCCCGGCGCGAGCTCGAGGAGGAGACGGGCTTCCGCGCGGGGACCTGGCGCCGGCTCGGGGCGTTCTGGACGGCGCCCGGCTTCGCGACGGAGTTGATGCACCTCTACCTCGCCACCGACCTGGCGGCGGCGACCGACCGCGCGGGTCCGGACGAGGACGAGCGCCTCGAGCTCGTCTGGCTCCCCTACTCCGACGCGCTCCGGGCCGCCCTGGCCGGGGAGATCGTCGACGCCAAGTCGCTCGTCGGGATCTTCTGGTACGGCTGGCTCCGAACAGCCCGGGAGCCCGAGGGTCGACCCGCCGCGTCGTTCTGAGCGAACAGAACGCCTCGGCGGGGCGGGCGCGTGCCGGCCGCGTCGCCGTCAGCGAACATCACAGCGCTTCGGCGGTCGGGGGTGCTCCCCGCGTCGCCGTCAGCGAACACAACGGCCTCGCCACGGCGCTGGACCCCCGTTCTGTCCGCCTTGGCCGACATTTCGAACAGACGCCCCGACCAGACCCGCGTTCTGTTCGGCCACGGCGACGCGCCGGGCGCGGCCCTGAGCCAGAGCCGCGTTCTGTTCGGCCACGGCGACGCGCCGGGCGCGGGCCCCGCCAGAGCCACGATGGACCGGCGAGGCCATCGTCCGCAGCGGGCGCCGTGACCCCGGCGGGGGAACTGGGCCGGTCCGGCGCGGGCCGGCACCTTGCCGTGCGCGCCCGCCCGGCAAGGGCGGCGGGCGCTCCGGGGCGCGCTCCAGGCCGGGCCAGCCCCCCAGGCGCCGGCCCCGGCGACCGGTCAGCGCTCCGTCGGGTCCACGTCGGGCGGCGTTCCCGCCTCCGGGCCCCCGTCGTCGGGAAGCACCCTGGCCCCGCCCGACCGGCCTTGTGGATCGCCGCGCGGACCCCGATCCACCCGATTGCCGGCTCCCGGCTCCGGCCCGAGCCGCCGCAAGGCCCCGGCGTAGAGCCGGCTCGTCGGGGCGAGGGCGACCGCGATCCGGAGATGGGTCCGTGCCTCCCGCCGCCGGCCGAGCTGCTTCAGGCTCTGGCCGAGGGCGTAGTGGCCGTAGTCGGAGGACGGATCGACTTCGAGGAGCCGCTCGAAGGTCTCGCGAGCCCGCTCGTGCTGGCCACTGTTGTAGAGGGCCCGGCCGAGGGCCTCGAGGATCGAGCCCTTGCGCGGCTCGAGTCGGGCGGCCCGCCCGAGGACGATGGCCGCCTGGGCGAAGTGGCGCTTCGCCGCCAGGGCCTGGCCACGACGGAGGAGCTCGTAGGGCGACTCCCGGTCGTCGGGGTCGCGCCTCGATGCACCGGCCTCGCGGTCGGCCTCGGAGTCGGCCGCGACACCGGCCTCAGGGTCGGCCCCGGAGTCACGCGTCGAGGCATCGGCCCCGGAGTCGGCCGCGGCCTCCCCGTCCGGAGCGCCGCCGTCCCGAGCGCGGTCTCCGGCTACCGGGTCGGGCATGGGATTGTCAGGCTCGGGTTGGTCAGGGTTCAGGTGGCGCTCGTCGTGCACGGCAGAGAATGGTTGCACGGATCGCCGGAGCGTGCCGGCAGCCGACCGGCACACGGTTCCTGCCGTCCCCACCCCAGCCCGGACCCGGCCCGTCGACCGCCCCGAGCAAGCCCCGACCCTCAGCCCGCTCAGCCGTCCCGCCAGGCCGCCAGGTCGACCGGTCGAAGCCGATCGCTCGGGGTCAAGCCCGGAATCCGCCCCCGCTTCGCGACCGGCCGGCCATCGATCTCCTTGATGTCGCCGGTGAAATCGATGGGCGCAGCACCGCTGATGTAGGAGCCGACGGCGAAGGAGTCGACCGGCGCCCCGCTCTCCTTGAAGTAGCGGATCCGGTCTGGCGTCAGGCCGCCCGAGACGACGATCTTGACGTGCCGATGGCCGGCCAGATCGAGGCGCGCCCGAACCTCCTTGACCAGGTCGGCCGTCACCCGCCCCCGCTCGACCGGCGTGTCGAGCCGAATCCCGTAGAGCCGCTCGCCCAGGGCGTCGGCGACGCGGAGCGCCTCCTCCGCCTCGTCCTTGAAGGTGTCGACGAGGACGATCCGGGGGACGTCGGGCTCGAGGTCGCGGTCGAAGGCGAGGGCGGCCTCGACGGTGTCGCCGAAGATGAGGACGAGGGCATGGGGCATCGTCCCGGTCGGGTTCAAGCCGGCGAGCCGGGCCCCGGCCGGGGTCGAGGCGCCGACGCAGCCGCCGACGATGGCCGCGTAGTCGAGAACGTCGGTGATGTCGGGGTGGACGTGGCGGGCACCGAAGGAGATGACCGGCTGCGGAGCGGCCGCCTCGACACACTCGCGGGCGGCCGTCGCCCAACCCGTCGACTGGGCGAGCATCCCGAGGATCGCCGTCTCGTAGAGCCCGAACGCCCGGTAGCGAGCCCGGATCCGGAGGACGATCTCCTTCGGCGCGAAGACGTCCCCGTCGTCGAGGGCCTCCACGAGGGTCTCGGCCGGGTCAGCCTCGGCGAGAACGTGGCCGAGGAGGTTCTTCGCTTCGTCGATCCCGCAGAGGACGCCGCCCTGGCGGGCGAAGACCTCCATGGTCACGAGGGGATCGAGCCCCTCCCGCTCGAGGATGCGGGTCGCCCGCATGAAGTAGACGTCGGCCGAGTCGCCGGACAGGATCTCGTGGGAGGGTCGGAATCGATGCACCGCCATCCGCGTGGCTCGTCCTCGCTGCGTCGGACACCGCGTCCGTCGGCACCGGCTCGGCGCCACGGTCGGCCTCGCCGTCGTCGGCGGCCGACCCGCGCCCGAACCCGTCGCGCCGTGCCCCGGAGGCGTCCGCGGCCCGGGGTTGCCGGGAGTGTAGCGCAGGCTCGGCGGCCGTCTCCGACCCGTGCCACGGCCCCGTTCCCCCGGGCGCCGACCGGCTCCCGCCCGACAGCTATCCGCCGGCCGCTGCGCCCTGCCGTCGCCGGATAGCCGAGGCGACGAGCCCGAGGCCGAGGAGGGTGGCCGCCCCGGCCGAGCCGATCCCGATCGCCCGTCGGGTCCCGATCTCCTCGGCCGTCTGCCACAGACTCCGGGCCGTCTCGGCGCGCACCACCGCCCCATCGAGCTCGCCCGCCGCGAAGGCCGCCCGGGCCGCGGCCAGCTCCGCCTCCGGGTCGACGTCGAAGAGCCCGAGCCGCCGGAGCGGCGTCTCGTCGGCGGGGCGCGCGGCCGCCGCGGCCTCGATGGTCCGGATGGCCGCCAGCGCCGCCTCCGCCTCCTCGATCGCCGCCCCCGGACCCCCCTCGCCCTCGAAGGCGGCCCGGAGGGTCGAGGGCATGCTGAGTCCGGCCCGCGCCGCCGCGGCCTCGACCGCGGACCGGCGCCCGAGGGCGCGCTCCGCCTCGCCGAGGAGCCCCATCGCCGTCTCGAACTGCCAGGTCCGCATCGCGGCCCGGATCGAGGCCGGCAGCTCCCAGTCCCCGGCTGCCGCGACGAGCGCGCCGTAGCGGAGCCGGGCCGCCGCCCGGGCATCGAGGAGCGGCAGGTCCTCCGGTCGAGCGACCCAGCGCCGCCAGAGATCATCGAGGGGCCGGCCGGCCTCGGCCTCGAGGAGGTCGAGGAGGATGCGCCAGTCAGCCGTTGCCCCGTCCCGCTCCGTCGCGCCGTGCCGCGGTTGGTACGCCGAGCGGTGCTCCGCCGCAGCGGCGAAGACACGTCGCAGCCCGGCCTCGCCGACCCGCTCGACGACGGCCCGGGCGAGCTCGAGGGCGGCGGCGTAGGCGGCGGCCTCGAGCTCGGGCGGCTCGCTGCCGATGGCGCCCCAGGAGTTGAGAGGGATCGCCGCGGCACCCGCGGGCGGCACGGGCGGCTGGATCGGGACGTCGAGACGGGTGGCAGCGCGTTCGGCGGCGAGCGAGGCGAAGGCCTCCACGATCCAGCGGTCGGCGAAGAGTCGACCGTTGAACCAGGCATGGGCCGCCTCGTGGAGGACGACGAAGGGTTCGGCGGCGTAGGAGACCTTGATCTCGCCGGCCTCCGGATCGAAGAGACCGGCGTAGCCGCCGAGCACCCGACTCGTCGTCTCGGTGACGACGAGCGGGTTCCGACCGGCGTACGGGAGGCCGACGAAGTCGCCGATCACCGGCAGACCCCGCACGAAGAGCTCGCCGACCCGCTCGACCCACTCCGGATCGTCGGCCCAGGCCCGGAGCCGGACGGCGACCGTCCAATCCCCGAGCTGCGTCGTTCGGACCGCCTCGCGAAAGGCGCCTTCGCGCTCTCCGACGAGGTAGGCGAAGAAGGCGAGCGGATCGGCGAGCCGCCCCGACCGGAAAACGAGCGAGCCGTCGGCCGTCGTCTCGGGGCCGGTCAGCCGCCCGGCCAGAACATCGACCGTGAAGCCCGGCGGGAAGACGACGGTCACGCTCCCGCCCGGCGTCGCCCCCGTGCCGATGGCCCAGACGGAAAAGGCGACGAGGGCGTCACCGATCCGGGTCTCCCGGGTCGGGGGGCCGCCGGGATCCGGGAGATCGAAGCTGAGTCGGAGGCGGAGCGTCTGCTTCGAGTAGAGGCGCTGGCCGAAGCGGATCTCGAGGAGCGTGTACTCGGCGGTCCGCCGGACGATCCGCACGGTGGGGCGGCCCGAGCCCCCGTTCACGCTCACGTTCCGAACGCCCGGCAGGACCGCCAGGGAGATGCTCTCGAAGTAGAAGCGGCGGGTGACGGTGTCGGCCTTCGTGTTCGTCAGCCGCAGGTCGGCGCTGATCCGGAGCCGCCGCCCCGCGGGGTCGACCTCGTAGCGCGTGTCGGCGACGAGGGTGAGCTCCGGGCCAGCGGCGAGGACGGGCGGCCCGGCGAGCCGGCCGAGCGAGCCCCCGGCACCGGACCCGGGGCCGAGCCCGATCGGCAAGACGAGGCCGGCGACCAGAGCGAGGACGAGGGCGACGGTGGCCCGGAGGCCGTCGCCCGACGACCGTCGCGCCCGGCTCCGATCGATCACCGCCCGGCCAGCTCCCCGAGCTCGACGGCGTAGCGACGGAAGAGCTCGGCGTTGCGACGCTCCCGGGCGGGCGCCGGCGGGATCCGGCCGCCGATCCAGAGCCACGGCGCCGTCTCCTCGAGGAGCGTGTCGGCGACGGCGAGGGCCCGGGCGAGGGCGAGCCCGAGGGCGTTCCGATCGACGCCGCCGATCGGCAGCTCCACGGCCAGGATCGGCCGCTCGTCGGGGGCGATGGCGAACTTCACGAAGGGGAACTCGTCGTTCCAGCGGAGGAGGCGCCGATACGACGCCCGGAAGGCGTCGCCGATGGGCGGGGCGAGATGGAGCCAGACGATGACGGCGAGGTGCGGGTCGCAGATGACGGTGACGGGCACGTCGAAGCGCCGCCGGCCGTCGAGGAGGAGGTCCCAAGAGGCGACCCCGTCGCGCTCGGCCCGGGCGATCGGCTCGAGGCCGAGATCGCGGAGCCAACCCTCGACGTCCGGCGGCCCGACCCGGCCGGCCGGTCCGATGGCGGGGCGCTCGACCATGCGCTTCTCCTATGTCAAGCCGCCGACGCTGTCAACGGTAGAGGCGCGAGTCTAGCCGGTCCGGCCGGCCCGCCTCGTCGACGACCGACCGGGACCGACCCAGACCGACCCGGACCGATCGTGGCCGTTCGGGGCCGACCGACCGCCCCAGGCCCTACCCTGCCCGCTCGGCCGCCGGCGTCGGCTCGGCGGTCCCGTCCCGGTCCGCCCCGGAGGCCGCCGGCGTCGGCGTGGCCGCGGGTGCCACCGGAACCGCCGCCCGGGCCGGGCGGCGCTCGACCGTCTCCCCGCTCCGGATCACCCGGCCGGGGAAGTCGGTCGCCCGGACCCCGCCGTCGATCCGCACGTTCCGCCCGATCCGCACCCCCCGCGGAATGACGGCCCGCTTGCCGACGACGGTGATCCCGGTGTTGAGCCGACTCGGCTCGAGGCGGTTCGGGACGTCGTTCTCGGGTCCCTCGCCGACGATCGCCCCCGGCCCGACGATGACCTCCTTGTCGAGGATCGCTCGGTCGACGACGGCGCCGGCTCGGACGACGCTGTCGAACATGATGATGGAATCGCGGACCACCGCCCCGACCTCGACCCGGACGCCCGGCGAGAGGACGGAGTTGACGACCATGCCGTCGATCCGGCAGCCGTGGGAGATGAGGCTCCGATGGACCTGGGCCGTGGCGCCGATCTTGGCCGGCGCGCGCTCCTCGGAGCGGGTGTAGATGAGCCACTCCTTGTCGTAGAGGTCGAGGGCGGGCGTGTCCTCGAGGAGGGCCATGTTCGTCTCCCAGTAGGCGGCGATGGTCCCCACGTCCTGCCAGTAGCCCGAGAACCGATAGCCGAAGACCCGCGCCCCACCGGCGAGCATGGCCGGGATGACGTGCGCCCCGAAGTCCGGCCGGTCCTCGGCGAGCCACTGGCGAAGGGCCCGCTTCGAGAACACGTAGACCCCCATCGACGCCAGGTCGCTGCGCGGCTGCTTCGGCTTCTCTTGCCAGTCGACGATCCGGCCCGTCTCGTCGAGGGTGAGGACGCCCATCCGGGTGGCGTCGGCGAGGGGGACCTGGCGGACGGCGACGGTGACGTCGGCCCGGTGGCGACGATGGAACTGGACGAAGGGCCCGTAGTCCATCTTGTAGATGTGGTCCCCGGCGAGGACGAGGACGGTGTCGCGAGCGCTCTGCTCGATGACGTTGAGGTTCTGGAGGACGGCGTCGGCGGTGCCGCGGTACCACTCGGCGACCCGGCCCCGGGCGAGGTAGGGCTGGAGGAGACGGACGCCGCCCCGCGTCCGGTCGAGATCCCAGGGTCGGCCGAGGCCGATGTGGTCGATGAGGGAGCGAGGCGCGTACTGGGTCAGGACGATGACGTCGTCGATCCCGGAGTTGACGCAGTTCGAGAGGGTGAAGTCGATGATCCGATACTTGCCGCCGAAGGGCACGGCGGGCTTGGCCCGAACCGACGACAGGATCGACAGCCGCTCGCCCTCCCCTCCTGCGAGGATCACGGCCAGGGTCCGTTTCATCGCTCGTCCTCGGTCCGCTACGCTCGCCCGCGATGGCCGGCCCAGCGGCCGCCTCGGAGCGAACTTTTTTCGATCGTAGCACGGCCGTACCGGGGGACGGGTGAACGACCGGTGAACGTTCGGTCAACGTTCGGTGACGGCGGCGCCGTGCGCGACGGGCCATCTGACCGGAGCCGGGAGCAGCCGACCGGAGGGGGCGCCATGCGCCCGACCGGCTCACACGAAGAGGCGCGGGTTCACGAAGCTACCGTTGAACTCCACCGCCCAGTGGAGGTGGGGGCCGGTCGTTCGGCCGGTCATGCCGACGTAGCCGATGACCTCCCCTGCGCTCACGACTTGGCCGGCGCGGACCGGGATCGAGGTCGTCAGGTGGCCGTACCAGGTCAGGAGGTTCTGGCTGTGGGCGATGATGACGATGTACGCCTTCGGCGGCGGATCGTACGGGTTGGCCCCGGCGAAGACGACCGTCCCGGGACCGGCGGCCCGGATGGGCGTGCCGATGGGGGCCGCGATGTCGATGCCGCGGTGGAAGTGGGGGCAGCTGCCGAGCGGCGGCTCCCAGCTGAAGCCCGTGCAGCCGAACTCCTGGGTGATCGTGCCGATGAGCGGCCAGTCGAGGGTCCCGTTGTAGACAGACGGGATGTTGCCGTACGCGTACTGGCGCCGGACGAGCTCGTCGATCCGCGCTTTCAGCTTCTGCTGGGCCGCCTCGGTGGCGGCCATCGCCTTGCGCAGCTCGGCCTCGTTCCGGGCGAGCTTGGCGAAGGCGGCCTGCTGACGAGCGAGCTCGCGCTTCGTCTTCGCCTCGAGGGCGGCGAGCCGGGCCTTCGACGCCCGGAGCTCGGCGAGGTCGGCGTCGAGGATCGCCTTCTGGGCGGCCGTCGCTTCGCGCAGTTGCTCGGTCTGGGTCCGCAGGTCGAGGACGGTCTGCCGAAGGCTCGCCAGAGTCGCCTGGTCCCGGGCGATCTGGTCGGCGAGGGCGCGATCCCGTTCGCCGACGGCGAGGTAGGCGCCGACTTCGGTCAGGATGTCGGCGAAGGAGTCGCCGGAGAGGACGGCCTCCAGAAGGGAGCGTCGGTCGGCCGCGTAGGCGGCCCGGATCCGCTCGGCCAGGAGCGCCTTTCGCTCGGCCAGGGCGGCCGCCTTGGCGGCCTCTTCGGCCTCGATCCGGGCCAGCGACCCGCCGAGGACGGCGAGTTGCTCGACGAGGGCGGCGTAGGCGGCCTCGACCTCGGCGATCCGACCCTCCAGCCGTCGGATGTCGCGCTTGACGGCGGCGAGGTCGGTGTTGATCGCCTCGAGAGCTTTTCGGGTCGCCGCGATGTCCGAGCGGACGCTCCGCTGGAGCGCCTGGAGCTCCGAGACCTGCGCCCTCTGGGCGGCGAGCTTCCGCTCGAGGGACCGCTGCTGGGCGTAGGCGTCGCTGAGCTCGTCGCCGGCGACCGGCCGGGCGACCGGTGAGCCGGGCGCGACGAAGAACCCGAAGAGGAGGGGAAGGACGAAGAGGAGGGCGGCGAAGCGTCGGCCGCGCCACTGGCGCTGCCGTCCGCCCGACCACCCGCCGGGCCCACGGCTCGGGGTCGTGGTCGTGCGGCGCGTTCCCCGGATCGTCATCGTGGCGTCGTCATCGCGCGAGCGAGCTCCGTCGGTGGGGGCGGGCGGGACCGGCCGTCGAAGTGGCTCGGCCACACCCGCTCCAGGGCGGATCGGCCCGCCGGTGATGTCGCCGTCCCGACGCGGGCACAGCACCAGGACGACGCCGGCTGCCGCGCATTCTACGCCCTCGGAACGCCATCGTCGCGGCGCACTTCGACGGCGCTCGGAGCGCCCCGGCCGACGACTCGATGGGGATCGGGCACGGCCCCCGCCTACACCGGGCCGACGATGGCCCAGAGCGTGCCGAAGATGAGGAACGGCCCGAACGGTACGTACGAGCGCAGCGAGATCCGGCCGCCGGCGAGCAGGGCCGCGATGACGACCCCGGCCGCGATGGCCGCCGCGAAGACGGCGACGAGCCCCCGGCCGAGGCCGAGGAGGAGCCCGACCGAGACGAGGAGCTTGACGTCGCCCAGGCCGAGGGCGCCCCGCCCGAAGGGGACCGAGAGGAGGTAGAGGAGCGACGGATAGACGACGGCCGCCGCGACGGCACCGGCGAGGCCGAACGAGCCGAGGAACGGGTTCGCGCCGGCCAGGTCGACGAGGAGGACGTAGCCGACGAGCGGAAGCGTGATGACGTCGGGGAGGATGAGCTGATCGAGGTCGGTGGCCAGGAGGACGACGAGGGCGGCGACGTAGCCGGCCAGGACGAGGCCGATCGCCGGATCGGGACCGAAGCGAAGGCCGAGGGCGACGGCGGCCGCGGCCGAAGCCGAGGCGACGGCCACCGTCCGCCAGTCGGGCGGCCGCACCCCCGCCTCCTTCGCCGGCCAGCGGGCCGAGAGGCGGTCGGCGAGGACCCCCCAGGCGAGCCCGACGGCGACGAGCGGCCAGATCGGGAGCGTACCGACGACCTCCACAATCCGGCCCCTGGTCCCGACCGGCCCGGAGCGCCGATGGCTCAGGCCGCCCGGGCGGGCACGCCTTCGAGGGCGAGCTCGACGAGGGTAGCGTGGGTGACGCCCGTCGCCCCCCGAGGGGCGTAGGGGGCGGGCTTGCGGAAGTAGGCCGTCCCGCCGATGTCGAGGTGGACCCACGGCACGGTCACGAACTCCTTCAGAAAGAGGCCGCTCTTGACGAGCCCGGCCTCCGGCGCCCCTGCGTTCGTGAAGTCGCCGTACCAGCTGTCCATGTCGGCCCGGTAGTCGTCGACGAGGGGGATCTGCCAGAGCCGTTCTCCCGCCCGCCGGGCCGCCGCGGCGACGGTGTCGTACCAGGCCTGCGGCACCCCGAAGCCGCCGGTCACGAGGTGCCCGAGCATCCGACCGACGGCGCCGGTGAGCGTGGCGACGTCGACGAGATGGGTCGCCCCGAGCCGCTCGGCGTAGGTGAGGGCATCGCCCAAGATGAGGCGACCCTCGGCGTCGGTGTTCGTGATGTCGACCCACTTGCCGTTCAGGGCACGGACGACGTCGCCGGGCCGGGTGCTGTGCGGCCCGGGCATGTTCTCCACGGCCGGGGCGAGGACGAGGAAGGGCAGGCCCGGAGCCAGCCGGCTGATGGTCGCCGCAGCGGCGATGACCGTCGCGGCGCCGGCCTTGTCCATCTTCATCTCCTCCATCCGATCGGCCGGCTTGATGCTGATGCCGCCCGAGTCGAAGCAGACGCCCTTGCCGAGGAGGGCGAGGAGGCGACCCTGGGCATCGCGCTCGTCGGGGCCGCCAGAGCGAAGGACGATGAGGCGGGGCGGGTTGTCGCTGCCGCGGCCGACGGCAAGGAAGAGGTTCATTCCGAGCTCGGCCGCCCGCCGCTCGTCGATGACGTCGACGGCGAGGCCATGGTCGGCGGCGATGCTCCGGGCCGCCTCGGCGAGGCCCTCAGGCGGGAGCTCGGCCGCCGAGCGGTTCGCCAGGTCGCGGGCGAGGTTCGCCCCCTCGCCGACGATTCGGCCGCGCTCGGCCGCTGCGACCAGCGAGCTGGTGTCGGCGCCCGGGGCGACGAGGACGAGCTCGGCGATCCGGGGCGGAGCCCCCTCGACGTCGTCCCGGTAGAGGCGCTTCGGGTCGTAGCCACCCTCGACGACGCCCCGAGTTACGAGCTCGGCGACGGCCGGCGCATCACCGAGGAGCCCGACGAGGGGCTCGCACCAGACGGCGAGACGCTCGACCCGGCGGCCCGCCAGCCGACGGAGCCCGGCCGCCGCGAGGCGGACGACGGTCTCGCGGTCGATGCTCGTCGGCTCGCCGGCCCCGACCACGACGAGGCGCCGGACCGGGAGCTCGCCCGGCGCGGCGAGGGCCGTCGCGTACCGCTTGCCGCTCAGCTCCCCGAAGGCGGCCAGGGCCGAGAGCTCGCCACCCGAACGCCGGTCGAGCTCCCCGAGCGGCCCCTCAAAGGCGGGCTCGCCGGCGACGGGGACGACGAGGGCGTCGGCTGGGACGGCCCACGGGGCCTCGGTGACGACGCGCAGCTCCATGTCTCGTGCTCCTTCGATCTCGCGCGGGAGGCCGCTCCGGCACCGCCAAAACGCGGCGCGTCGGAACGGCGCGACCGGCCGCGGGGAAGCGGATGTGGGCGGAAGTGTACCGGCCGGGTGACTCGGCGTGGCGGGCGGCCCCTGCATCCCGATGGGGCACCTGGCGCGCCGCGTTCCTGTCCGGCACATCTCCGACATCGGCGTTCCTGGGAGGCACGTTCCAGCACCGGCCGGCCCGAGCTTGGCGCCGGGGTTCCTGCCAGGCGCGCGCCCTGCATGGTCGGGACCCGCAAGCCAGCCGCGTTCCTCCGCGGCACAAACACCGGCCTTCCGGGCGGCTCGAAGGGGGTTCCGACGGTCGAGATGTGACCGTGCGCCACCCGGTCGCGGCAGCGGAGCCCGAAGCGAGGGGCAAGCCCCGAGACGATCGGTCGGCGCCGGCCCGACCCTTGCGACCGCCTTCGGCAGAACCGCCCCGTTCCGTCACGGTGCTGCGCCCAAGCGGATGGCCTCCAGCTGCTCGAGGGCGTCGCGGAGCCGCCCCTTCGCCTCCTCGATGGCGATGACGGCCTGGTTGAGTCCCCCCCGGGCGATCTCGGCCATGATGACGACGAGGCCTCGCGTGTCGGGCGGGAGCCGCTCCTTGGCAGCCTGCTCGGCGGCGAAGGCGTCCCGGACCTCCTTGGTCACCCGGCCGCCCGAGCGGCGGAGGGCGTCGTAGAGCGAGCGCAGCGCGGCGTCGTAAGCCGCGTTTCGATCGAGCCACTCGTCGAGGACGGAGACGTCGACCCGGGCCGCCAGCGCGTCCCGGAGCGCCCGGGCCGAAGCGAGGATCTCGGCCGACCGATCGAGCTCGGCGATCGCCTCGGCATAGCGCCCCACCCGCCCGGCCGCCGCCGCCGCCGCGGTGGTCGTGTCGTGGTCTTCCAGGAGGGTCGTGAGCTGGAGCGCCGGCAGCGACCCCGCCGCGAGCTGGCTCCAGAGTCGGTCCAGGTCCTCGGTGAGGGCGGCGGCTTCGAGGAGGAGGGCGACGGCCTGGCGCTGAGCCGGCCCGAGGACGAGGGCGCTCTGGGGCGAGAGCGGATCGGGCGCGGCACCCGCGAGACCCGGAAGGGCGCGGACCTGGGTCCGGAGCTCCGCCGTCTGGGCCTCGATCTGAGCCGCCAAACGGCCGCCGCCGTCGAGACTCCGGGCGAGGAGAGCCTGGTCCCGGGCGACGAGGGCGGCGAGCGCTGCCCGCCCGGCTGCCCCGAGGTCGTCGACGCTCCCGGCGAGGGTCTCGGCGAGCCTCGTCGCCGCCTCGAGTCCCGGCTCGACGGCCCGGTCGCCGGCCCAGGTCAGCTCGGCCCGACCGGGGCTCCCCGGCGGCGCCCCGACGGCCGCGATGAGGCCGGCCGCCCCGAGGGCGAACAGGGCGGCGGCGAAGAGCCAGAGGCCGGCGAGGGTGGCGCTCCGGACGCGGCCCCGCGTCCTCGTCCGTCGGTCGGCTGTCACGGGTCCATTCTGCCCGACTCAGCCCGCGCCGATCCGTCTCCCGTCGCCACCCGGCCAAGGACCGGGACGGGTCGCCCGGCCGGAAGGCCCGACCCCGAGCCGGCCGACCCCCTCAGCCCGGCTCGACCCCAGCCGCCGGCTCCTGCTCCGCTCGGCGCCGTCGCAGGTAGCCGAGCCGACCGGCCATGTCGAGGGGCAGAAAGCCGAAGGCCCGCTCGACGGCATCGAGGCTCGTCACGTTGTCGAGGGCGAGCTGGCGGACCTGGTCGCTCGCCACCGGAAAGGGGAGCCGCACCAGCTCGGCCGCCCGGGCCACCGCCCGGACGACGGGGACCGGCATCGGCAGGATCCAGCGCCGCGCCCCGAGGGTCCGGATCACCTCCTCGACGATCTCCCGGTACGTCCAGATCCGCGGCCCGCCCAGCTCGTAGCTCTGGCCGATGGTCGCCTCCCGCTCGAGGGTGAGGACGACACAGCGGGCCAGGTCGGTCACGGCGAGGGGCTGGAAGCGCGATCGGCCCCGACCCGGGACCGGGACGACGAGGGGCGACCGGCGGACGAGGTCGGCGAGGATGTTGAAGAAGCCGTCCCGCTCGCCCCAGAGGAGCGACGGCTTGAGGATCGTCGCCGCCAGCCCCGAGGCCGCGACGAGCTGCTCGGCCCGGGCCTTCGAGCTGGCGTAGTGGAGGCGCGGATCGTCGACGACGCCGAGGGCGCCGAGGTGGACGAGGCGGCCGACGCCCGCCGTCCGCATCGCCTCGACCACGTGGCGCGTCCCCTCCTCGTTCACCCGGCGCAGCGACCGTCCACCGTCCCAGTCGCGGGGGATGGCAACGAGATGGACGACGGCGTCCACCCCGCCGAGGGCGGCGGGCAGCGTCTCGGGGACGGTGACGTCGCCCGACCGGAGCTCGACCCGCCCTCGATCGGCCGGCGGCAACCGGCCGAGGACCCGGGCCCCGGCGGCATCGGAACGGACGAGGGCGACGACCCGGTGACCGGCGGCGAGGAGGGCGGGCACGACGTGGCTGCCGACAAAGCCCGAGGGACCCGTGACGAGGACGGTGGCCATGGCGCATCCTTTCCGCTATGGACGACGAGACGGCGGCTGCCGCGAACCAGGTCAGCCTAGACCCGGCCCCGACCCGCTGGCAAGGGGCATCGGCCTCGACCGGGCCGCCGGCCGCCCTCCGCCGACTCCTCTGGGAGCTGCCCAAGGCCGAGCTCCACCTCCACCTCGACGGCTCGCTCCGGATCACGACGGCCCTCGAGCTGGCCCGGAGCCGCGGCGTCGACGCTCCCCGAACCTTCGAGGCCATGGCTGCCGCCCTGATCGCCCCGGAACGCTGCGCCGACCAGGCCGAGCTCCTCCGGGCCTTCGACCTGCCCATCGCCCTCCTCCAGGATGCCGAGGCCCTAGAGCGCGTGACGGCCGAGCTCGTCGAGGACAAGGCGGCCGAGGGCGTCCGCTACGTCGAGATCCGCTGGGGACCCCTCCTCCACGTCCGCCGCGGCCTCGACCTCGCCGACGGGATCTCGGCCGTCTGTCGGGGCGCCGCCGAGGCGAGCCGCCGGACGGGCGTCGTCACCCGCCTCATCGCCGTCGGCCTCCGCTCCCACGATCCGGAGGACAATCGCCACCTGGCGAACGTCGCGGCCCGCTTCCGGCCCGACGGCCTCGTCGGCTGGGACCTGGCCGGCCCCGAGGCCGCCTACCCAGACCCGCTTCGTCACCGGCGGGCCTTCGAGGCCGCCCGGGCCGAGGGTCTCCGGATCACCGTCCACGCCGGTGAGTGGGGCGGCGCGGCCCAGGTCCGACGGGCCCTCGAGGTCGAGCCCGAGCGGATCGCCCACGGCCCGGGCGCCGTCGACGATCCCGAGCTCTGTCGGGAGCTCGTCCGGCGCGGCATCGCTCTGGATCTCTGCCCGACGAGCAACGTCCAGGCCGGGATCGTGCCCTCCATCGGCGACCACCCGCTCCTCCGCCTCCACCGGGCCGGCGTCCACGTCACCCTCTCGACCGACGATCGGACCGTGTCGGCCGTCACCCTGCCCGAGGAGTACGAACGCGTCGTCGAGGCCCTCGCCCTCGACCTTTCGACCCTCTGGGCCATCGACCGGGGCGCCCTCGAGGTCGCCTTCGCCGAACCGACCGTCCTCGCCCGGCTCCGGGCCGAGTTCGACGCCGTCGCCGCCCTCGTCCCCGAGCTCGCGGCTCGACCCACGGCCGGGGAGCCGGACGACGAGCCGCCCCACTCGAGCCCGGCGGGCTGACCGGCTACGCGGCCGTCGCGCCGACCGCGAGGGCGTCGAGGGCGGCGGCCAGCGCCTCGGCGTCGGCGGCGACGGCGTCCGGTCTGGCCTCGGGCGCCAGGGCCTCGACCTGGTCTGGCCGGGTCACGCCCGTCAGCATGAGGACCATCCGCGCCCCCACCGCCCGGGCGGCCGGCAGATCGGTGGCGAGGCTGTCGCCGACGACGACCGCCTCGGCCGCCGATCGACCGACGGCCGCTGCGGCGAGCTCGAGGAGCCGACCCGCCGGCTTGCCGATGACGATCGGGCTCCTGCCGCTCGCCGCCTCGAGGGCGGCGACGATCGCCCCGGCGCCGGGCCGGAGCCCCTCTTCCATCGGGAAGACCGGATCGCGGTTCGTGGCCACGAAC
>DAOTYQ010000044.1:0-14840 GCA_034434735.1 Chloroflexota bacterium
CCTCGATGGCCACCGAGCACGCAGCGGCCGCGATCAACCCCTGGCACGTCGCCCAGCGGCAGTTCGACCTCGCCGCCGACCGCCTGAACCTCGACCCGGGCTTGCGCCGTGTCCTGCGCGAGCCCCGCCGCGAGCTCACCGTCCACTTCCCGGTCAAGATGGACGATGGTTCCGTCCAGGTCATGACCGGCTACCGCGTCCAGCACAACCTCGGCCGAGGGCCGGCGAAGGGCGGGATCCGCTACCACCCCGACGTCACCCTCGACGAGGTGAAGGCCCTCGCCATGTGGATGACCTGGAAGTGCGCGGTCGTCGCCATCCCCTTCGGCGGCGGCAAGGGCGGCGTCGTCGTCGACCCGAAGAAGCTGTCGATGAAGGAGCTCGAGGCGCTCACCCGGCGCTTCACCACCGAGATCAGCGTCCTCATCGGGCCCGAGCGCGACATCCCCGCCCCCGACGTGAACACGAACGCCCAGGTCATGGCCTGGATGATGGACACCTACTCGATGCACGTCGGCTACACGGTCCCGGGTGTCGTCACCGGTAAGCCGATCAGCCTCGGCGGCTCCGAGGGCCGGGCCGAGGCGACGGCACGGGGCGTCGTCTACACGATCATCGAGGCGGCGAACGAGCTCGGCCTCGACCTCCGACGGGCGACCGTCGCCGTCCAGGGCTTCGGCAACGCCGGGTCGATCGCCGCCCGCCTCATGGCGGCCGAGGGCTCGCGGGTCGTCGCCGTGTCGGACTCGGTCGGCGGCATCCACCGCGAAGACGGCCTCGACATCGAGCGGGTCGTGGCTTGGAAGCGCGAGCACGGCACCGTCGTCGGCTTCCCGGGTGCCGAGCCGATCTCGAACGTCGAGCTCCTCGAGCTCCCCTGCGACGTCCTCATCCCGGCCGCCCTCGAGAACGTCATCACCGAGCGGAACGCCGAGCGGATCGGCGCCCGGATCGTCGCCGAGGCCGCCAACGGGCCGACGACGCCCGAAGCCGACGCGATCCTCTTCCGGCGCGGGATCTTCGTCATTCCGGACATCCTCTGCAACGCCGGCGGGGTGACCGTCAGCTACTTCGAGTGGGTCCAGGATCTGAACCGCGACCACTGGAGCGAGGCGATCGTGAACGCCAAGCTCCGTGAGATCATGGTCAAGGCCTTTGGCGAGGTCCGGGCCATGGCGGAGCGCGAGCACTGCGACAACCGCCTGGCGGCCTACCTCCTCGCCGTCCAGCGGGTCGCCGACGCGACGGCGATGCGGGGCCTCTATCCGTAGGAGGGGCCCCGCCCGGCCTCGGCCGCCCGAGTGCTAGAGTTCGGGCCATGCTCGACCACGAAGAAAAGTTCCTCTTCAAAGAGGAGATCCTCCACCTGGCGAACGCCCTGGCCGAGCCGGGTATGCTCGACAACGTCGAGGACCTCCTGACCGACGTCATCACGAGCCCCCGCTTCGACTCGGAGGTCTTCACCCTCGAGCGATCGCTCCAGGTCATGCTCGGGCCGCGGGCCGGAACGACCCTCGTCGGCCTCCTCACCGTCGCCCCGGAGGTCTTCGACGAGGTCGCCGAGGTTCGGATCCCGCCGGAGGTCCACGAGCGGCTCGTGGCCTGGCGGGCCCGCTTCGGCCTGGCCATCGACAACGCCCTGAACTTCCTCAACAACCCAGACGGGATCCAGGGCCACAACTTCTCGACCCAGATCGCCCACGTCGACGACCGGCGCGTCCTCCAGGGTCGGCTCACCCTCGTCCGCTACAACAACGAGCCGCAGTTCTTCGTCGCCGACGCGAGCGTCTTTCTCGGTCTCGTCGCCGATGTCCTCGAGCGGCTGGGGCCGTATCTGGAGCCGGACGCCGTCGAGGAGGAGACGATCACCCGCCTCCGGGATGCCGTCGCCCTCATCGAGCGCAAGACCGGCGCCCGCGGTCGGAGCTGACGGGGCCGGCTCTCCGCCAGGTCCTGACCCGTCGGCCCGGCGACGAAGCGCGGACCATCGCGACTCGCCCAAGCAGCCCGGACGATGCGCCAGATCTACCTCGCCGCCACCGGCCAGAACCGCGGCAAGACGACGGTCGCCCTCGGCGTCCTCGACGGCTTCCGGCGGCGCGGCCTCGACGCCGGCTTCATCAAGCCCGTCGGCCAGCGCTACGTCATCGAGGACGGCGTGCCGGCCGATGAGGACGCGGTCCTCATGAAGAGCGTCTTCGAGCTCGACGAACCCCTCGCCCTCATGAGCCCGGTCCACATCCCGCGCGGCTTCACCCGCGCCTACATCGAGGGCCAGGTCGTCGACGACCTGGCCGGCCGGATCCGAACCGCCCACGCCGAACTGGCCGCTCGGCACGAGGTCCTCCTCATCGAGGGGACCGGCCACGCCGGGGTCGGCGCCGTCATCGGCCTCTCGAACGCGACCGTCGCCGCCCTCCTCGGGGCGCCGGCCATCATCGTCTCCGAAGGCGGTGTCGGGCGGCCCATCGACGAGATCGTCGTCAACGCCGCCCTCTTCGCCCGCGAAGGCGTCCGGGTGGCCGGGGCGATCGTCAACAAGGTCGACGTCGACGCCCGGCCCGATCTGCCGCGGATCTTGGAGCGCGGCCTCGCCCTCCACGGCATCCCCCTACTCGGCGTCCTGCCGTATCGCCCGATCCTCTCGAACCCGACCCTGGCCATGGTCCTCGAGGGCGTCCGCGGCGAGGCGATCCACGAAGGCCCGAACCTCGACGCGGTCATCGACGAGGTCGCCATCGGGGCCATGGAGCCCGAACACGTCCTCGAGCGGATCGGCCCGGGAACGCTCGTCATCGTCCCGGGCGACCGCGAGGACGTCCTCCTCGCCATCGCCACGACCCACCTCGTCGGTCCGGCCGGCGGGGTCCGTCGGACCGACGGTTCGAGCGGCTCGGAGGGTTCGGGCGAGCGCCGGGGCGTCGCCCTCGGCCTCGTCCTGACCGGCGGCTACCGGCCGCGGCGGGCCGTCCTCGATGCCATCCGACGGGCGGACCTCTTCTGCACGCTCGTCGAGGCGGACACGTACGTCGTCGCCTCGGAGATCCACGACCTGCTCGTCAAGACCCACCCATCCGACCGCGGCAAGATCGAGCTCATCAAGGACCTCGTCTGGGAGCACCTCGCCATCGACCGGATCCTCGAAGCGGCCGCTCCGGTTCCGGCCTGACCGTCGGCGGCCCCGATCCCCGGCCTCGCCGGCGCCGTCACCGTCCGGGACCCGTCGCTCGGGCGCCGCTTCAGGAGCTCGGGTGCCGTTCAGGTGCCGCTCGGGACGACGAGCTCGTTGTCGATGAGGCGAACCCCCTCGATCCGGGCGGCCAAGGAGAGGAGGGTCGGCCGGTCGATGATCTCGAGCTCCTCGAGCGTCGCCTCGTCGGCCGCCGAGACGTACTCGACCTCGATGGCCGGCTCGCTGGCGAGCACCGCCCGGATCGCCGCCCGGACCGTCTCGGCCGAGCGTTCGCCGGCCCCGATCTTCGCCCGGCCGACGAGGAGGGCCCGGTGGAGGAGCGGGGCGATGGCTCGTCCGGTGGGCGAGAGGCGGACGTTCCGCGACGAGCAGGCGAGGCCGTCCGGCTCGCGGACCGTCGGGCAGGCGACGATCTCGGTCGGGATCGCCAGGTCGGCGACCATCCGCCGGACGATCCGGAGCTGCTGGGCGTCCTTCTCGCCGAAGTAGGCTCGCTCCGCCCCGACGAGCCCGAGGAGGATCGCCACGACCGTCGTCACCCCCTCGAAGTGACCCGGTCGAGCGGCGCCCTCGAGGCGCTCGGCGAGGGCGCCGACCCAGACGGTCGTCTGGAAGCCCGGCGGGTAGACCTCGTCGACCGGGGGGAGGAAGACGACGTCGACGCCCTCGGCCGCGCAGACGGCGAGGTCGTCGGCTTCGGTTCGTGGGTAGGCGGCCAGGTCGTCGGATCGTTCGAACTGGCGGGGGTTGACGAAGATGGAGACGACGACCCCGGCGTTCTCTCCTCGCGCCCGTCGGATGAGGGAGCGGTGACCGGCGTGGAGGGCACCCATGGTCGGCACGAACCCGATCGGCCGCGGCAGGCGGGCGACGGCCGCCCGGAGGTCGCGCCGGGTCGCGACGACGGCCATCGTCCCCGCTGGCTCGGTCGATCCGACCGGCGCGGCGTCCCTCACAGGTCTCGGTCGAGGGGGATCCAGCCGCCGGCATCGCGGGGAGCGGCGTCGGCGTCCCCGATCGATGCCCCGGCGGCGAGGTCGGCGTTCGACTCGGCACCCCGGTCGAGCCGGCTCCGACCGAGGACCTCGTCGAGGACGGCGTCGTCCATCCGGACCGACTCCGCCTCGCTCGGGAAGGTCCCGGCGGCGACGTCGGCGGCGTAGGCCCGGACCGCGTCGAGGATGACCGAGCGGAGGTCGGCGTAGGCGCGGGCGTGCTTCGGCCGCCAGGTGTCGAGCCCGAGGAGGTCGGTCACGACCTGGACCTGGCCCGAGCAGCCGGGACCGGCGCCGATCCCGATGGTCGGGATCCGGAGCCGCTCGGTGATCGCCGCCGCCAGCTGGGCCGGGACGAGCTCGAGGACGACGGCGAAGGCGCCCGCCTCGGCGACCGCCTGGGCGTCGGCGAGGAGCCGCCGGGCGGCCTCCTTCGTCCGGCCCTGGACCCGGACCCGGCCGATGGTGTGGATCGCCTGGGGGGTGAGGCCGATGTGGCCCATGACGGCGATCCCGGCCCGGACGAGGGTCTCGATGATCCGGGCGCTCCGGACCCCGCCCTCCAACTTGACCGCCTGGGCGCCCCCTTCGGCCAGGAAGCGGCCGGCGTTCTCGAGGGCCCGTTCCGGCGTCGCGTAGGAGAGGAACGGCATGTCGCCGACGACGAGGGCGCGCCGCGCCCCCCGGCTGACGGCTCGGGTATGGTGGAGCATGTCGGCCATCGAGACCGGGATCTCGCTCTCGTAGCCGAGGACCGCCCGGCCCACCGAATCGCCGACGAGGATGATCGGGATGCCGGCTTCGTCGAGGAGACGGGCGGTCGGGTAGTCGTAGGCGGTGAGCATGGCGATCCGCTCGCCCTCGGCGTGCATCCGGGCGATGTCGGTCACCGTCAGGCGGCGAACGGCCTCGTTCGAACCGGTGGCGCTCATCGATGATCGTCTCCCGTGGGGCGAAGGGTCGACTGGCCGGCGCCCGCTTCGGCGGCGTCGGGCGCGCCTCCGAGACCGGCCCCGGCGAGGCCGTGGGCGGTGAGATCGCGCTCGTCGAGGAGGCGGACGACCCGGTCGAGGATCCGGTCGGCCACCTCCCGCTTCGAGAGGAGCGGCCACGGCTCGGGCGGCGCGTCGGGGGTGAAGATGGTCACCCGGTTCGTCGCCACGCCGAAGCCGGCATCGGGGGCGAGGACGTCGTTGGCGACGAGGAGGTCGGCGCCCTTGGCGACGAGCTTCGCCGATGCCCGCTCGAGGCTCCCCGTCTCGGCGGCGAAGGCGACGACGACCGGGCGTTCAGAGCGCGGGCGAGGGGCGAGACGCCGGGCCAGTCCGGCGAGGATGTCCTCGGTCGGCTCGAGCTCGAGGACGAGCCGCCCTCCGCGGGCGAGCTTCTCCGGCGCCGTCCGGGCCGGTCGAAAGTCGGCCACGGCGGCGGCCATGACGATGGCGTCGGCCGGGCGCTCGGTCGCCGCGGGCGTGCCGGGCGCTCCCTCGGCTGCCCCGGGTCCCAGCACGGCCCGATAGACGGCCGCCGCCATCTCGGCCGTCGTCTCGGCCCGGACGATCCGGGCCGACTCCGGGAGCGGCACCTCGACCCGCCCGACGACGAGGGTGACCGCGGCACCCCGGTCGAGGGCCGCCTCGGCGACGGCGACGCCCATCCGTCCCGACGAGCGATTGCCGACGAAGCGGACCGGGTCGATGGGCTCCGCGGTCCCCCCGGCGGTGACGACGAGGTGCCGCCCGGCCAGGTCCTCGGGCCGAGGCGGACCCTCCGTGCGCGGCGGCCGGGTCCGCGGATCGGGGGCCCGGATCGGGCGGTCGCCGACGGCCTCGACGACGGCCTCGAGGATCCGGTCGAGGTCGGCGAGGCGGCCGAGGCCGACCTGGCCCGAGGCGAGCGGTCCGACGTCGGGCTCGACGATCCGGTAGCCGAACTCCCGAAGGCGGGCGACGTTGGCCACCGTCGCCGGGTGGCGGTACATGTCGCCGTCCATCGCCGGGGCGACGACGACCGGCGCCGTCGTGGCGAGGCAGGCGGCGCTGATCGGGTCGCTGGCCAGCCCGTGGGCCATCGCTCCCAGCCACTGGGCCGTGGCCGGCGCGACGACGATGACGTCGGCGCTGTCGGCGACGACGATGTGGCCGATCCGGCCGTCGGGCAGGAGCGTCAGGACGTCGGCGTCGACGGCGTGGCGAGTCAGCGCCTCGAAAGTGAGCGGGGCGACGAAGCGGGTCGCCGAGGGGGTGAGCATCGCCACGACCTCGGCCCCCTCCTCGACGAGCCGGCGGGCGAGCTCGACGGCCTTGTAGGCGGCGATGGACCCGGTCACCCCGAGGCCGACGAGGCGGCCCGCCAGTCGGCCACCGGCGCCGACCGTGCCGTTTCGGCCCCCAGCCGATGCACCAGTTCGATCGCGATCCGCCATCGGTTCCTGCCGCCCCGTCCCTCAGGCCAGGCCGAGCCGGAGCGGTTCGCCGCCCGTCACCTCGGCGTGGAGGATGGCGAGGCCCTTCAGGGTCAGCTCGGGGTCGATGACCTCGATCCCCTCGACGCCGCGGGCCCAGGGGGCGGCCGAGAGCCCGCCGGTCATGACCGTCCGGACCGCCTCCATCGGCAGACGGGCCTCCTCGGCCAGCTCCCGGCGGGCGCGGGCGACGAGACCGCCGGCGAGGGCCTGGTAGCCGAAGATCGTCCCGGCCTGCATGGCGCTCACGGTGTCGCGGCCGATGAGCCGGTCCGGGGTCCGGAGCTCGATCCGCGGCAGCTTGGCGGTCCGGGCGGCGAGGGCCTCGAGGCCGAGCTCGAGCCCGGGGGCGATGGCCCCGCCGACGTAGGCCCCGTCGGCGGCGACGCAGTCGACGGTCGTCGCGGTCCCGAAGTCGACGACGACGGCCGGCGTTCCGTAGAGTCGGGCCGCGGCGAGGGCGTTCACGAGCCGGTCCGCCCCGACCTCGCCGGGTCGTTCGACCCGGATCGGGAGGGGGATCGTGCCGGCGCCGGCGAGGAGGAGCGGGAGATCGCGCCGGAGGGCGATGGCCTCGAGGCTCGCCGTCAGGCTCGGCACGACCGAGGCCGCCGCCACGGAGGTGACCTCGGCGAGGCCGGTGCCGTCGAGCCGGAGGAGGGCGTCGAGGAGGTGCTCGAGCTCGTCCGGCGTCGCCCGGGGGTGGGTCGTCGCCCGCCGGGTGGCGACGACGGCACCGTGGCGGACGAGGCCGAGGCTCGTGGCGGAGTTGCCGACGTCGAGGACGAGGAGCATGCCTCGATCATACGCGCCGGGCCGGTTCCCCGGCCGTGCCGCCTCCTCGGGCCGTACCCAGCCCGGCCCGGTTCGCCCGCGGCGCCCCTCGCCGCCCCGCCGGTGCGCTACCATCGCCGCGTCGCCGGTGCCGGCCCTGGGTCGGCGCCGGATCGGAGCCGACGAACCCCAAGCTGCCCGCTCAGGGCCGGAGAGGAGCCGTGGAGGAGCCAGCCTCGAGCCCGCCCGCCAAGTTCTTCGTGAACCGCGGCATCGTCAGCTCGCGGACCGACATGCAGAACCTCCTTCGGCCGCTTCTGAAGCAGACCGTCGGCTATCGCTACTTTCGAGGGCGCGAGCTCGTCGCCAGCGGCACCGGCTGGGTGGAGCGGATCGTCGCCGACAAGCCGGACGTCTCGACCTACTTCACGCCGCTCGCGATCTGCATCAACGTCGACTCCTTCGAGCACCTCGAGTTCGAGACCCGATCCGACCAGCTCCTCGCCTACGCCCTCGTCCAAGGCGACGAGCGGGTCGTCCTCGAGTTCGTCCCCACCGAGCCCGGCAGTCGGACGCCGCCGGAGCCGCGCCAGCTCGAGTTCGACACGAGCGGCTTCGTCCAGATGGAGCTGCTCCGTCTCGAGCCGGGCGAGGAGGGTGCCTAGCGGAGCGGACGGCCGGGTCGACCTCGAAGCGGCGGGCTGCCCACTCGACCCGCCGCCGGATGAACGGATCGTGAGGGAGCTGGAGGATCGAACGTGAGCGCCATCGCCGCCTACTTCCGACTCGACGAGCGCGGGACGACCATCGGGACCGAGCTTCGGGCCGGCCTGACCACGTTCATGGTCATGGCCTACATCATCTTCGTCAACCCGAACATCCTGTCGGCGGGTCCGCTCGAGGGCTCGGGGCCGCCCTTCCTGCCGACGGTCGTCGCGACGGCCTTGACGGCCGGCATCCTGACCATCGCCATGGGCCTCGTCGCCAATTACCCCTTCGCCCTGGCGGCTGGGCTCGGCCTCAACGCCGTCGTCGCCTTCGACCTCATCCTGACCCGCGGCTTCACCTGGCAGGAGGCGATGGCCGTCATCGCCTGGGAGGGGATCGTCATCCTCATCCTCGTCCTGACCGGCCTCCGGGAAGCGATCATGAACGCCATCCCGATCGGCTTGAAGCGGGCCATCGCCGTCGGGATCGGTCTCTTCATCCTCTTCATCGGCCTCGTCCAGGGCGGCTTCGTGAAGGCCGGGACGGGCACGCCGGTCACCCTCGGCGACCTGACGACGCCGGCCTTCTTGACCTTCGTCGTCGGCCTCGTCGTCGCCCTCGCCCTCATGGCCCGGCGGGTGAAGGGCGCCCTCCTTATCAGCATCTTCGTGGCGACCGGGGTCGCCATCGTCCTGCGGGCGGTCTTCGGCGACGCGGCGGGCTTCGGGCCCGGTCAAGCCGTCGTCCCCGAACGGATCATCCTCGACGTCGGCGCGGACAACTTCAGTACCCTCCTCGCCCCGCTCGGGGCGATGCTCACGGTCTGGACCCGACCGGAGACGTCGGTCATCACCATCGCCCTCATCGTCTTCAGCCTCATGCTCGCCGACTTCTTCGACACCATGGGGACGGTCATCGGCGTCGGCGAGGAGGCCGGGCTCGTCGATGCCGAGGGTCGGCTGCCGGGGATCAAGGAGGTCCTCGTCGTCGACTCCTTCGGCGCCATCCTCGGTGGCCTCTTTGCGACGAGCTCGAACACGACGTACATCGAGTCGGCGGCCGGCGTCTCCGAGGGGGGCCGAACCGGCCTCACCGCGGTCGTCGTCGGGATCCTCTTCCTCGTCTCGATCCTCTTCGCGCCGGTGGCCGGGATCGTGCCGGCCCAGGCGACGGCGGCGGCCCTCGTCGTCGTCGGCTACCTCATGTTCACCATCGCCCAGGAGTTCGACTGGGGTGACATCGACGACGTCTTCCCGGCCCTGGCGACGATCATCGTCATGCCGCTCACCTACTCGATCACCGACGGGATCGCCGCGGGCTTCATCAGCTACGTCTTCCTCAAGGCGGTGAAGGGCCGGAGCGCGGAGGTCCATCCACTCCTCTGGATCGTCTCGGCGGCCTTCGTCGTCTACTTCGCCATCCCCTGGCTCCAGCAGACGTTCAACCTCTAGGTCGGACGGTCGACGGGGCGGACGATCGGGCTCCCGCGGAACGCCATCACGAGGCTTTGCCGACGAGCGTGGCTCGGCGGGTCGGGCGGGCGCTGCGGCGCCGTCGGCTACCATCGGGGCGATGTACGAACGGACGAGTCTTCCCGATGGACCTCGCGTCATCAGCGCCCGCCTGCCCGGCACCCGCTCGGTGGCCATCGCCGCCCACGTCCTCGCCGGAGCCAGGCACGAGGCGCCCGACGAGATCGGCGTCGCCCACTTCCTCGAGCACATCGCCTTCAAGGGCACGGCCAGCTACCGGGACGCGCGGGCCATCGCCGAGACCATCGAGGGGGCCGGCGGCTCGTTCAACGCCGCCACCGATCGGGAGTCGACCGTCTACTGGGTCCGCGTCCCCCGGTCCGAGGCCGGCCGCGGCTTCGAGGTCCTCGGTGAGCTGGTCGTCCGCCCGACCCTCGATCCGGCCGAGATCGAGCGGGAGCGGACGGTCATCGTCGAGGAGATCCGCTCCTACCTCGACGATCCGGTGGAGCACGCCCACATCCTCTTCGCCCGCGCCCTCTTCGGCGACGGGCCCCTCGGGCGGGAGATCTGTGGCGACGAGACGTCGGTCCGCGGGCTGCCGAGCCCGACGATCCGGGGCTTCTGGGCCCGGGCCTATCGGCCGGGCAACGTCGTCGTCAGCGTCGCCGGCGACATCGATCACGCCATCGCCGTGGAGCTCGTCGCGGCTGCCTTCGGGACCGGGGACGGTCGCCCCCCGCTGCCCGCGCCCGCCCCGGCCCTGCCGGCCGGCCCGCCCTACCTGCTCGCCGAGCGCGACACGACCCAGGCCCAGCTCGTCGTGGGGGTCCCCGCCCTGCGGCGCGACCACCCCGATAGCTGGGTCCTTCTCGTCCTCAACACGATCCTCGGCGACGGGATGAGCAGCCGCCTCTTCCTCCGGGTCCGCGAGGAGCAGGCCCTCGCCTACGACATCGGCTCGGGGGTCGTCGACCTGGCCGATGCCGGGGCCATCGAGATCTCGGCCGGGGTCGACCCGGAGGACCTCGAGCCGGCCCTCACCTCCATCCTGACCGAGCTCGGCCGCCTGCGGGACGAGCCGGTCTCGCCGGCCGAGCTCGAGAAGGCGAAGCGCTACCTCGGGGGCGGGCTCGAGCTGCGGATGGACGACACCCGGAGCGTCGCCTCGTGGCTCGGGGTCCAGGAGGCGCTCCACGAACGGGTTCTGAGCATCGACGAGGCCCTCGCCGCCATCGAGGCGGTCACGGCCGACGACGTCGCCCGGGTCGCGCGGCAGCTCTTCCGCGATGATGCCCTCCGCCTCGCCGTCGTCGCCCCGGCCGGCCACGGCCGGGACCTCGATCGGCTGCTCCGGCTGCCGTGACGACCGGGCGCGCCGTCGACCTGCGTCTGGCCCGGCTCCACCTGCGGGGGGGCCTCGTCGCCCTGGCCAGGGCCGAGCTCGAGGCGGCGGCGGGGCGCGGCCTCCTCGACGTCGACGGGCTCGCCGACCTGGCCGAGGCCCGTTGGCGGACCGGGGACCTGGTCGGGGCAGCGGTTGCCGCTGAGGCCCACCTGGGAGGCGGCGGGGATGCCCTCGTCGCCCTGGTCGTGGCGGCCGAGGCCCGCTACGCCGAGAAGCGGTTGGCCGAAGCCGAGGCAGCCGCCGCGGCCGCCCTCGAGGCAGCCGTCCGGACCGCCGGTCCCGCTGCCCGGGACCTTCTCGTGGCGGTCTTCGCCGGGCTGCCGATGAGCCCGCTCTGGGACGGAGCGACGACGCCGCCCGGCAGAGGCGCGGCGGGGCAGCCGGCTCCGGAGGCGGTCGGGGCGCCCGACGCAGGTTCGGTCGGTGCTCCGCGTGCCGCCCCTGGCGCGGCCGTGCCAGCCTCTCCCGTGGCCGATCTCCCCGGGCCGCCGGACTGGCTCGCCCTCGCCGAGGCCGCCATCGTCGAGGGGCGACTCGACGACGCCCTCGGCGCCCTCGGCATCGCCCTCCGCCGACGCCCGTCCGACGCGGCGGTGGTCCTGGCGACCCTGGCTCGGCTCGAGGGGCCCGGTGTCGAGCTGCTCCGGGGCGATGCCCTCCGGCTCCTCGGCCGAGAGGACGAGGCGGAGCTCGCCTATCGGGCGGCCGAGGCGCGGCTCCATCGCTCGCTTCGGGCCTGAGGCCGCGGCGGCGCCCGTCAAGCACGCGGGTCCGCGCCTTTGGCCGCCGGGTCCGGTTGTCGAACGGCGCCGTCGCCGGTGGGCCCAGGCGCCGATCGGCGGTTTCTTATCGTTTACTCGTGGCGGTAGTGAGATATCAGAACCTTCTTCTTGGATACGCGCCAGGAAGGTATTTCGATCATTCGGGCTGGGGTGACGGCCGCCAGCCGTGCCTGCGGATGCGGCTGCGACCTTGCCAGACCGCAGGCGCCCCTGATTGGCCACTCCCACGGGGAGTAAACGAACAATTCCGATGCCGGGCAAGTCATCGGCCGCATCGGCACCGGCGCCGACGCTAGACTCCGGGCTACGGTCGGCCGTAGACTCCGATCTTCGGCGCGTCGCGGCGAGCCGCCGTGCCCCCCGCGCACCCGCCCGACCCACTCCGTCCGAGCCGGCCCTCCGGCTGCCGCACCTGGAAGGAACCGTGACCGAACGCACCCTCGTCCTCGTCAAGCCCGACGGCGTCCAGCGGCTCCTCGTCGGTCGGATCATCGCCCGCTTCGAGGAGCGTGGCCTCAAGCTCGTCGGCCTCAAGCTCGTCCGCGTCTCCCGCGAGCTCGCCGAGGCGCACTACGCCGTCCACCGCGAGAAGCCCTTCTTTCGCGGCCTCGTCGACTTCATCACCTCGGGTCCCCTCGTCGCCGCCGTCCTCGAGGGGCCGGGCGCCATCGGGCTCGTCCGGACCATGGTCGGGGCGACGCGGCCCTCGGAGGCGGTGCCGGGCTCGATCCGTGGCGACCTCGCCATCGAGACCGGCCAGAACCTCGTCCATGCCTCCGACGGTCCGGAGACGGCGGCGGCCGAGATCGCCCTCTGGTTCCGGCCGGACGAGCTCGTCGAGTACGAGCGGGCCATCGACCGCTGGGTGATCGGGCCGGGCGACTGAGGTGGGCGGCGGCTCGGACGCGCCGCAGGCGCGATCGGGCGCCGGCTCGGCCGACTGACCTCGGCCGACTGACGCGGTCGCCCGTCCCACCGCCGGCTCGGGCAGATGGGGACGACCGCACCGGACGCCCCAGTGACCGAACCGATCCCCGTCGGACTCGACCCCCACGGCCGTCGGGCCTCGGCCGAAGGCCCCGACCGCGGATCGGCCGCCTGCGCCGCGGCGTCCTACGGCGAGACCTTGGGCCCGTTGCCGAAGAGCTCCCCCTCCAGCGTGGAGGGTGGTCTCCCCGCGGCCGCCTCGTCGAGGCCGAGCCAGCCCGCGGACGTGGCGACGGTCAGGAGGGCCAGGAGCACCGCCCCGAGCGTCGCCACGATGGCTCGGTTCCGGCGCCAGCCGCCTTCGACGGTCCGGGCGAAGCGCCCGCTCCGGATGGCAGCGACGACCGCCCCCGGCGTCGCATGGCGACCCAGACGGCCCCGCCAGTCGACGCCCCGGCCTCGGACCCCGACCGCCCAACCCCCGCTCCGGCCGAACCGGCCCGCGCCCACGGCCGAAGGCCCGCGCAGGCCGGCCACGACCGAGCGGACGAGGGCGAGATACGGGAGGATCGCCAACGCCGCCACGACCGGTCCCGCCTGCCCTCCCACGGCCAGCTCGGCGATCCGGTCCCGGGCCGTCCAGATCGACCAGCCGGGCAGTCCGAGTGCCCCCAGGGCGACGCCGGCCAGGGCCAGCCCCAGGAGCCGCCCCGGCGCCCGTCCCTCGGCCAGGGCCCGCCCGACGTCGGCCACCCGCCGGGACCCCGTCGCCGTCCGGACCGCGGCGACCCAGCCGAAGATGGCCGTCTGGACGACGGCCACAGCGACGAGCCAGCTCCGGAGCGGCTGCCAGACGGCCGGGTCGAGGACCGTCAGCCCGAGGAGCGCCAGACCCGCCTCGGCGACCGTCACGTAGACGGCGAGGTGGAGGTGGTCCTCGGCCAGCCAGGCGGCGAGGGCTCCAAGCACGAGCGAGGCGAGCCCCACGCCGGCGACGACCGCCCGCTCGGTCTCGAGCGGGACGAGGATCGGCGCGATGGCCTGGTCCACCCAACCGAGGACGACGACGACGAGGGCGACCGGGACCCAGACGGCGAAGACGGGGAGCGTCGCCGGCGGAGCCGAGTCGGCCAGCCTGACGAGCCAGAGGTGGAAGGGCACGACGCCGGACCGGAGGGCGACGGCGCCGGCCATGCCGAGATAGGCAACCCCGAAGACCGCCGGCTCGAGGGCGAGGGCGCCGAGGGGTCGCGCAAGCCAGGCGGCGGCGCCGATGGTCAGGGCGCCGGCGACGACGACGGCCCGGAGCGCGCGGACCGCCGACGCGATGGCCGTCGCGCCCGGGGCCTCGCCGCCGAGGACGACGAGAATCCCGACGATCCCCGCTGCCAGGACGAGGAGGAGGCCGACCATCGGGTCGTCGACGAGGAGGGCTGCCCCGACGGCGCCGAGGACGGCGAGGGCCGCCGGACCGTAGCTCGGTGGCTCGTCGTCGGCGCGGCCGATGACGAAGGTGACGAGGGCGGCGGTCGTCGCCAGGACGAGGACGAGCCGCGCGTAGGCCGTGCCGACGAGGACGACGTCGCCGACCCGGACGCCGACCCCGGGCTCGATGCCGCTTGCCACGACGAAGGCGGCAACGAGACCGAGGAGGCCGACCGCGACGGCCGCGCCGCGGACCGGTCGGAGTAGGAGGGCGACGACGGCGGCCCCGACGCCGACGCCGAGGAAGAGGAGCCCGTTCATGGCGCCGCCTCGTTGCCGCCGGGCTCGAGCGGGTCGCCGCTCCGGACGGCGGCACCGCCTCGTCCCGTCTCCGGCCCCAGCGCCCCCTCCAACCCTCGTGCCCCCTCCACCCCCCGGGCCGTGGCCGCCCCCCGGACGAGGAGGGCGACCGCGACACCGAGGCCGGCCGTTAGGCCGGCGAGGACGATCTGCTCGGCCGGGCCTGGCGTCCCGGCCAGCCCAACCCGGAGGGAGGTGCCTCCGGCGAGGAGGAGCGTCAGCCCGATCCCGACCCGGAGCGCGTCGCGGCCGCCGAGAGCGACCGGTCCAGCGGCCAGGACGACGAGCCCGACTCCCACCGCCGATGCCACCTCCGGTCCTCGCCCCGGCGC
>DAOTYQ010000045.1:0-1846 GCA_034434735.1 Chloroflexota bacterium
CCGGCATCGACGGGATCGGGCAGGGTGAGGCGACGGACGAAAACGCCGGCTCGACGTTCCCGAACCAGGTAGCCACCTTCGACCCGTTCGGCCTCGCTCGCCGTGCGGGCGCGGAGATCGAGGGTCCGACCCGACACGGTGAGTTCGACGTCGGCCGGTTCGACGCCGGGCAGGTCGACGACGAGGGTGTAGGCATGGGAGTCGTCGCGGAGATCGACCGGCGGGCGCACGTGCCGCGACCGGAACCGCTCGATCGCGACCCGGAGCGGTGCGAGCGCCGTGACGCCGGCATGAGGCCGTCGTGCCATCGCTTCCACCTCCTTGTCCGCGTGTCGAGGAGCGTGATCTGAATCGTACGCCGGCCGTCGGGACCGGATCAACGGCCGAATGGGCCGGCATCGGGGGCCCGGCCCGAAAGACCGTGCTTCGACGGTCAGCGGTCCGTCGCCGCCATCGCTGCCCTCACCAAGGCGACGGCATCGATCACGACGAAGGTGGGCCGGGCCGAGCAGGGATCGACGACGGGTCGCCGCGGGCGCCCTGCCGCCGACGGCCGTCAGCGGCGGATCCGAAGCATCCGCTCCTCGACGAGGAGCGCCCAGCCGCCACCGACGAGCGGGGTCCGAAGGGCGGTCATCGCCGCCCGGACACCGCGCTGCTCCGCCTCCGGCCGGCCACCCAGAACGCGGTCCGTCGGGCCGGTCGTCGGCATCGACCGACCGGCCGGCGTCGCCCGAGCCCGGATGGCAAGGGCCGCCAGGACGCCGAGGAAGACGACCCCGGCCGCCAGCCAGCCGAGCCAGACCGGCAGGTCGAGCCCGAGGGCCGCATCGACGGAGAAGCGCCCCGGCCCGCCGATCGCCGTCGTCAGGGCGATCGAGGCGAGCACGAACGGGTGCTCCATCCCGCCGTTGTGGTTCCAGAGACCCTTAGAGGCGTGGACGACGAGGATCGCCGTCACGAGGACACCGAGGACGAGCACGGCCCCGAGCGGCGTCAAGAAGCCGAGGGCGAGGCTCGCCCCGCCGAGGGTCTCAGCCAGCCCGACGGCGTACGCCCACCCGCGTCCCGGCCGGAAGCCGAGCTGCTCGAGGAAGGCGGCCGTGCCGCGGATCCCACCGCCGCCGAACCAACCGGCGAGCTTCTGGAGGCCGTGGCCGGCGAGGAGGACGCCCGCGACGATCCGCGGGATGGCGATGATCTCGACGCTCATCGTTCCTCACCTCCTTCCCAACTCGGTCTCCGGCAAGCGCCGGGTTCTTGTGCTTTTGCGGCGCGTATCATATAGGTTGAGTCAGAGCGTGTCAAGCGCCAGCGGCTTTCGGTCCGTCGGCGGTACGTTGCCAACCAGCCGCGCCTCGGCCTTGGCCATCGCCTCGCGGAGCGTCTCCCCGCGCCGCGGGCTCGCCCAGCCGGCCCCGACCACGACGCCGGGTGTGCCGTTCGACCAGTCCGCTGTTCGGGCCTGAAGCCGCTCGACGAGCTGGGTCGCCCCGACCTCGGTCGTCTCCGGGAGGAGGATCGCGAAGCGGGCCGGCCCCAGTCGGGCGATCCGGTCCGTCGCCCGGGTCTCCCGTCGGAGGAGATCGGCGAAGCGGCGGACGAGGCCGGCCTCGACCCGTGGCGCGACGGGGGCGGCCGCCGACCGGAGCTCACAGAGGACGACGACGACCGGCCGTCGGTAGCGGGCGTGCCGCGCCTCCTCACCGGCGAGGGCAGCGAGCCAGTCGAGGCGCGACTCGAGGGCGAGGAACGGGTCGGGCCGGACGAGGGCCGAACCCCGTCCCCGGAGGGCGACGATGGCCGGGCTCGCCACCCGGCGCCGCGGTCGGTGACCGACGAGGAA
>DAOTYQ010000046.1:0-8409 GCA_034434735.1 Chloroflexota bacterium
GGTGCCGGGCGGGCGCTACCTCGCCTTCATCGCTCCGAGTCCTCGCGATGACGGCGTCTACGTCGCCGTCGGCGGTCCGCAGGGCCTCTTCAGCGTTGGAGCCGATGGCACGCTGGTGCCCCTTGCCCCGGGCGCACCGACGTCGGTCGACTTCGCCGGCCGCCGCGTCAGCGAGATCGCGGCACGCCTCTCGGTCGAGGGCTCGTAGGCGCCTGGCGCACCAGCGTCTGTGCCCGCGGGCGGCCGCCGAGATCAAACCGCTGCCCGTCGGACCACCCCGGCGACGACCTCCGCCACCGCCGCCGCCCGCCGGCCGACCTCGGCCGGGTCGCCGGCTCCCGTCAGCCACGACCCGAGCCCGACCGCCACGGCCCCTGCCCGGAGGAAGTCGGCCGCATTCTCGACGCTCACGCCCCCCGTCGGGATGAGCGGGATGTCGGGGAACGGCCCCCGGAAGTCCCGGATGAAGGCTGGCCCGGCGACCGAGGCCGGGAAGAGCTTGACCGCCGCCGCCCCGGCCCGCCAGGCGGTGACGATCTCGGTCGGGGTGAAGGCCCCCGGCAGGATCGGGATCCCCCGCTCGGCCGCCCAGCCGATGAGCTCCGGGTCGAGGTGCGGGGTCACGAGGAAACGGGCCCCGGCCGCCACGGCCGCCTCCGCCTCGCCGACGGACAGGAGCGTCCCGGCCCCGACGAGGAGTCGCTCGGCGAGCGGGCCCTCGGCGAGGGCCCGGATCGACTCGACAGCGCCCGGGCTGTCGATGGTCACCTCGAAGACCCTGATCCCGTTCGCCGCCAGGGCCTCGGCGACGGCCGGCAGCGTCGCCGGCTCGAGACGGCGGGCGATGGCGATGACCCGGCCCTCGACGATCGGCGCCGGGAGGGCGGGCCGAGCGGCCGCCGTCCTGGCGCGGTCGGCCGTCCTGGCGCGGTCGGCCGTGCTGGCGTGGTCAGGCATCGTTCGCCTCCCTGCTGGTGCGGGTTCCCCGGACGAGATCGCGCCCGGCGACGAGGGCCCGGAGCTTCGCCGTCGCCGCCCAGCGGGCCGTCTGGCTGAAGCCACAGTCGGGGACGAGGGAGAGCCGCGCCTCCGGCACGCCGGCCGCCAGGACCCGCTCGACCCGCTCGGCGACGTCCTCGGCGGTCTCGAGGTAGTAGCTCTTCACGTCGACGACCCCGACGGCCAGGTCGAAGCGACTCGCCAGGACCGGCAGGATGTCGAGCTCGGCGAGCTCCCGATTGGCGAACTCGAGGACGAGCTCGTCGGCCGGAAAGCGGAGGAGCTGATCGAGGACCGGCCGGTACGTCCGCTTCGCCAGCGGCCGGCCGACGTAGTTGCCGAAGCAGAGGTGGACGCCGATCCGGACGCCGCGGAGCCCGGCCGTGGCGCCGGCGAGGAGGGCCGCGAAGTCGACCGGGGCATCGGGGTGGATGGCCGGCGACGGCTCGTCGATCTGGATGAAGCTGGCCCCGGCCGCGGCGAGGGCGCGAAGCTCGGCGTTGACGATCGGGACGAAGGCCTCGGCGGCAGCCGCCCGGTCGCGATAGACCTCGCCCGGGCCGGTCCGCAGCCGACCGGAGAGGGTGAAGGGCCCCGGGATCGTCACCTTGAGCGGCCGCCTCGTCCGGCCGACGGCGAAGCGGAACTCATCGACGACACCGAGCCCGGCCGGCGCCGCGATCGGCTCGGTCACCGCGAAGCGGTGCTGCTGGTCGTGCCCGGCGGGTCCCCAGCGCCGCTCCGGCGGGAGCGGCACGACGCCCGTCAGATGGCGGTAGAACTCGGCCGTGAAGAAGCCCGCCCGGCGCATCTCGCCGTCGGTGACGACGTCGATCCCGGCCCGTTCCTGGTCGGCGATGGCGAGGTCGACGGCGTCGTCGAGGAGCTCGGCGAGGTCGGCCGGCCCGCCTTCGCCCCGTTCGATGGCCGCCAGGGCGATCTCCATCCAACCCGGGTGCGCGTGGGAGCCGACGACCGAGGTCGTCAGCGCGCCACCGAGCCGGACCGGCGGTCGATCGGGCGATGGCTCGGTCATGGTCGCGTCCTCCCGTTCAGGCCCGCGGGGCGACGGGGGCGAAGGCGAAGGCCCGGGCCGGATTCTCGACGAAGAAGGCCCGTCGGGTCGCCTCGGGGACGCCCCGCTCGGCGAGGAGGGCCGAGAAGGGGCCGAGGAGATACGTCCAGCCGGGCCAGCCGCCGTAGGCCGACCAGTAGCGGCGTCGAGCGGCGTCGAGGCCCAAGACGATCCGATCGGCGAAGCCGTCCTCGATCGCCCACTCGATGCAGGTCAGCGTCCCGTTCGGGCCGTCGGCCGGCCAGCGGAAGGCCTGGTCGTACTCGACGCAGGCGCCGGTGGCGAAGATCGCCCGCTGGTAGCCCCGGTCGACGACCTTGTCGACGTGCGAGCAGACGACGTGGCCGGGGTCGACGCCGCCATCGGTCAGGCGCCGGACCTGCTCGAGGGCGCCGGTCCCGTTCTCGCAGTGGGTCAGGATCGGGCAACCGGTCCGCCGGTGGGCGATGGCGGCCGCGTCGAAGATCCGCTCGTCGCGGGCCGAGAGGCCGCCCTCGGACCCGGCGATCTTGATGACCCCGGCCCGGTGTGGCGTCCGGCGGACGAGCGGTCCGACGTAGTCGCGGGCGTCGATGCCGACCTCGATGTCGGCGACGAAGAGCTCGGCGATCTCCTCGGTCTCGTAGGTGCGGCTCCAGTGGCGGTCCTCGTAGTAGCGCTCGTGGTGGAGGCCCGTCGGGGCGACGACGTGGATCCCGGCCCGGCGGCTGATCTCGGCCAGGAGGCCGACGTCGCGGCCGGCGTCGCACGGCATGGCGTCGACGATGGTCCGGAGGCCGAGGGCTTTGGCCGGCTCCAGCTCGGCGACGGCCCGCTCGACGTCGGCGAGGAGGAAGTCCGGCTCCCGCTCGACGGGGCGGCCGCCGGCGATGACGAGGTGCTCGTGGGCGTAGACGACCCCGAGCTGGCTGGTCTCGACGTCACCGAGGACGGTTCGAACGAAGGGCATGGTCAGGTCCTCCCAAGCTCCTGGTCGGTCCGCACCGCGTCGGCGATGGCGGCGAGCTCGGCACGGCGCGCCTCGTCGAGGGCGAGATCGAAGACCTCCGCGACGTGGAGGATCCAGCCGATGACGAAGTAGCGCCAGCCATCGACGACGGTGAGGCCGCGGGCCGAGGCCTGGCTCCGCGCTTGCTCGAGGAAGCCGAGGGCGCCGCGGTAGTTGAAGTCCCAGACGATCGCCCGCTCCGGGAAGCGAGCCGCGTCGCTGATCGGCGACCCCGGCCGGTCCTTGCCGAGACCCGTCGCGTTGACGACGACCGAGGCCGCCGGGAGGGCGGCGAGGAGGGCGTCGGTCTCCTCGGCGGCGCCGACGGCGCGGTACTCGACCGGCACCGATGCCCCTACCCGGCGGTGGATCTCGCGGAGGGCCACCAGCCGCTCGGGCGAGCGGTTCGTGACGACGATCCGGGCCGGCGGGGCCTCGACCGTCAGGAGGCGCGCCGTGAAGGCCGTCCCCGACCCGCCGGCCCCGAGGCAGAGGACCTCGGCGCCGGGGTGACGGGCGAAGTAGTCGGCCCCGGCGATCTCGACGAAGGCCTCCCAGGACGACACCGGATCCTTCGCCCAGCCGAGGAGCCGCCCGTCGCGCTTGGCGAGGCAGGAGACCTCGCCGCAGAGCCCCGCCCAGCGATCGAGCTCGTCGATGCCGTCGCCGGCGTGGCGGACGATGGAGACCTTGTGGGTCGTCACGAGGGCGCCGCGGATCGACGGGTCGGTCCGGATCTCCTCGACGACGGCCCGGAAGGCGCCCGGTTCGGCACCGAGGGGGATGTCGCGGCCGACGAGCTCGGCGTCGAGCCCCAGGGCGGCCGCCCAGCGGGGGAAGATCCGGTGGATCGACGAGCCCCGGGTGTCGACGCCGACGAAGAGCATCCGGAGCCGTGGGGCGACCGGTTCAGCCATCGGCGCCGAGCTCGAGGATCGCGCCGTCGGCCCGGAGCCGATCGCGGAGCTGCGCCACCGGCAGGTCCCGCGGGTCGCGCCCCGCGGCCACGGCCAGGGCCGCCGCCGTCCCCGCCGCCTGGCCCATCGCCATGCACTGGGCCATGCTCCGGACCGAGGCGTGGGCGTCGTGGGTGGCGGAAAAGCAGCGCCCGGCGACGAGGACGTTCGCCGCGTCCCGGACGAGGAGGGTCCGGTACGGGATCCCGACCGCTGTCCCCTCGGGCAGGTACTGCCAGCGGGTGTCGGGACCTGCCCGGTGGTCCTCGATCGGGGCTCCGCAGAGCCCGATCTGGTCGTCGAACTGGCGGGCCGAGAGGACGTCGTCCCGCGTCAGCCGGTAGTCGCCGTAGACCCGCCGGGTCTCCCGGATCCCGATCTGAGTCCCCAGGGCGACGAGGGCGGCCCGTTCGTAGCCGTCGACGCAGTCGACGAGGAAGCGGGCGTACTCGAGGGCCTGGCGACGGCCGTCGATCTCGGCCGCGGTCAGGAAGTCCGGATCGGTGACGTTGACGAGCCGCCCGTCCGCCTCGCGTCGGTACGACTCCAGGCGGGTCATGACCGTCGCCGTCACGCCCTCGATGGGGGTGATGTGGTCCGAGCCTTCGCGGCGGGGGAGGTCGTAGGCGCCCGAGGCGGCCGCTTCGGCCATGCGGCGATGGAGCTCAGCCCGGGGCAGCGCCCGCCGGCGGGCGAGATCGACGTTGACCATCCGGAAGGTCGTCGTCAGGGTCTGGGCCGGCTCGAGCTCGCCGGCCGTCTCGAGGCTGAAGCCGGCGTAGGCGGAGAGGTCGGCGTCGCCGGACGCGTCGACGAAGAGGCGGCCCTCGACCCGCCGGAGGCCGGCCTTCGTCGCCACGGCGATGGCGACGACCCGCCGGTCGCGGACGACGGCACCCTGGAGGACGGCGTGGAGGACGACCCGGACGCCCGCCTCGATGGCGAGGCGCTCCCAGACGACCTTCAGGTGCTCGGGGTGGTAGGTGATCCCCGTCCCGGCGCCGTAGGTGTTCGGCCGTTCGACCACCGGGCCGAGCCGCCGGAGCGCGGCGACGACCTCGTCGCCAAGGCCACCGACGACCTTCCGGGGGCGCTCGCCGGGGGTCCAGAAGCCGTAGAAGGTGTCGAGGACGGCGGTCGAGGTCCCACCGAGGAAGGGGAGCTTCTCGACGAGGACGACGGAGGCGCCGGTTCGGGCGGCGGCGACGGCGGCGCTCGAACCGGCCGAGCCCGACCCGACGACGACGACATCGGCCCGGCCGAGGAGCGGCAGACGCTCGATGACGTCGGGCTCGAGGTTCGTCGGCGTGCTCATCGGGACCCCCGCGTCATCGGTCGGCCCGTCCCGCCCGAGCCGTCCGCCGCGCTCCCGGCGCCGGGCGCGTTCTCGGTGTCGGGCGTGCTCCAGGCGCGGTCGCCTCCCGGCCGAAGGTCGCCCCGAGGACGCTCGGGGCGCTGATCCGCTCGAGCCAGCCGACCGCCGTCGTGCTCGTCGCCCGGTCGAGCCAGCCGTCGGCGGTCCGGGTCAGGAGGATCCGGCAGCGGTCGCCACGGAGGAGGGCGTCGTTCGTCTCGATGGGCCGGCCGTGCTCGTCGGCGGTGAGCCGGACGATGCGGAGGGCGGGCGCCCGACGCGGCAGGCCGAGGATCGTCGCCTCGCGCGTCCGGCAGACGACGGGTTCCAGGGACTCGCGGGCGAGGGCCGGGCGGGTCCCGTAGTCCTCGGCGAGGATGGCGTAGAGGGAGCGCGCCTCGAAGTCCTTCGTCGCAAGATCCGGGAAGCGATCGAGGGGGAGGTGGGCGAGCTCGAGCATGAGCGGCTCGCCGTCGAGGAGGCGGAGGCGTTCGAGGCGGAGGACGGGGTCTCCCGGGCGGCAGCCGAGGTCGGTGGCGACGTGCCGACCGGCCTCGACTGCCTCGACCGCGAGGACGCGGCTCCGGAGCTCGTGCCCGCGCCGGAGGAGGGCAGCGCTGAGGCTGAACGAGTCCGTCGCATCGGCGTCGAGCCGCGGTCTGGTGACGAAGGTGCCGCGCCCCTGATGGCGGCTGATGAGGCCACGGGCCTCGAGTTCGGCGAGGGCGAGTCGAAGGGTCGTCCGGCTGACGCCGAGGCGCTCGCAGAGGACGCGCTCCGGCGGGAGGCGCTGGCCGGGCTGCCACTCGCCGGCGGCGATGAGGGCTGCCGCCCGGGTCGCGATCTGGGAGTAGAGGGGTTCCTTCGCCACCGTCGTCGGCGAAGCCTACCACAGATTGGTCTTATTGGTATGACTCAGGCTTCGGGCTGGGCGCGGACCGTTCGCGGGCTCTCCCGCCTCCCGCGATCGGGCGGGTCGTCACCCCGAGGAGGGGCCGATCGCGTCGTTTCGCCGCGGGAAGGCGTCGGTTACGGTACCCGAAGCATGGATGTTCTCGGCCCGCCCGGGTCGCACCTCCCCCAGCGCGGCGACGACCCGCCGGCGGCGGCGGATCCGACCGCTCAGCTCGTCGCCGTCGAGGAGCGACTCATCTCCGCCGAGGCCGTCGGCGAGGGCGCCGGGCCGCTCCGTCGGATCGTCGGCGCCCTGCTCGGGCCCTCCCTCGCCCTCGGCCTCCTCCTCGCCCCGCTGCCGCTTGCGGCCGACCAGCAGCGGCTGGCCGCCGTCCTCGCCCTCGTCGTCGTGTGGTGGGTGAGCGAGGTCGTCCCGATCCCGATTACCGGCCTCTTCGGCCTCGGCCTGTGCGCGCTCCTCGGGGTCGCGCCGGCGGCGACGATCTTCGGCGCCTTCGCCTCGCCGACCATCTTCCTCTTCATCGGCAGCTTCATGCTCGCCCGGGCGATGACCCTCCACGGGCTCGACCGCCGGTTCGCCTTCCGGATCCTCGCCCTGCCGGGCGTCGCCGAGTCGACGACCCGGACCATCGTCGCCTTCGGCCTCGTCGCCGCCAGCCTCTCGGCCGTCATCTCGAACACGGCGACGGCGGCGATGCTCCTTCCGATCGGGGTCGGGATCGTCCGGGTCTTCGGTGGGCTCCTCCGGTCGAACGCCGCGAGGGGCTCCTCGGGGCCGCCCCGGAGCCGGAACCTCGCCGTCGCCCTCATGCTCATGATCGCCTACGGGGCGAGCGTCGGCGGTCTCCTCACCCCCATCGGCAGCCCGCCGAACCTGCTGGGCCGTCAGTTCATCCGCGACGCCACGGGGCTCCAGATCGACTTCCTGACCTGGATGGCCATGGCGGCGCCCATCGTCGCGCTCATGTTCGCCGCCCTCTGCGTCATCCTCGTCGGCCTGAACCGGCCGGAGGTCGACCGGATCCCCGGTGTGCGCGCCTTCCTCGACGCGGAGCGGGCCCGCCTCGGCCCGGTCTCGGCGGCGGAGTGGGCGACCCTCGTAGCCTTCGGCGTCGCCGTCGCCGGTTGGGTCGCGCCCGGTCTGGCCGGCCTCGTCCTCGGCGAGACGGCGCCGATCGCGATCCTCCTCCGAGAGCGGCTCGACGAGGGGGTGGTCGCCATCCTGGCCGCCTCGCTCCTCTTCCTCATCCCCCTCGATCGCTCGCTTCGGCGCTTCCCGCTCCCCTGGCCGGAGGCCGCCCGCATCGACTGGGGGACGATTCTCCTCTTCGGATCGGGGATCACCTTCGGGACGCTCCTCACGACGTCGGGGCTGGCCGCGGTCGTCGGGGAGGGGCTCGCCGCCGGCCTCGGGGCGCCCTCGCTCTTCGCCGTCACCGCCCTCGCCGTCGGGGCCGCCATCGTCATCTCGGAGGCGGCCTCGAACACGGCGAGCGTCGGCATCATCGTGCCGGTCGTCATCCCCATCGCGGTCGCCGCCGGCCTCGACCCGGTCGTGCCGGCCCTCGGGGCGGTGTTCGGTGCGTCGTACGGGTTCATGCTCCCGGTCTCGACGCCGCCGAACGCCATCGTCTACGGGACCGGGCTCGTGCCGTTGCCGCGGATGATCCGGGCCGGGGCGGTCTTCGACGCGACCGGGTTGGCGATCATCGCGGTCGGGATCACGGTCATGACCGCGCTCCTCGGACTCCGTTGAGGTCGGCGCAGCGGCGGGGACCGGCGCTGGGGCTGGACCGCCGGCTCGAACCGTCTCGCTCGGCGCGGGCTGCGGAACGCCCGAGCAGGGCCGCGGCTCACGGGTGACACTCTTGCCATGCGAATCCTTCTCATCGGGGCCGGCGGTGTCGGCTCGGCCGTCGTGCCGATCGCCGCCCGGCGCGACTTCTTCGAGCAAGTCATCGTCTGCGACTACGTGCCCGAGCGGGCGCGCCGGGCCGTCGATCGGGTCGGCGATCAGCGGTTCGTGGCCGTCGGCCGATCGGTCGATGCCGGCGACCGGGCGACGGTCGAAGCGCTCGTCCGCGCGACCGGGGCGACCCACGTCCTCAACGCCGTCGATCCG
>DAOTYQ010000047.1:0-7538 GCA_034434735.1 Chloroflexota bacterium
AACCTGCGGCTGGCAGTACCGGGACTGGCGCGGCCGCTTCTACCCGCCCGGGCTGCCGACGAACCGCTGGCTCGCCTACTACGCGACCCGCTTCCCGGCCGTCGAGGTCGATGCCAGCTTCTATCGGCTCCCGACCGAGGCCGCCATCGCCGCCTGGCGTCGAACGGCCGCCGAGCGACCGGGCTTTCGCTTCGCCCTCAAGGGCTCGCGGCTCATCACCCACGTCCGGCGCCTCGTCGACTGCGCCTCCGAGCTCCGGCGGCTCGTCGAGCGGGTGACGCCGCTGGCCGACGCCGAGGCCGTCGCGTTCCTCCTCTGGCAGCTCCCGCCGAGTCTCCGCCGTGACCCGCCACGCCTGGCCGACTTCCTCGCCCTCCTGGCAGCGGACGCCTCCCGGTTCCGCCACGTCGTCGAGTTCCGCCCCCCCACCTGGCTGACCGATGACGTCCTCGCCGACCTGGCCGCGGCCCGGGTCGCCTACTGCTGGGTGAGCTCGACGATCATGCCGCCGGCGGCGCCCCGGACGACGGATCTCGTCGCCCTCCGCTTTCACGGCCTGGCCGGTGGCTGGGCCCACGACTACACCGATGCCGAGCTTCGGCCCTGGGCGGACCGGCTCCGGGCAGCTGCCCTCGACGGCTGCGAGGCCTACGCCTTTTTCAACAACGACACGCTCGCCCTTGCCCCGAAGAACGCCCGTCGGCTCGTCGAGCTCCTCGGCGAGGTCGCCCTCGCCTGGGACTAGCCGCCGAGCTCGGACGCGCCGGCTTCCCCCTGTAGTCCGCCAGGCTGAAGGGCAGCCGTGCTGTTCGGTCGCCGGACCGTCCTGCGCCCCGTGTCGGCCTGCGTCTCGGCGGTGTGCCACGTCGCCATGGGCGAACAGAACGCGGGTCGCGGCGCGTCGCCTGTCTGCCGCGTCGCCCGGAGCGAACAGAACGCGGGTCTGGCCGCCTCGGCTGTCTGCCGCGTCGCGGTGGGCGAACAGAACGCCCGTCTGTGTCGCGGAGAGTGCCGTTTTGTTCGCTCACGGCGACGTCGCGGTCGCGCACTCGGCCCGTGGCGCCGTTCTGTTCGGCCAGGGCGACATCCCAGGCAGCCGCCCTCTCGCCACCCCCCGTTCTGTTCGGCCAGGGCGACATCCCGAGCGGTCGGCCGCCCGCCACCGCCGTTCTGTTCGGTCAGGGCGACATCCCAGGCAGCCGCCCTCTCGCCACCCCCGTTCTGTTCGGTCAGGGCGACGCGGTGGCCAGCAGCCCCGAACGCCGGCCGTTCTTTGGGATTGTCCCACGCATGCTGCACCGCTCCCGCCGCAGCGAGCGCCTCAGCCGCCCGCCCGCGGGTACGTGTAGAAGCCGCGGCCCGTCTTCTGGCCCAGGTGCCCGGCGGCGACGAGCTCTTCCAGGAGGCGCGGCGGCCGGAACTGGTCGGCGCCGAGCCCCGCGTGGAGGACCCGCATGACGTTGAGGCAGACGTCGAGGCCGATGAAGTCAGCGAGCTCGAGCGGCCCCATCGGGTGGTTCAACCCGACCCGGGCCCCGGTGTCGATGTCCTCGGCCGTCCCGACCCCCGCCTCGTAGGCCCGGATCGCCTCGGCGAGGAAGGGCATGAGGATCCGGTTGACGATGAAGCCCGGCCGATCGGCGGCGACGATGACCTGCTTCCCGAGCGCCCCGGCGAGCTCCCGGATCGCCTCCACGACGCCCGCCTCCGTCGCCGGCCCGGGGATGAGCTCGACCAGCGGCATGACCGGGACGGGACTGAAGAAGTGCATCCCGAGAAAGCGCCGCCGGCGCCCCGGCGCCACCGCCTCGGCGAGGCGGCCGATGGAGATGGACGAGGTGTTCGAGGCAAAGATCGTCTCCCGCCGGGCGAGGCGGTCGAGCTCGGCGAAGAGCCCCTGCTTGACCGCGACGTCCTCGAAGACCGCCTCGACGACGAGGTCGGCCTCGCCGACCCGCTCGATCTCGTCGACGGCCTCGATCCGCTCGAGAATGACGTCCCGCTCGCCGGCCGTCAGCCGCCCCTTGGCGACGGCCCGATCGAGGTTGCCGGCGATCCGGGCCCGCCCGGCCCGGGCCCGGTCGAGCTCGGGCTCGTAGAGGATGACCCGCCGCCCGGCCGCGGCGAGAACCTGGGCGATGCCGTGGCCCATGAGCCCGGCGCCGGCGACGAAGACGGTCTCGATCGACATGGCCGATCCTCCCGAACTGTCCAGGGAACGATGCACGCGCCGCCGTCCCGCGTCCGCGGCCGTCCCGCGCCGCCGTCCCGCGTCCCGCCGATCAGCACGTCGGGTCCGCGGCCCGCGCCCCTCCGGCGAGGAGGGCGAGGAGCTCGTCGGCGGCGGCGTAGGGATCGAGGCGGTGCTCGGCGACGGCGTCGACGATGGCGTCGGCGACGGCCGCCGCCTCGGGTCGGGCGAGGCGATCGCGGGCCCGCTCGACGACGACGGTCCAGAGGAGGGCATCCGCCCGTGCCCGCCGGGCCGCGGCGACCGCTCCATCCTCCGCCCCGAGACGCCGCCGCCGATCGATGGCGGCCAGGAGCTCGGGGACGCCCTCCCCGGTCGCCGCGGTCGTGACGAGGACCTCGGGCCGCTTCGGGCGAGGCCGGCCGGCATCGTCGAGGTCGGTGGGTCCGCGCTCCCCCGTGCCGGCGTCGACAGTGGCGCTCCGGCTCTGGGCGCGCTGGTCGTCGGCCCCCTCGTGCTGCGCCCGGTCGGGGCGCACTCTCTGGCGCACTCTCTGGTGCTGGGCGCGCTCAAGGCGGACCTGCCGGTGGTGGGCCCGCTCCGCCGCGGACTCGGCCGCCACCGCCGCCGCCGAGAGCATCGCCCGGAGCTGGGCCGCCGTCCGCTGCGCCCCGGGGCGGTCGCCCTTGTTGACGACGACGATGTCCGCCACTTCGAGGAGGCCGGCCTTGATGGCCTGGATCTCGTCGCCCATCTCCGGCGCCTCCAGGACGACCGTCGTGTCGGCCGCGGCGGCGACCTCGACCTCGCTCTGGCCCGTCCCGACGGTCTCGAGGAAGACGACGTCGAAGCCGACGGCATCGAGGACCGCGGCCGCCGCCCCCGACGTCGCCGCCAGCCCGCCGGCGTGACCGCGGGCCGCCATCGAGCGGATGAAGACGTCGGGATCTTCGGCGTACGCCTGCATCCGGACCCGATCGCCGAGGAGGGCGCCACCGGTGATCGGGCTCGAGGGATCGACGGCGATGACGGCCACCGACCGCCCGGCGCGGCGGAGCTCGCCGATGAGCACGGCGACGAGGGTGCTCTTCCCCGCTCCCGGCGGCCCGGTGATCCCGACGAGGTGAGCTTGCCCGGCCCGCGGATAGAGGAGTCGAAGGGCGGCCTCGGCGGCCGCCGTCCGGTTCTCGACCTCCGTGAGGAGTCGGGCGAGGGCCCGGCGATCGCCGGCCAGGGCCGCCTCGGCGAGCGCGACGCCTCGCTCGGCCGGGTCGAGGGGGCGGCCGAACCGCACCGCCACCGGCTAGGCCCGCCGGACGTTGGCCCGGATGAAGTCGGCGACCTCGCGGATCGTCGTCCCCGGCCCGAAGACCTCGGCGATCCCGGCCGCCTTGAGAGCCGGGATGTCGTCGTCGGGGATGATCCCTCCGGCGGTGACGAGGACGTCGTCCATCCCCTTCTCGCGGAGGAGTCGGGTCACCTTGGGCAGGAGCGTCATGTGGGCCCCCGACAGGATCGACAGGCCGACGACGTCGACGTCCTCCTGGAGGGCCGCCGCCACGATCATCTCGGGCGTCTGGCGGAGGCCGGTGTAGATGACCTCGAAGCCCTCGTCCCGAAGCCCGCGGGCGAGGACCTTCGCCCCTCGGTCGTGGCCATCGAGGCCGGGCTTGGCGATGAGGACCTTGATCGGCCGCTCGGTCATGGCGCCGATTGTACGGCGGTTCCTCCGCGAGACCGGGCGCTGATCCGGACCGGCCGGCGCCTCCCTTCGCTCCCCAACCGTGCACCGGGCGCACCGTGCCGGCTACCGAGGCTCGGTCGACCGGTGCCCCAGGCGCCCGCCGACCGGTTCCGTGCACCCGGTGCACGTTTCTGACATCGACGTGCGTGGGGTGCACATCTTGGCGCTCGCGGCCCGTGCCCTGGACCGAAACGTGCGGCCGCTGCACGCTTTCGACATCGGCGCGGCCCCTCGCTCTCCGATCTGCCAGAGGTGTGCACCGGGCTCACAGAATTCGCACGTTGGCCGCCCCGGCGCCAGCCGCAGCCGCGGAGATGTGCACCCGGCGCACACCCTTCCGGGGCGACGGCCTCCTGGCCTGGACCGACGCGACGGGCCGACGGCGCCGGAGGCCCACCCTCCCCTCACGGGGCCGGCGGCCGACGCTCCAGGTGGGCGAAGAACTCCGCCCGCGTCTTGTCGTTCGAGCGGAACAGGCCGAGGACCGCCGCCGTCGTCATGACCGTGCCCGGCTTGCGAACCCCCCGCATGACCGCGCAGAGGTGGGTCGCCTCGATCACCACCCCCACCCCCTTCGGCTCGAGCCGCTCCATGAGAAAGTCGGCGATCTGCTGGGTCAGGCGCTCCTGGACCTGGAGCCGACGGGCGTACATCTCGACGATCCGGGGGATCTTCGAGAGCCCGATGACACGACCCTTCGGGATGTAGGCGACCCCGGCCGTCCCGAAGAAGGGCCGGAGGTGGTGCTCGCAGAGCGAGTAGAAGGGGATGTCCTTGACGACGACCATCTCGCTGTAGTCGACCGGGAAGATCGCCCCGTTCACGAGCCGGTCGGGATCGACCCGGTAGCCGGCGGTGAGCTCGGCGTACATCCGATGGACCCGCTCCGGCGTACCGCGGAGCCCGGGCCGATCCGGATCTTCGCCGATCTCGACGAGGATCTGCCGGACCGCCGCCTCGACCCGTGCGTTCTCCTCGGCCGCCTGCCGGCCGCCGGCGAGCCCTTCGATGGAGGGGACGGCGTCGCCTTCGATCTCGGCGACGACGTCGAGGGGCGCCTCGCCGATCTCGGTCTCGATCTCGGTCACGAGTTGTTGGATCCGGGCCGCCTGCTCAGCGGCGGGGTCGCCCGAGTCGCCTCTGCCTGGGCCGATCGACGCCCCCGCGCCCGCCGAAGCGACGCCGCCGGGGTCGCCCGGAGCGCCCGAAGCACCCCAACCCGCCGAAGCGCCCGGGGCCGCCACCGAACCGCCCCCGCTTGCCGTAGCGCCCCCGCTCGCCGTAGCGCCCGCGTTCCCCGTCGGGCCGCCCGCGGCCGTCGTCGAAGTCGCTCGCTCGTCCGTCATCGCGCCGCCGATCGTAACGCGCCCGCCAGATCGAGGATCGCCGCCGTCACCTCGACCGGCCGGTAGCGCATCAGGTTGTGACCGGCCTCCAGGCGGAGAGGGCGGATCGCCGGCCGCCCGGCCGCCACCCGCGCCGCGTCGACCCTCGCCAGCGCCGCCTCCCGGCGACCATCCGGGTCGTCGGCCGAGACGAGGGCGACGACGGGCCCGAGCACGGACGACAGGACCGCCGCCGGTCGGTAGGCGTACATCGCCTCGACGCAGGCGGCGAGGACGTGCGGCCGGGCGACGAACTCGACCCGACCCACCGGCAACTCAACGACCGTCGCTCGAGCCGCCCGCTCCTGATCGGCATCCCAGCTCGCCGGGTCGAAGCCGGCCCGGTCGGCGAGGAAGGCCGCCATCGATCGAAGGACCTCGGGCGGCTCCTCCATGGCCCGGAGGAGCTCGGCCGGTTCGAGGCCCGTCGTCTCGGCGACGTCCTCCCAACCACCGTCGACGAGGACGAGACCGGCGCATCGCTCGCCGAGGGCCGCCGCCGCCCAGGCGGCCACCATGGCGCCGAAGCCGTGACCGGCGAGGAGGACCCGGTCGCTCGGCCCATCGAGGAGCCCTGCTCCTTCGGCGACGGCGACGACGTCCTCCGCCAGCTCGGGCGGGTCGTAGGGGCCGGTCGGGCCGTCGGAGCCGCCGTGGCCGCGGAGGTCGAGGGCGACGGTGCGGAGTCGGCGGCGGAGGCGGCGCGCGACGGGGGCCCAGTTCCAGGCCGTCCCGGCGAGGCCGTGGACGAGGAGGACGCCCCTCGCCGGCGGGCCCGCTGGCGGCGAGCTGCCGTGGGCCGCGAGGAGCTCGCGGGGCTCGCCGAGTTCGCCCCCCTCGCCGACCGGGCCGCCCCAGTCGTAGAACTGGATCCGCAGCGCAGGCCCGACGAGGACGACGAAGGCGTCCGGCTCGGCGCCGGGGTCGGGCGGCGGGACCGCCCCGAGGTCGAGCCGCGGCACAGCCCTGGGATCGAGCCGCGTGACAGTGCCGGGGTCGGGCGGCGGGACCGCCCCGAGGTCGGGGTCAGGCTGCGCGGCCGCGCCTAGGTCGAGCCCGCCCCCCATCAGGCCGCCGGCCGCGCCCGCCTCCCCGACCGGACCGCCACCCCCGCCAGAAGTTCGTTCGTCCGCTCGTCCGTCCGCACCCACGCCCGGTAGGATACGAGCCCGATGGCCAAACGCCGCCGCGGCACCCGGCGTGCTCGCCCGCCCCGCCGCCACCACTCCTTCGAGGACCTCGTCGAGGCCGCCCTCGCCGCCATCCCCGAACCCTTTCGGTCCGCCCTCGACGAGGTCGCCATCGTCATCGACGACGAGCCGAGCGCCGAGCAGCGCCGGGCCGAGGGCCTCGCTCCGGACGAGACGCTCTACGGCCTCTACGAAGGCGTTCCGCGGACCGAATGGGCGGCCGACTGGGCGCCGGTGCCGAACAAGATCACCCTCTTTCGGCTCCCGCTCGAGGCCGACTTCCCCGATCCCGACGAGCTCGCCGAGGAGGTCCGCCTGACCGTCATCCACGAGCTCGCCCACCACCTCGGCATCGACGACGAGCGACTCCGCGAGCTGGGGGTGGACTGAACGGACGCGCCGGGGCAACGGGGCGCCGGCGACGTCGAACTGTCGGCCGACCCGGCCTGGCGCCCGCCGTCAGAGCCGGGCGACGACGCTCTGGATCGCCACGGCCGCCGCGCGCGTCATCCGGACCGAGGTCCGCCCGCCGTCAGACCCGGGCGACGACGTTCTGGATCCCCACGACCGAGATGACGACGGCGGCCGCGATCCCGAGCGCCATCGGCACGCTCAGCCAGCGGGTCGAGCCCGGCCCCTCGGCCGCCGCGGCTCGTTCCAGGCCAGCCGTCCCGCGCACGAGCGCTACGACGACCGCCTGCGGCGCCACGGCCAGGCACGTGACGCTGAAGAGGAGCGAACCGACGGCGCTGCTCACCCCCAGGAGAACGGCGAGGGTCAGGAAGGTCCGCGGCGCGTCCCCGTCGAGGCGGAGATCGGCGAGGTCGGCGACGAGACCCACGACCTCGAGGCCCCCGCTCAGTGCCAGGACGAGGAGGATCTGGGCGATCCCGCCAACGGCGACGACGACGGCCGCCAACCGCGGCCGCCCGACGACGAGGCGGAGGGACGCCCCCAGGGCCGACCGAAGCCCCAGGTCGGCGACGACGACCCCGCCGGCGGCGTAGGCGATCGGCACCTGGAGGGCC
>DAOTYQ010000048.1:0-6520 GCA_034434735.1 Chloroflexota bacterium
TGGGGCGGCCTCCGGGGCGCATGGGGCTCCCGGCCTCGGCCGGGGTTCCTCGGCCGCCTCGTCGCATGGCTAGTCGCTCGCCGCCCCGGGTCGGTCGCTCGGCCTCCTCGCCTGGCCCCGGCCCGGTTCCCCGCCTCGTCGCCGGACGTCGTTCTCGGCCGCCCGGCCGTCCCACCGGGCCCGGCCCCCGCCTGGGCCCAGCCCGCGTTCCTCGCAGATATGCACCGAGCGAATGCCCTCGGCCCGCCCAGCCGCCGCCCGTGCTCAGGCCCCTGTCAAATATGCGTGCCGCGAATAACAGCGCCCCGATCCCGGCCTTGTTCTGATCATCCATGCATCTGGTGCATGGATGGCGCCGACCGTCGTCCCGCCGGCCCCACGGGCGCCCCCGATCTGATCTCCCATGCGTCCGGTGGATGGATGACGGCTACGATCCCGCACGGCCCGGGCAGATCGTCAACCCGTTCTGATCTCCCATGCGTCCGGTGCATGGATGCCAAGGATCGGCGGCCAGATATTCACCAGAGCGGGACGCTGACAACGAACGACGCCCCGTGGCCCGTCCGACACGGCGCGGCCGAGCACGGGCCCGGGCACGACCACCGCCCTCCACCGCGCTGGCCCCGCCGAACAGACCGCTCACACGCACCCCACGAATATCTGACCGTCTTCCCGCCGCCGGGCCGCCGCCTGGCAGCCAGTGGTAGACGCGCCGCCAGCGCACAACCGCCGCGGGTCGCCGGCGTCGGGCAGCCGCCGCTGGTCGCCGGCGCGCAACCGCCGCGGGTCGCCGCCGGCGGCAGCCGTCTGGCAGCCATCGAGCAGGACAGGCGGGGTAGGCGGCCGAAGCAGCCGCCACCGGATCCCTTCGAGCGCGTCCAGGCTGCGATCCAGCCGACAAGGCAGACCAGCACAGGGCAGACAGCCGAGCCAGCGCCCACCCCGAAGCCGATTACACTCTCGGTCGAAAGGAGCGCCCCCGCTATGTGGTCGTTGCATCGCCCGCTCGTTCTGCCGAGGCCCGAGGAGGCCCTCCCCGGCCGACCCGCCCCCATCGTCGTCCCCGGCCCGCACGCCATCCTCGGGCATCCTGTGACCGAGCCCTACCCAGCCGGGCTCGCCGTCGCCGAGTTTGCCCTCGGCTGCTTCTGGGGTGCCGAGCGGCGGTTCTGGCAAACGCCGGGCGTCTGGACGACGGCCGTCGGCTACCAGGGCGGCTTCACCCCGAACCCGACCTACGAAGAGGTCTGCACCGGTCTGACCGGCCACGCCGAGAGCGTCCGGGTCGTCTACGACCCGAGCCAGGTCTCGTACGAAGCGCTCCTCCGCGTCTTCTGGGAGAGCCACGACCCGACCCAGGGGATGCGCCAGGGGAACGACGTCGGGACCCAGTACCGCTCCGTCATCTTCGTTCGCAACGAGGCCGAGCGCCGCCTGGCCGAAGCCTCGAAGGCGGCCTACGAGGCGCGTCTCCGAGCCGCGGGCTACGGCCCAATCACGACCCAGATCGTCGGCCCACCGCCACCGCCCTTCTACTTCGCCGAGGCCTACCACCAGCAGTACCTGGCCAAGAACCCGGACGGCTACTGTGGCCTCGGCGGGACCGGCATCGCCTGCCCGGTCGGTGTCATCTCGGTCGATGCCATCCCCGCCGATACCAGCGGCGCCTGAACCGGCGAGTGCCGGAGCCAGCGGGGCCTGAACGGGTCGTGCCTGAACCGGCGAGCCTCGGGCCCGTAGCACACGGGTCGCCGGTGCCTGGACCCGTGGGGGAACGACTCGTCCCCACCCGAACCGGCGGTGCCCGGGCACGGGTTACCCGAACGCGCAGCGCCCGACTCGCCCCCACCCAAACCAGAATCCGCAGCGCCCCCATCGGCCGTGCCTGAACCGACCGGGCTTGAACCCTCTCGAGCAGCCGCCGCGCACACCCACGGGCCCCTCGTCGCCCCCGAGGTCCTCCTCGCCCACCTCGAGGACCCTGACCTTCGCCTCGCCGACGTCCGCTGGTACCTCGCCAAGCCCGGTGCCGGGCGGGCAGCCTACGAGGCGGGGCACATCCCCGGCGCCGTCTTCGTCGATCTCGACGCCGATCTCTCGGCCCCGAGCGGGGCCGGCCGCCACCCACTCCCCGATCCGGCCGCCTTCGCCGCTCGACTCGGCGCCCTCGGCTTCGGGACCGACGACTGGATCGTCGCCTACGACGACGTCGGTGGGACGGTCGCCGCTCGACTCTGGTGGATGCTCGACGGCCTCGGTCACCGACGGGTCGGCGTCCTCGACGGCGGGCTCGCGGCCTGGTTGGCCATCGGCGGCCCGCTGACGACCGAGGTTCCCGTGCGGCCCCCGGCCCGCCTCGAGCTCGCCGCCCGCTGGCGGAAGATCATCGACCGCGAGGCGCTCCGGCGCCGCCTCGGGTCGGTCGTCCTCCTCGACGGCCGCGCTCCCGAGCGCTACCGCGGCGAGGTCGAGCCCGTCGATCCGGCGGCCGGCCACATCCCAACGGCGCGCTCGGCACCGGTCACGACGAACCTGCGGCCCGACGGCCGCTTCCGGCCCGGGCCGGAGCTGCGACAGCGCTTCGTCGAGTTGGGCTGCGAAGGTCGGCCGGTCGTGGTCTCGTGCGGGAGCGGCACGAACGCCTGCCACCACGCCATCGCCATGCGCCTGGCCGGCCTCCCGGACCCGGTCCTCTACCCGGGCTCCTTCTCGGACTGGAGCCGGGCCGGCCTCCCGGTCGTGACTGGCGAGGAGCCGGGCGATCCGCCGGCCGGCGGGCGGGCCGAGCCGGCCTCCTAGCAGAGCGTCTGCCTCCCCGCGCCGACGGCCGCGGAATCGCGGCCTGGGCCCCCGGGTCCGGATCGCCTGCTAGCAGACCGTCTCCCTCCGCGCGCCGACCGCCGCCAGAGGCCCGCCCGCTCCGTGCGCCCGGTGCACGTCTCCTGCGCGGGTCAGCGGCGCCACCTCGGACGCGGTCGGATTCGTGCCCCCGGCGCACAGGATCGACGTCGGCGTGCGTGGGATGCACATTTCGGCGGGGGAAGGCCCCGCTCCGGCTCGAAGCGTGACACGGGTGCACGATTCCGATCCGGGACGCCCCGGCCCAGCCCCGTTCGGGCCGCCGGCGTGATCTGGGTGCACGAATCCGGCATGCCGACCCGACTCCACCCGGGAGGGGGCCGCAAAGATGTGCACCAGGGTCACGCGCCCCGCCCGACGCGGCCGCGGGAAGGGGGCCTCTCGAGAGGGCGGCCGCACGCCCCGCCCCAGGCGGCCGCGGGAAGGAGGTGCCTCATCGAGGTGACGACGGTCACGCGCCCCGCCCGACGCGGCCGCGGGAAGGGGGCCTCTCGAGAGGGCGGCCGCACGCCCCGCCCGGGAGCCCCGGGGTACCCGCCAGGCAGGGATACGGCCGACTCGACCGGCGGACGGCGGGCGGGTCTCGTCCTCACCATCCCGGCGGCGGGAGAACGCCCCGCCCCCCACGCAGGCCTCAGCCCGCCGCCTTGCGAGCCACGATGAGCGTCGCTCCCGACGGCAGGTCGATGACCTCCGGCAGCCCCAGCCCCGCTGCCTCGAAGAAGCCAAGCATCTCCTCGACCGTCCGCAGTCGGGTCCCCATGAGGAGCTGGTCCAGCTGGATCCCGGCCACGAGCTGGCCGTGGAGCGAGCGGTACTCGTCGGGTGAGCTCGGCTCGCACCAGTCGAGAACGACGAGCCAGCCGCCCGGGGCGAGCGCCTGCCAACCCGCCCGGAGCGCCCCGACCGGATCGTCGAGCTCGTGGAGCACGTACTGGAAGTAGACGAGCCCGAAGGCCTCCGCCCGAGCCGCCACGGAGGTGACCTCCGCCTCCTCGATCCTGATCCGGTCCCCCAGCCCGGCCTCGGCGACGTTCCGGCGGGCCCGCGCCGCCGAATCCGCCTGGGCCTCGACCCCGACGAGCTCGGTCCGCGGGAAGCGCCGGGCGACGGCGATGAGCCACCGGGCGCCGCCGCAGTGGAGGTCGGCGACCCGAAGGCCCCGCTGGAGGTCGACGACGAGCTCCGGGAGCGCCGCCAACGCCTCCTCGAAGAAGACCGCGATGTCCTGGAGGGTGAGCCGCTCGATGGAGGCCCGGTAGCGGTCCGGCCGCGTCCGAACCGGGATTCCGGTCCGGACGACCTCGGCGAGCCGATCCCAGTCGAGGCTGGCCAGGGTGGCGTGGACGAAGGCGCCGCCGAGGTACTCGGGCCGATGCTCGTCCAAAAGGACCACCGCCGTCGCCTCCGGGAGCCGAGCGCGACGGCCGTCGAAGTCGATGAGGTCGTGGGCGTCGGCGGCGGTGAGCCAGCTTCGGACGTGGGGCAGCGCGGCGCCGACCGCCCCGGCGAGGCGCTCGGCGTCGAGGCCATCCTCGCCCGCCTCGCGGAGGGCCCCGAAGAGCCCGAGTTCGAGGCCGAGGGCGACGATCCAGGTCCGGTAGAAGCCGATGAGGCTCGCGAGCAGGTCGTCGAAGCGCTCCTCGTGGGCCATGGCCGGGATTGTCGCACTCCGTCGGGACCGGCGCGGGGCCGACCCGGAGCCGGTCCGGTAACGCGCCGGTGACGGTCGGACCCAGGCGCCGCATCGACCCCATTGAACGCAACCGATCCCGCCGCAATGGTGTTTCATGGGCTGATGGAGGAGCATCGACCGGACCATCCGCTCGCCGACCACGGCGGCTCCCACGACGGCTCGCACGACGGCTGCCCGGAGCCCCTCGCGGCCGCCCTCGCCCGCAACCTCGACCCCGCCTTCGAGCGGCTCGTGCGCGGCGAGATCGACCGCCTCTTCTCCATCGCCTGCCGCCTCCTCGCGGACGAGCGGGATGCCGAGGAGGTCGCCCAGGACGCCCTCGTCCGGGCCTACCGCGCCCTCGCCGGCTTCGAACCGAGCCGGATCGAGCAGCTCGCCGTCCGGCCCTGGCTCGCTGCCATCGTCGTCAACCTGGCCCGCAACCGACGACGCCGGACGAGGACCGCCCGCCGAGGTGGGACGCCGGCCCCACACCCCGACCAGGGTCGAGCCACTCTACTGCCCGCCCCTCGGGCCGTCCCGCCGGGCGCCACGACCCCCGACCCCGTCGACGACGATCCGGTCGCTTCGCCGGAGACCGTCGTCCTCCGGCGCGAGGCATCGGCCGGCTGGGCCGCCCTCCTCGCCGAGCTGCCGGCACGCTACCGCCTCCCCCTCGTCCTCCGCTACGTCGGCGACCTCTCGACCCCGGAGGTGGCGGCCGCCCTCGGTCGACCCGAGGGGACGGTGAAGGCCCAGCTCCACCGAGGCCTTCGCCGACTCCGGGCCGCCTATCTCGCCACTCTTGCCGCCCAGGACCCCGCACCGGCCGGCCGCGCCGCGACCGCCGCCACCAACGAGGAGACGCGATGACGACGAACGAACCCGGGCCCTCGCCCCGGCGGCCCCGGCTCGACGACGTCGAGACCGCTCTCGCCGAGCTCCACCGCCCCGCCCCGCCCGACCTGCCCTCGGCCGTCCTCCGCGCCCTCGGCCTCGCCGACGGTTACGACCGGCTGCCGACGCCGATCGGCACGGTCTTCGTCGCCTGGAACGGTCGGGGCGTCTCCTGGATCGCCCGAGCGGCGACGCCCGAGGCCTTCGAGGCCGAGGCCCGGTCGGCCCTCGGTCGACCCCTCGCCCCGGCGCCCCTCCCGACCGACCTCCGTCGCCGCCTCGAGCGCCGCCTCGCGGGCGACCGGCGAGCCCGGGTTCCGGTCGACCTCCGGGGCCGAACCCCCTTCGAGCGGGCAGTTCTCACCAAGGCCCTCGAGATCCCACCCGGCGAGGTTCGACCCTACGCCTGGATCGCGGTCGAGATCGGGCGGCCGAAGGCCGTCCGCGCCGTCGGCACGGCCCTCGCCCGGAACCCCGTGCCCCTCGTCGTCCCCTGCCATCGCGTCGTCCGTGCCGACGGGCACCTCGGCGCCTACTCCCTGGGCGGGCCCGAGACGAAGCGCCGCCTCCTCGCCGCCGAGGGCGCCGATCCCGATGGCCTCGAAGCGCTGGCCCGGGCCGGGATCCGCTTCGTCGGCTCGCGGACGACCCGGATCTTCTGCCTGCCGAGCTGCCGGACCGCGCGGCGGATCGCGCCTCGGCATCGGATCCCCCTCCGATCTTCGGCGGAGGCCGCGGCGATGGGCCTCCGACCGTGTCGGATCTGCCGGCCGCGGCCCCTGGACGGCGACGCCGCGCTCGGTGCCCACGCCGCCCTGCCGCCGCCCTGGCCGGGGGCTGCTAGGATGCCCGGGCCTTGAGCCGCCGAACCCGCCCCGAGCCCCGCGCCCCGGGCCAACCGCTGCCGCCGAGCGTCTGGCTCGGCCTCCTCACCCTCTATCTCGTCTGGGGCTCGACGTACCTCGGGATCGCGCTCGCCATCGAGACGATCCCGCCCTTCGCCATGGCCGCGAGCCGATATCTCCTCGCCGGGTCGATCCTCCTCGCCCTCCTCGCCCTTCGCCGTCGACCGCTCGGCCGGCCGACCGC
>DAOTYQ010000049.1:0-7458 GCA_034434735.1 Chloroflexota bacterium
GGAGTTCAACGTCTCCTGCCACAACGTGAACTTCCCCTTCGAGACGATCCTGGAAGCGGTCCTCGCGGCAGCGGTGCCCAGGAGCCGGCACCCGGTCATCCTGAAGCTCTCGCCCGACGAGGACTACGTCGCCCAGGCGCGCCTCGCTGAGCGGTACGGCGTCGCCGCGCTGACGGCGATCAACGCCGTGAAGGCGCTCCGGCTCGATCCGGCGACGGGGCGGCCATTCATGCGGAACCGGTTCGGGTCGCTTTCGGGCCGGGCGATCAAGCCGATCGGGCTGCGGGTCGTCGCCGAGCTCCGGGACGCGGGGATCCGGCTGCCGATCATCGCCACGGGCGGGATCCGCAGCTTCGACGACTGCCGCGAGTACTTCTGGGCGGGGGCCGATGCGGTCAGCCTGGGCAGCGCGGTCTGGCTCCAGCCGATGCCGCTCTACCTGTTCGGTCCGTGGTTCGGCTGGCGGATCCGCCGCCTCATCGACCGGATCGAGCGGTACCGGCCGCCGGCGGCCATCGCCGAGGCGTGGGCGACCCGAGCGGCGAGCTGGACGGCGGCGGGCGCGAAGGCGGGCGGTTCGGCGGGCGCGAAGGCGGGCGGTTCGTCGGGCGCGGCGGCCGAGCCGACCGAGTCCCCTTCGGTCGCGGGCGCGCCCATCGCCGGGTAGCCGAGCACCCGTCCTTCGGAACGGAACGCCACGCCTGGGCCATGGCGAACCGACCGCGGATCGCCCTCGTCGCCACCGGCGGCACCATCGACGCCCTCGGCGCCGACCGCCTCGACCTCGCCTTCTACCTCGAGACCGGACGACGCCTCGGCGCGGACGAACTCCTGGCCCGGATCCCCGAAGCGGCGACCCTGGCCGAGGTCGTCCCGGTCCCCTTTCGGCCCCGGCCGAGCCACGCCTTCCGGGACGCCGACCTCCTCGAGGTGGGGCGGGCCATCGAGACGGCGGTCGCCGACGGCGCCAGCGGGGCCGTCGTCACCCACGGCACGAACACCCTCGAAGAGACGGCCTATTTCCTCCACCTGACCTTGCGCACCGAGCGGCCGGTCGTCGTCACCGGAGCGATGCGGCCGGCCTCGGCCCTGAGCAGCGACGGCGACCTCAACCTCCTGAACGCGATCCGGGTCGCGGCCGACCCCGCGGCGGCCGGGCGCGGAACCCTCGTCCTCCTCGACGATCGGATCTATTCGGCTCGGGACGTGACGAAGGGGGCGACGTTCCGAACCGACGCCTTCGTGGCCCGGGAGCGGGGACCGCTCGGGGTCGCCGACGCCGACGGACGGATCGTCTGGTTCTGGCGGCCGCAGGGCCTCCACACGACGGCGACGCCCTTCGACGTCCGGGGGCTCGAGCGCCTGCCTCGGGTCGACGTCGTCGTTTCGTACGTCGGGGCCGATGGGGCGGCCATCGACGCCTTCGTGGCGGCCGGGGCGCGCGGGATCGTGAGCGCGGCGACGGGGGCGGGCTACCCGACCCCGGCCGAGGTGGAGGCACTGGAGCGGGCGGCGGCGGCCGGGGTCGTCGTCTGCGTCGCTTCGCGGGTCGGGTCCGGGCGGGTGGCGCGGAGCCCGTCGATGGCAAGCCGACGCTGGGTGGCGGCGGGGGACCTGGTGCCCTGGAAGGCGCGGCTCCTCTTGTCGCTCGCCCTGACGCGCTCGCGCGACCCGGACGAGATCCAAGCCTGGTTCGACCTGCTGTAGGGGGGTCGTGCCCTGCCGGGCGGCGGGACCCGGAAGGGCCGGCGGGGCGCGCGGGTTTTCTCGTCAGCTCCGGCCGGAGGAGCCGCCGGATGCCGTCCTCCCGGAACGGCCGGCGGGGCGCGCGGGTTTTCTCGTTTACTCCCACGGCGAGTCGGCGCCGCGGTCCGGGCCGCAGATCTTCTCGGATACTCCTCCGGGTAGTAGGGCATCAGGCCGTTCTTCTCATCTACTCCTGCGGTAAGTATCCGTTAAAGAATGCGCGGTCGGCGCCTGCCGAGGAGCCGCGTCGCACGCTCGACGTCGGTCCGGTGGGCGTAGAAAACGGCGCTCGATCTTCTGGCGTACTCCCCGGGGGAGTAAACGAGAAGAAGCCCGATGCCAGTGGGCGCCACAGCGCCGCCGAGCTGGTCGATCGCCCCGCCCGGGGCCTGGAAACGACGAGGACACCGGCGGCGGCAGACACCACAGCGCCGGCGAGCTGGTCGATAGCCCCGCCCGGGGCGAAAACCCGAGAGGCAGCCCGGCTCCGGCAGACGCCGGCCGGGCGGGACCCGCGACATCGTCGGGCTGATCTGAGAGAGCGGGGTGCGGCGCACCACGCCACGCCGCACCATCCCCGATACGTCGCCGATACGTGGCCTCCGCGACACTGCCGAGCATGGACGACGCGAAACTCGGCCGGACCATCCGCGTCATCCGCCTCCGGTTGGGCCTGACGCAGCGCGACCTCGGACGCCGGGCCCGGCAGAGCCAGCAGCAGATCTCCCGCCTCGAGCGCGGCCACCTCGACGCGTCGACCCTGCGCGCCCTCCGGGCCGTCGTCGCTGCCGTCGGCGCGTCGCTCGAGCTCCGGCTGCGGTGGCGCGGCCCCGAACTCGACCGACTCCTCGATGCCGAGCACGCCCAGATCGTCGCCGCGGTGACGGACGTCCTCCGAGCCCACGGTTGGGAGGTGCTTCACGAGTGGACGTTCAACCACTACGGCGAGCGTGGCGCCATCGACCTCGTCGCCTGGCACCCGGCGGCCCCGGCGATCCTCATCGTCGAGGTGAAATCGGACCTCGTCGACCTCCAGGACCTCCTCGGCACCCTCGATCGAAAGGCGCGGATCGCCGGGGCCGTCCTCGTCCCGGAACGCGGCTGGCTCCCGGCCGCCGTCGGCCGGCTCGTCGTGGTCCCCGAGCATCCGACGCTCCGCGCCAAGGTCGCCCGCCACGAGGCCGTCCTCCGACCGACGCTCCCGGCGCGGAACCGCGAGATCCGGGCCTGGCTCCGCACCCCGAACGGCTCCCTGGCCGGGATCTGGTTCGTCCGGACGGACCGCCCCGGGCCGCGCCGGGCCAGGTCGGGCCGCCGGGACGGCCGGCCGGGCAACGCGGCAACCTCGGCCTCGGTCACCGACCGGCGCGGCGCCGCAGCGGCGCCGTAGACTGGAAGCTCCGCCGGCAGCGCTGCACCGACCGCGTGCGCTGGTCGACCTCGCGCCCTCTAGGACGGGCCCGGCACGTCGACGATCGCGTCAGATCGCAGGGTCTCCCGCGCCTGAAGGGGCATGCCCTTGCCCCCTCGTATGGCCGTCGGCGGAGGTCGCGGCCCCGCGGCCCTCGACGACGTCCGGTAGGCCGACCGGACAGCCCGCTCGGAGCCAGGATCGATACGCTGCCAGCCCGGAGCCGGGCGGCACGTTCCAGCGACTGCCTGCCAAGAAGCCGCCGTCCACGTAGATTGTCTGGCCGCTCAGGTACGAGCCTGCGTCCGAGGCTAGAAGGAGGGCGACCCCAACGAGCTCAGCTGGATGCCCTGGACGGCGCATCGGCGTTCGATCGAAGATCCACGGGGCTCGCGTCGGATGCCTCCAGTGCCCGGCGTTCATCGGGGTCGCCATGAAGCCCGGTGCGATCGCGTTCGTCCTGATCCCGTGCTCAGCGAACTCAACGGTCATCACCTTGGCGAGTTGGCCCAGAGCCGCTTTCGTGGGGCCGAGCAGAGAGACGTCCTCGAGACCGATCTCAACGTTCACCGAAGCGACATGAATGATCGCACCGCCTCCCTGCGGCAGCATGACGCGCGCTGCTTCCTGGGACAGCTCGTAGCAGCGGATGTAGTCGACCGTCCAGATGTCACGAAGATCGTCACCGCTGACCTCAAGCATCGGCCGTCGCACGTTGATGCCGGCATTGTTCACGAGCACATCGAGGCGACCAAACGCGTCGACTGCCGTGAAGACGACGCGACGAGGAGAGTCGGGCTCCATGAGATCCACGACACACGGCTCAGCTTTGACGCCGAGCGAGGCGAGCCAAGTTACGGTCTCGTTCGTTCTCGACTCGTCTCGATCGTTAATGACAACGGCCGCCCCGGCGAACCCAAAGCCCGCCGCCAGCCACCTGCCGATTCCGCCGGCGGCGCCCGTCACGACCGCGACGCGGCCAGCCAGCGAGAAGAGCCGGTGGGGACGGATCCACTCGATCCACCGGACATCCTGGCTCGAATATGGATCGGGATCGAGGTCGTCTGCTGGGGCCATGGCCGTATGGGTCAACGATCCGCGATCCGCTCGCGATCGAGCGCTTCGATCTTCGCCACCTTCCGAGCCGAGGCACCACCCGCGAACTCGCTCGCCAACCAGTGGTCAACGAGGAGCTTCCCCACCTCGGGACCAACGACGAGGCCGCCCAAACAGAGGATGCGGGCGTTGTTCGACTTCATGGCCCGCTCCGCCGAGTAGGGATCGGTGACGGGCGCCGCACGAACGCCTGGCACTTTGTTGGCGACGATGGCCATCCCGAGACCCGTACCGCAGACGAGTATCGCCCGCTCGAATTCGCCGGCAGCGACAGCCCGCGCCACGGGCACGGCGACGTCCGGATAGTCGAGGTCCTCGTCCGAGGCGACGCCGAAGTCGCGAACCTCGTGTCCAAGCGCACGGAGGTGGGCTGCCAGAACTTCCTTCAGCTGCCAACCGTTGCGGTCGGCACCGACCGCGATCCGCACGTCACTCACCTCCCTGGGACTCCACAGGCTGCGCAGCCGGAAGCGGCCGAAGCTCGACGCTACGCTCCCCTTTCGGCCCATCGAGCTCGAGGAAGACGAGGCGCTGGTACGAACCGAGCGCAGGACGGCCGTGGACGATGGGGACGACGACATGGGTCCCCAACAGGCTCGAGAACAGGTGGGCCGCCGCGTTCGGATTGTCGTTCCGACGGTGCCGGAATGGCTCATACGAGGAAAAGAAGCTCTCGGCGACCCGCTCGAGGTCGAACAAGAGGTCTGGATCGCTCTCGCTCAGGACCAACGCCACCGTGGTGTGGGGAACGCCGACCCATAGGAAGCCTTCGGGCCAGGATCGCTCCAAGATCAGTTCCGTAATGTCGAGAGCCTGGATCCGCCGCTGGGTGGCGATGACGCGGTGGATCATGGCTCACCCTCCAGTTCCGCGAGGACTCGCTCGATGGTCCCCAGGAGCTGTGCCACTGCCGCCCCACTGAAGGCCCGATGATCCACGGAGACGGTGATGTCGACGACTTGTCGCGGAACCCAGGCGCTACCGTCCCACCGCGGTGCCACACGTGCCCGGCCGACGGCGAAGGTCAGTGGATCGGGAGCCGTGATGACAGCTGCGAACCTATCGACAGCGAACATCCCGAGGTTGCTCACGGTCGTGCTCCGCGGACCCATGTCGTCGACCGTGAGCGCCCCAGCGCGGGCCCGCGTCACGGCTGCTTCGACAGCCGCCTCGACCTCGTCGAACGGGCGGCCAGCGATGTCGCGGATCACGGGGAGCAGGAGGCCATTTGGGGTGTCGACGAGTAGGCCGATGTCGACGGACGATCGCCCGACAAGCTCATCGCCCCGCCAGGCCACATTGCACTCCGGATGAGCCTGCAATGCCCTGGCGATAGCAGCAACGATGGCGACCGTCGGTCGCAGCCTGCGGAAGGCGCCCGTCACGTCAGCCTCGACGGTGAGGTAGAAGTGCGGAACCGCGCGCCACGTGTCGGTCGTGCTGACCGCGACCGCTCGACGGGACCGCTCCCGTCGATCCTGTGAAGCGGGGGCTTCCTGAGCAGCCGCGCTACCCGCATCGAGTCCTTCGAAGGCCGTTGCGCCCGACCGGCCGGACACACCTCCGGCATGGAGAGCGGCTCGAACGTCCGCCTCAGTGATGAGACCGTCGACTCCAGTGCCACGGACCCGGGCAAGATCGATGCCGGCTTCAGTTGCGAGCCGCTTTGCCCGAGGCGAGACCCTGAAGGGTGATTGGCCTGACCGCCCCTCCTCGACCGGCGCGCCTCCCTGGACCGAGGCGCTCTCCTCGGCCAGCTGGCCTGCCGGGGTGGCGATCCCCTCGGCCCGGGGAACGGCGACCTCGACCCCGCCACTCTCCTCAGCCTCGACGATGCGCGCGATGACCTGACGAGGGCGAACGATGTCGCCGGGTCGGACCGCCAAGTCAACCAGGCGCCCGTCGGCGAGGGCCTCGATCTGAATCGTGGTCTTCTCCGTGTCGAGTTCGAAGATCGGCTCGCCCGATCGGACGAACTCGCCTTCGCCTTTGAGCCAGCCGACGAAGGTGACGTCCATCCCCACCTCGCCGACCTCTGGAACGATCACATCGATCGCCATGCCATCAACCTCGACCCAAGAGCTGGCGGACCTCTGAGACGATCTGCTCGGCGTTCGGGACGACTCTCGCCTCAAGGTGGGGGGCGAACGGAATGGGCGTGTTCGGTCCGGTCAGAGTCCGAATGGGTGCATCGAGGGCATCGAGCGCCTTTGCAGCGATGGCGGCGGCTACGGGGCCGCTCCAGCCGGCCGGCGCCCCCTCTTGGACGATAACCACCCGACCGGTGCGTCGGACTGACTCGACCACGGTGTCCGTGTCGAGCGGGTTCAGCCAGCGGAGATCGATGACCTCTGCTTCGATTCCGTCGGCGGCGAGGACGTCGGCTGCCTGGAGTGCCCGGTGCACCATGAGTAGGGTCGCCACGATGGTCACGTCACGGCCCGGGCGCCGAATGGCTGCTTTGCCGACCTGGATTTCGTAAGAGTGATCCGGAACATCCTCGATCGCTGAGCGCTCCACCCACCGGCCCTTCGTCCCATAGAGATGCTTGTGGCTACAGATGAGCACCGGCCCCGAATGCCGAAGGGCAGTGGTCATCATTCCCTTCGCGTCGTACGGGGTGGACGGAACGCCGACCACAAGGCCAGGGACCCCGAAGAAGAAGTTCTCGATGGAGTTCGCGTGCTGAGCCCCGCGGCCAGAGGCGCCCGTCGGTGCATGGAGCACGAGCGGAACCTGCACCTGACCACCGGACATGAAGCTCAACTTGCAAGCCTGCTGAATGAGCTGGTCGGCGGCGCACAGGAGAAAGTCGCCGTACTGGAAATCGACCACTGGCCGGAGGCCGGCAATGGCGGCCCCGATCGCGAGGCCGACGAAGCCCGACTCGGACACGGGTGTGTCGCGCACGCGTTCTTCGCCGAAGCGGTCGCGCAGTCCGAGCGTGAGGTGGAAGGAACCACCGATCCCGACGTCCTCGCCCATGACAAAGACGCGCGGATCACGTTCCATGGCGTCGCTGAGGGCGCTCCGAAGCGCCTCGATGAGTGTCGTCATGCAGAGGCACCGGTCGCTGGCGGACTCGCCTCAGCAAAAGCGACAGCGTCGTCGATGGTCGCACGGGCGGCAGCTTCTCGCTCCATTGCCGCGGACCCGAGCCCGTGTTCGTCGAGGGCGCGTCGCAG
>DAOTYQ010000050.1:0-2628 GCA_034434735.1 Chloroflexota bacterium
CGTCACCAGGTGAGCACAACGGTGAGGGTCGGGCGGTTCCGAGCGGGTCGGGATGGCGGGATCCCGGCCAGTCGAACGTCTGGCGATGCAACTGGCCGGATCGTGGCCGGTGCGCGGGAACGAGCCGGCCGCTCCTGAGCGTGGCGAGCCGCCCGATCGGGACCCCGGACGCGCCCAGCAGGCCCGGAGCGTTCACCCAGTGAGAATCTGGCCAGGGCGGGGTGGGGCGGCGGCCGCCGTCGGATCCGGGCTCGGTTCGGGGCGACTGGGCCCCTGCCCGAGCCCTCTCGCGTGGCCCGGGCGCGATCACCCGGTGAGAGTCTGGCCAGCTCGGGGCGGCGGAGCGGCCGGCGAGCCGCGCGGCGGAGCGGGCGGCTCGGGGTCGAGTCAGGGCTCGGCCCGGCCCGGGCCCAGGTCGGGTCCGGTCCGGGTCCAGCTCGGGTCGGGTCCAGAATGGGCCGGGGTCGGGTCCCAGTTAGGCCCGGATCTGGGTCCATCCGCGGCGTCTGGGTCCATCCGCGGCGAAGGAGATCCCCGAGCGAGAGGCGACCCTCCCGGCTGAGCCGCCAGCAACGGCCACTCCGCACCCGGCGGGAGCCCCGGCGGGAGCCCCGACGCGGCGCGCCCTACAATGCGCGGCGTGCCCGCCGCGGCCCGTCCTCACCCTGAGCGATCGGACGGCGAGGCCGGGCCCGTCGCCCGTCAGGAGGTCGTATCGGCATGCCGATCCCGAGGGTCGCGTTCAGCGACGAGCGGCTGAGCAACGGACTCCGCCTCATCGTCGCCGAGGACCACCTCGTGCCCGTCGTCGCCGTCAACCTCTGGTACGGGGTGGGGAGCAAGCACGAGCCGCCCGGCCGAACCGGCTTTGCCCACCTCTTCGAGCACGTCATGTTCCAGGGCTCCGCCCACGTCGGCAAGGCCGAGCACATCGCCCTCATCCAGGCCGCCGGCGGGACGATGAACGGCACGACCTGGCTCGACCGGACGAACTACTTCGAGACCCTCCCGTCCCACCAGCTCGAACTCGCCCTCTGGCTCGAAGCCGACCGGATGGGCACCCTCCTCGACGCCCTCAGCCAGGAGACCCTCGACAACCAGCGCGAGGTCGTCAAGAACGAGAAGCGCTGGAGCTACGACAACCGGCCTTACGGGTCGTGGTCCGAAAAGCTCCAGGCCCACCTCTTCCCGCCCGAGCACCCCTACCACCACCCGACCATCGGCTCCATGGCCGATCTCGACGCGGCGACCCTCGACGACGTCCGAGACTTCTTTCGGACCTGGTACGCCCCGAACAACGCCGTCCTTTCGATCGTCGGCGACGTGGAAACCGAGGCCGTTCGCCGCGCCGTCGAGCGCTACTTCGGGCGGATCCCGCCGAACCCGAACCTACCACCGCCGCCCGACTGCAGCCTCCCGCCGATCCTCGGGACCGAGCATCGAGAGGTCGTTCCCGACCGAGTCCCCCTGGCGCGGATCTACGTCGGCTTCCGGGCCCCCGTCCTCGGCGACCAGCGCCTCGATGCCCTCGACCTGGCCGGCCAGATCCTCGCCGGCGGCAAGAGCAGCCGTCTCCACCGGCGCCTCGTCCGAGAAGAGCGGCTCGCCCAGGACGTCGCCCTCTTCAGCCTCGGCTTCGTGGGCGGGGCCTCCATCACCGCCGGCTGGGTGACGGTGCGGCCGGGCGTCTCGGTCGAGCGGGCGGAGGCAGCCCTCTTCGAGGAGCTCGAGCGGATCGGCCGAGCACCCGTCAGCGACGACGAGCTGGCCCGGGCCAAGGCCCTGGTGGAGACCGAGGAGCTCGGCGCGCTCTCGCGGGTGGAGGAGCGGGCCGACCGGCTGTCCATGTACGCCCTCCTCCTCGACGACCCGGACCTCATCAACCGGATGCTCGACCGCTACCTTGCCGTGACGGCGGAGGACGTCCAGGCGGTCTGCGCGGCCGTCTTCCGGCCCGACAACCGGGTCGTGCTGACCTACGTGCCGGCCGTTCCCTCAGCCGACGCGGCCGCCCTGGCTGCGGAGATCGGGGCGGGGGAGGCGGCCGCGTGAACCGGGACCGCTGCCGGTCAGCGTCGACCGCGAGCGCCACCACGGTCGGGACCGAGGAGGCGGCCGCGTGAACCGGGACCGAGGAGACCGCCGCGCGAGCCGGGACCGGGGAGGCACGTCGAGCGCGACCCGACGGCAGGTGCCCGAATGAGCGACCACGTCGTCGTCACCCGCCCGGCGCCGGGGCCGCCTCGGCCGTACCACTTCCCGAGCATCGAGCGGCTCCGGCTCCCGAACGGCCTGACCGTGGCGACCGTCCACGTCCCGGGACGGCCCCTCGTCGCCGCCGACCTGGTGGTTCGGGCCGGCGTCGCCGAAGAGCGGCCGGAGACGGCCGGCGCCTTCGCCCTCGCCGCGCGTGCCCTGACCGAAGGGACGGAGCGCCGCGACGCCGTCGCCCTGGCAGAAGCGGCCGAGCGTCTCGGGGCGAGCCTCGCCACCGAGGCCGGCTGGGACGCCCTCTCGGCCGGGATCGACGTACCCGCCGCACGTTTCCCGGCGGCCCTCGAGCTCCTCGCCGAGGTGGTCCGCGAGCCCGCCTTCCCCGAGCGCGAGGTGGAGCGGCTCCGCGAGGAG
>DAOTYQ010000051.1:0-2166 GCA_034434735.1 Chloroflexota bacterium
GTGGGCGTATCCGTAGCCGACGAGGAGGGCGAGCTGGAAGAACGCGAGCGTCGCCGCCCACGTCCCCGGCCCCCCGCCGAAGGCCGGCAGGACGAGCCGTCCGGCGAGGGGCTGGACGACGAAGAGGAGGCCGGCGGCGGCCGCCACGGCGATGCGGGCGACGACGATGGAACGGGGCGAGGCTCCCATCGCCCGACAGGATCGCACGTCGGCTGGGCAGCCTGGTTCGAGCTAGGGGCGACCAGCCCGGGTCGAGGGAGGGCCGAGCGAACCCGGTCGCACTGGGCCGAACCCGGGTCGCGCCGCAGCGGGATGGCGAGCCCAAGTCGCGCCGCCGGCGAGCCCGCCGAGCCCCGTTCGAGCCGGCGAGGCGGACCGACGATCGCGTACGATCCCACCATGCCGACGGCCGTCGTCCCGCCACCCGCCCGCTTTGCCGCCTGGACCGAGGCCGAGGCCGAGCCCGGCGCCTATCCCCTCGAGGAAGCGCTCGAGGCGTCGGCCGGTCCCCGGCCGATCATCCTCGACTGCGATCCCGGCCACGACGACGCCCTCGCCCTCCTCCTCGCCCTGGCTCGGCCGGAGATCCGCCTCCTCGGCGTCACGACCGTCGCCGGCAACGCCCCCCTCGCCGCCACGACCCGGAACGCCCTCGCCGTCCTCACCCTCGCCGAGCGGACCGACGTCCCCGTCGCCCCAGGCGCCGACCGACCCCTCCGCCGGCCCCTCGAGGTCGCGAGCGTCGTCCATGGCCCGGGCGGTCTCGAGGGCGCCGACCTGCCGGAGCCGGCGGTCGAGCCCCTCGACGAACCGGCCGTCGAGTTCATCGCCCGGTGTGTCGAGGCGTCGCCGGTCCCGGTGACCCTCGTCCCGACCGGACCCCTCACGAACATCGCCCTCTTCCTCGCCAGCTACCGTCGCCTGGCCGCCGAGAAGGTCGGCGGGATCTGCCTCATGGGCGGCGCCATCGGGGCCGGGAACTGGACCCCCTCGGCCGAGTTCAACATCTGGGTCGATCCCGAGGCGGCGGCCATCGTCTTCGACTCGGGCCGCCCCATCGCCATGCTCGGCCTCGACGTCACCCACCAGGCGATCCTCACCCTCGCCGACGCCGATCGGCTGGGCGCCCTCGGGACGCGGACGGGACGGACCTTCGCCGACCTCCTCCGCTTCTTCGCCCGTTACCACCGCGAGCGCTACGGTTGGGACGGCGCACCGATCCACGACGCCGTCGCCGTCGCCCACACCTTAGGGCTCGGGCTCGTCGAGACGCGCCGGGCTCGGGTCGACGTCGAGACGGCGAGCGAGCTGACTCGCGGCCGGACCGTCGTCGACTTCGAGGGGCGGAGCGGGCGGCTGCCGAACGCCGAGGTGGGGGTGACCCTCGACCGACGCCGCTTCATCGAGCTCCTCGTCGATGCCGTGCGCCGCTTCCCCTGACGGCCGCCGTCCGGCGCGCCGGCGGCGCTCTGCATCATGATGCTAGGATTGGAGCATGCGGACGACGATCACCCTCGATCCCGATGTCGCCGCCGCCGTCGACCGACTCCGCCGGGAGCGGGGGATCGGCTTGAGCGAGGCCGTCAACGAGCTCATTCGCAGGGCGCTCACGAGCCGCCGGCCGCGGCGGGCCTTTCGGCAGCGGACGGCCCGAATCGGACTTCGGATCGACGTGACGAACGTCGCCGAGGCCCTCGAGCAGCTCGACGGCCCGAGCGCTCGATAGATGCTCGTCGACGCGAACATCCTCCTCTACGCCGTCGATGCGGCAGCGCCCTTCCACCATCGGGCGAAGGCCTGGCTGACGGACCAGCTCGGAGGGACGCGCCGGGTCGGTCTGCCGTGGGAGTCGCTCGTTGCCTTCGTCCGCATTGCGACCCACCCCCGTGCGGCCAAGCGGCCGCTGTCGGCGGCCGAGGCGTGGCGCTTCGTCCAGGAGTGGCTGGCCGTCCCCGTCGTCTGGGCTCCCGTGCCGACCGACGAACACGCCCGCGTTCTCGGGCAACTGGTCACCAAGTACCAGCTCGCCGGGAACCTCGTCCCCGACGCCCATCTGGCCGCCCTCGCCATCGAACACGGTCTCGAGATCTGCTCGGCGGATACGGACTTCGCCCGCTTCACCGAGGTGCGCTGGCGGAACCCGCTGGCCGAGTGAGGCCTCGCCGG
>DAOTYQ010000052.1:0-35849 GCA_034434735.1 Chloroflexota bacterium
CCGGCGGCGGTCCCGAGGAGGACGATGGAGGCGTCGTTGATCGCGCTGCCCGAGTCTGGGGCCGTGGCCGGGACGCTGCCGGGGAGTGGCCAGAGGGTGACGAGCTCGACCATGTCGAGGCTGAGGCGGTCGCCGGCGGCCAGGGTTCGGGCCCGCCGGTCGCGGCTCAGGAGCTCGGCGAGGGTCGTGGCCGCCGGGCCGGATCCGCGCATCCCGTTCGTCAGGATGAGCCCGACCCGGTAGCGGGCGAGGAGCGTCGGTAACCCGGCCACGTGGTCCTCGTGGGGGTGGCTCGCCACGACGACGTCGAGCCGCCGATCCCAGGGCGGGAGGCGCCCGTCGAGGAGCCGGAGGAGCCGTCCCGGATCGGGCCCGCCGTCGACGAGGAGGCGAGCCCCGCGTCCGCCCTCGACGAGGATCGCGTCGCCCTGCCCGACGTCGAAGACGACGAGGGCCGGATCCCCCGCCGGTCGGTAGGCGGCGCCGAGGACGATGGCGACGACCGGGATGGCGAGGAGCGCGGCGACGACCCGCCGGTGCTGCGATGGCCCCGCCCGCGACCCGGACCGGCGGCCCGAGGGCTGTCCGGCCGCGTTCCGACGGCCGCCTCGCCGGGCGAGCCCGACGACGGCGACGGCCGCGACGAGACCGGCCATGTGATCGAGGGGCTCGGGGACGGCAAGGCTCGCCATCGGGAGGCCGGCCGCGCCGTGGGCCGTCTCGACGATGAGGCGGAGGACGAGCCAGGCGGGGAGCCCCGCCGCGGTGGCGAGGACGGGGATGCCGACGCCGCCGAGGAGACCGCCGACGAGGGCGACGGCCCCGAGGGCCATGGCGACGGGGACGCAGGGGACGACAACGAGGTTGGCCAGGGGCGCGACGAGGGAGATCCGGTCGAAGGCCGCGACGACGATCGGCAGGGTGGCCAGCTGGGCCGCCAAGGAGACCCCGAGGGTCTCGGTGAGCCAGCCCGGGAGCCGACCACCCGTCCAGCGGAAGAGCAGCTCCGAGGCCGGTGTCGCCCAGCGGAGGAGCCCGGCGGTGGCGGCGACCGAGAGCTGGAAGCCCGTGTCGGCCGCGAAGCTGGGATCGACGACGAGGAGGAGGACGACGGCCGCAGCGAGCGCACCGGCCGCCCGGGCGCCCCGGCCGGTCAGGCGGGCGAGGAGGACGACGAGGGCCATGGCGGCCGCTCGGACGACCGACGCCGACGGTCCCACGAAGGCGACGTAGGCGACGATGGCGCCGACAGTGAGCCCGATCCGGCGCCGCCGGCTCGTCCGCCCCGCGACGGCGGCGACGGCCGCCCCGACGATGGCGATGTTCCAGCCGGAGATGGCGACGATGTGGCTCAGGCCCGCCGCCGCGAAGTCGGCGGCGACGCTCCGGTCGACTCGGTCGCGCCGGCCGACGAGGATGCCGGCTGCTAGGCCTGCCTCAGGCTCGGGAAGTGCCCGGGCCAGGGCATCGGCCGCCGCCGTCCGGGCATCGGCGAGGACCGAGAGCGGGCCGGCCTCGCGGCCGAGGCGCTCGTGGCGGCGGGCCGTGGCGACGCCGCTCCAGCCGCTCCGCCGAACGTACTCGCCGTACGGACCGTCGGGCGGTGGACGAAGCCGGCCGTCGACCCGGACGACGTCGCCCGCACCGAGGCGTGGTTCGGGCGGCAGATCGACGAGGACCTGGAGCCCCTCGGTCTCGAGTCGAACGACCGCCCGCTGGCGCCCGTCCCGCGGGCTCGCGAGCTCCTCGACGACCCCGATCCACGAGCCGGCTGCTGGCAGGAGCGGCGCCGGGGCAGGGCCCTCGGCGGCGATGCGCAGGACGGCGACGGCGATGCCCAGGAGGACGAGGCCGACCGGCCGCGGCCGCGGTTGCCGGCGGGCGACGAGGAGACCGACGAGGCCGAGCGCGGTCCCACCGAGCACGGCCGGCCCGCCCGGCGGGTGGATCTCGACGGTCGTGGCGGCGAGGGCCGCCCCGCCGAGGCCGACGGCGAACCAGCCGATCCGCGGCACGTCGGATCCACCGTCAGCGGACGGTCACGAGATCCCGGATCTTCTCGAAGGTCGCCGGCCCGACGAGCTTCCGGGTCCTGAGCTCCTCGACGGAGCCGAAGCGTGCCGCCTCGCGGGCGGCGATGATCTTCGCCGCCGTGACGGGCCCGATCCCGGGCAGCGCCTCGAGTTCGGCGGCCGTTGCGCTGTTGAGGTCGAGGCGGGTCGATCCCGGGTGCGTTCCCGGCCCGCCGTTCCCAGCCGATGCGGCACCTGCCCCATCCGGCGGGTCGTCCCGCGATGGGACGCGGATCCGGTCGCCGTCCTGGAGGGGGGCGGCGAGGTTGAGCTCGCGCTCGACCCGCCCACCGTCGACCCGCGGCCCGAACCCTCCGGCCGCGGCGATGGCATCGGCGACGCGACTCCCGACCGGGAGGCGGACGATGCCCGGCCGGCGCACCGCGCCGCCGACGTCGACGACGATCTCGCTCCCCGTCGCGCCGGCCGTCGCCGTCGGACCGGTCGGTTCCTGCGCCCCGCTCACGACCCGAACCGCCGGCTCGGGACCGCCGGCGAGAGCGAAGGCTGCCGCCGCGAGGAGGGCTGCAGCGAGGGCGCTGACGGCGAGCCACCGATCCGAGCTGCCGGCCGGCCCCGACGCTCGCTTGCCGGGGATCGGCCCACTCCCGGCCGAAGCCTGTGTTCGGTCGGCTGCGGCATCGAGGCGTTCGAGGACGCGCCAGGGCGGCGGCGCCTGCTGGCCGGTCATGGCACCCTCCGGGCGGGCCTGCGGCCCCGGCGGAGGGCCGATGGTCGAACGACGCGAACGACGTCCGACCGCGGCGGGGGCACGACCGCAGCGGGCGGACGTCTGGCCCCTACCCTAGCCGGCCTCGCTTACCGCCGACTTATCTCGGGAGGTCTCTCGCCTGGTCGCCGGGCTCGTCGATGCGCGACGAGCGGACGCCGAGGTGCGGGAGGCCGCCTCCGGCACCGGGCGTGGGATTGGACGCGTTCTTTTCCCGGCGCGAAAGCCGACTACGGAGCGAACGCGAGGGGCGTGTACGACCACGACCACGGCTCGAAGTTGAGGATGAGCGCCCCCATCGATCGAGACGGCAAGGAACGGTCCGGCGTCACCAGAACGACGGCACGGACGGGTCCGGAGCCCGAAAAGGCGTACGCCGTCACGATCTCGCCGCCCTCGACGCCGCTCGTCGTTTCGGTGACCCTGACCGGCGTCCCATCGATGACCGCGTTCCGGAAGCAGCCAGCAACCTCGTGCGGCTCGCCCCACGTCATGCTGCCGCACGTCGGGAGCCCATCGAGCCCATCGCCGGCAGGCGATGCCGAGCCATCGGGGACCACATAAACGGGGGAGGGGAACATCAGCGCAGACGTCGGCCAGATCGGATCGGCCGGCTCGATCGTCCCGATGATGGTCCCCTTCGCGCGACGGATCGCGATCAACCATGCGCCACCGTCGGTCGTCGTCGCCGAAACGAGGACCGTCGATCCGTATTGCGCAAGACAGGTCGGGTCCGTGATCGGGCACGACTCGCTCGGCCACTCGATCTCGGGACTCGATGGGCGGACGCGCTCCGGTCGCTCCATCGACCCATCGCAGACCACTGCTTGCCGACCGACCAGGGCGCTGGGGAAGCAGAAGGGGCGATGGAGGTAGAGTCGGGCAACCGATGGATCGCCAACCAAGGCGAGCGCCCGCAGGGCGATCGAGAGACCGTCTTCGCACGAGATCGGGTCGATCGGGACCGTGATGGCGTCGTCGGGGAGCTGATCGGGCGACGGATCGCAGACCGCCGTCGCCGTCAGATGATCGAATTCCCGGCGTGGAAGATCTCGGACGTCGAAGCCCAGAGGGGACGCCGAGGCGGTCGGCGTCGGCGTGGGGCTCGGTCTCGACGGGGATGGCGATGCCGTCGAGGTTGGCGTCGCGATCGCGATGGGCTCGCACGCCGCGAGGACGAGACCGATCGCGATCGCTGCAAGCCAGCGCCAACGCGGGTCGCTCGATCGTGGTTGACGCATTATCGTGCTGCCCCATTCTCGGCTTGTCATGGTGGCCACGGGCAAGAACCTCATCCACGACGCCCCTCGGCGTTCACCGACTCGGTCGCATCGACGAGTACGATCCGATCATCGGCGGGACGGTCCGTTTGGGCTGGTTGTGACGAGCCCGAGTCGTTCGAATTGGGCGGCGTGGAACCACGGTGACGACCGCGACGGCGTCGCTTCGCTGAAGGCGTCGACTGGGTCGCGGTGGCCGGTCTCGGCGAGGGTCCGCACCAACGTCGGCCTCCTCGAGCGCGGCGAGCGAGATCGGCTCAGGACCTGCGCCGACGCGACCTGTCGCTGGGTCTTCTACGACGCGTCGCGGGCCGGTCGCCGGCGCTGGTGCGACATGGCGACCTGCGGCAATCGGGCGAAAGCCGCCCGCCACCGCGCTCGCCGGGCGGCCCCGCCGGAAGCTGCCGGACCGGCCTAGGCGAACCGGAGCCGTCCCCGGCGTCGACCACCGAGTCCGCCCCCGGTCTAATTCCGCTCGAGGCGTGGTTTCACCTCGGTCACGAGGCGGACCATCGACTCCTCGTCGTACGGGGCGGGGAAGCCGGCGATGAAGTGCCGGTAGCCGATCTCCAGGTACGGGGCAAGCCGCTCGGCGACATCCTCGGGCGTCCCGACCGGCTGATCCTCCCAGAGAGGGGCCCGCCCGTTCCGCTCGAAGATCGAGCGAAAGACCCGCTCCGCCTCGGCCCGGCTGTCGCGGATGACGACGGCCCCGATCCCCGTCGTCCGCTCGATCTCCCGGTGATCCCGACCGACCGCCTCGCAGTGCTGGCGAAGGATCGCCTCCTTGCGGCGGACGGCCTCGATCCCGCCGCCGACGTTGTTCATGTCTGCCCAGCGGGCGACGAGCTTGAGGGTCACCCGCTCGCCGCCGCCGCCGACGCAGATCGGGAGGTGGGCCTGGATCGGCGGCGGGAGGTTCCGGGTCGCCCGGCTTCGATAGCGCGGCCCCGTCGCCGTCGGCTCGGTTCCGTCGAGCATGCCGCGCATGATCGGGAGCGCCTCGCCGAGCCAGCGCAGCCGATCGGGGAAGCCGGACCCGAAGTCGATCCCGAAGGCAACGTGCTCCTCTTCGAACCAGGCCGCACCGATGCCGAGGATCGCCCGGCCGCCGGACAGGTGGTCGAGGGTCGTCGCCATCTTCGCCACGAGGGTCGGGTTCCGGAAGGTGTTCGCCCCGACCATGAGCCCGATCCGGACCCGTTCTGTCGCCGCCGCCCAGCCGGCGAGGACGAGCCAGCCCTCGAGGATCGGGCCGCGCGAATCGCCGACGATGGGGTAGAGGTGGTCCCAGGTCCAGAGGGTGTCGTAGCCGAGCCGGTCGGCCCGGATGCCGGCCTCGCGGAGACTCGGCCAGTCGGTGTACTGGTTCCAGCAGAGGGCGCCCAGCTTGATCGTGTTCATGTTTCGAGGATAGCGGCCGGGGAAGGGTCGGCCGTCGCCAGGCGGACCATCGGAAGGGGGCCAGCCGGCCATCGACAAGGGGCCATCTCCCCCTCATCATCGACGGAGTGGGGGCGGTGGAATCCGAGCGAGCCTGCCGATCCGAGCGACGAGCGATTCGACCGACGAGGAATGCTGTCATGATCAGCCCGACTCTGACGATCCTGCCGCGGCGCGCCGAGGACCGCGCCTCCGACGTCTACCGCCTCGGCCGCCACCCCCTCGACCCGATCTTCCGACCGCGCTCCGTCGCCGTCGTCGGGGCGACCGAGAAGGAGGGGAGCGTCGGTCGGACGGTGCTCTGGAACCTCATCTCGAGCCCCTTTGGGGGCACCGTCTTCCCCGTCAACCCGAAGCGATCGAGCGTCCTCGGCGTCAAGGCCTACCCGGATCTGGCCGCCGTCCCCGATCCCATCGATCTCGCCGTCGTCGTCACCCCGGCCGAGACGGCTCCGGGGCTCATGGAGCAGTGTGCCGCCGTCGGGGTGCGCGGCGTCATCATCATCTCGGCCGGTTTCAAGGAGGTCGGGCCGGACGGGGCCGCCCTCGAGGCCCAGGTCCTGGAGATCGCCCGCCGGGCACGGATCCGAGTCGTCGGTCCGAACTGCCTCGGGGTCATGAACCCGATCTCCGGGCTCAACGCGACCTTCGCCGCCGGGATGGCGAAGGCGGGCTCGGTCGGCTTCATCAGCCAGTCCGGGGCGCTCCTGACCGCCGTCCTCGACTGGAGCGCCCGCGAAGGCGTCGGCTTCAGCTCCGTCGTCTCGCTCGGCTCGATGCTCGACGTCGGGTGGGGCGACGTCATCTACTACCTCGGCGACGACCCGCACACGGAGAGCATCGTCATCTACATGGAGACCATCGGGGACGCCCGCTCCTTCCTCTCCGCCGCCCGGGAAGTCGCCCTGACGAAGCCGATCATCGTCATCAAGCCCGGCCGAACGGCCGAGGCCGCCCGGGCCGCTGCCTCCCACACCGGTTCGCTCACCGGCTCCGACGAGGTCCTCGCCGCCGCCTTCCGGCGGGTCGGCGTCCTCCGGGTCGACCGGATCAGCGACCTCTTCGGCATGGCCGAGGTCCTGGCCAAGCAGCCGCGCCCGGCCGGGCCGCGGCTGACCATCGTGACGAACGCCGGCGGACCGGGAGTCATCGCCACCGATGCCCTCGTCGGTGGTGGGGGCCGCCTGGCCGAGCTCGACCCGGAGTCGATGGCCGCCCTCGACGCGGTCTTGCCGCCGACCTGGAGCCACAACAACCCGATCGACATCATCGGCGACGCGCCGCCCGAACGCTACGCCAAGGCCCTCGAGATCGCGGCCCGGGATCCGGGGTCGGACGGCCTCCTCGTCATCCTCACGCCCCAGGCGATGACGGACCCGACCCGGACGGCCGAGGCCCTGACGGCCTACGCCCGGATCGACGGCAAGCCGGTCCTGGCCTCCTGGATGGGCGGGGCCGAGGTCGAGGCCGGGGCGAACATCCTCCGCCGGGCCGGGATCCCGACCTTCGACTACCCGGACACCGCAGTCGAGATGTTCAACTACCTCTGGCGCTCGGCCCAGGACCTTCGCGCGCTCTACGAGACGCCGGCCCTCCCGGCCGACGACGAGGGCGTCGTCGACCGGGCCCGGGCGACGGCGATCATCGAGGGGGTCCGGGCGGAGGGGCGGACGCTCCTCACCGAGGTCGAATCGAAGGAGGTCCTTTCGGCCTACGGGATCCCGATCACCGAGACCCGGGTCGCTCGGAGCGAGGACGAGGCGGTGGCCGCTGCGGAGGCGATCGGCTACCCGGTCGTCGTCAAGCTCTACAGCCACACCATCACCCACAAGACCGACGTCGGGGGCGTCATCCTCAACCTCCCCGATGCGGCCGCCGTCCGGGCTGCCTACCGGCAGGTGGAGGCGGCGGTGACCGAGCGCCGCGGCCGGGAGCACTTCGAAGGGGTGACCGTCCAGCCGATGATCAACTACACGGGCTACGAGCTCATCCTCGGCTCCGCCATCGACGACCAGTTCGGGCCGGTGCTCCTCTTCGGGATGGGCGGTCAGCTCGTCGAGCTCTTCCGCGACCGCAGCCTCGGCCTGCCACCGCTCACCACGACCCTCGCCCGGCGGATGATCGAGCGGACGACGATCGCCAAGGCCTTCGCCGGGATCCGGGGCCGCCGGCCCATCGACCAGGCCGCCCTCGAGCAGCTCCTCGTCCGCTTCAGCCTCCTCGTCGTCGAACAGCGCTGGATCCGGGAGATCGACATCAACCCGCTCCTCGCCTCGCCGGAGCGGTGCCTCGCCCTCGACGCCCGGATCGTCCTTCACGGCCCGGAGGTCGGCGAGGCCGACCTGCCTCGCCTCGCCATCCGGCCCTACCCGCGCCAGTACGTCGGGACCTGGCGAGCGGCCGACGGCACCGAGCTCGTGATCCGTCCGATCCGCCCCGAGGACGAGCCGGCGATGGTCCGCTTCCATGCCACCCTCTCGGAGGAGACGGTCTACGCCCGCTACTTCGCCCACCTCGGGCTGACGGAGCGGATCGCCCACGAACGGCTCGTCCGGATCTGCTTCAACGACTACGACCGCGAGATCGCCCTCGTCGCCGAGCGGCGCGATCCGGCGACGGGAGGGTCGGAGACCGTCGCCGTCGGACGCCTCTCGAAGGCCCACGCCCTCCCGGCGGCCGAGTTCGCCATCCTCGTCGCCGACCGCTGGCAGCGGCGGGGGATCGGGACGGAGCTCCTCCGGCGACTGGTCGAGATCGCCCGGGCCGAGGGGCTCGAGCGGATCTGCGCGGAGATGCTGGCCGACAATATCGGGATGCGGCGGATCGCCGAGCGGGTCGGCTTCCGGATCGAGGAGCGGCCGGGGGACGGCACGCTCCATGCCGAACTCCAGCTCTGAGGGGCCTCGCCGGCACGGGGCTGCGGTCGTCGCTGCCGACCGGGCGGCGGGTCGCCCTGGCCGAACACAACGCGGGTCCCGGCGCCCCCGCTGCCCGCCGCGTCGCCCTGTCCGAACACAACGCGGGCCCTCCCGACCCGGCTGCCCGGCCGCGTCGCTGCGAGCGAACACAACGCGGGTCCCGGTGCCCCCGCTGCCCGCCGCGTCGCCCTGGCCGAACACAACGCGGGCCATCCCGACCCGGCTGCCCGGCCGCGTCGCTGAGAGCGAACACAACGTCGATGTAACTCGCGGCGAGGCGGGTTCTGTTCGCCCACGCCGACACGGCGCGACGCCGGCACCGCAGAGCCGGCGTTCTGTTCGCCCACGCCGACGCGTCGCCCCGCCGGCGAGGCCGACCCGGTGTTCTGTTCGCTCACGCCGACATCTCGAGCAGCTCGCCGCCCGGTCACCGCGTTCTGTTCGCCGAGGCCGACGCGTCGCCCCGCCGGCCAGGCCGACACGACGTTCCGTCCGCTCCGTCGTCCATCCTGGGCGGAACCCGCCCGTCGACGCCGGCCCGCGCTACTCCCGCACGACGACGTTGACGAGCCGCCCGTTCCCGGCGTGAATGATCCGCTCCGGCCGCCGGTCCCCGAGGATGGCGGCGATCTTCGGCCGGGCGAGGACGAGCCCCTCGAGCTCCTCGCGCGAGATCCCGACCGGGACGACGACCCGGTCCCGCAACTTGCCGTTGACCTGGATCGGCACCTCCCGCGTCTCCTCGGCCGCCGCCGCCTCGTCGACGGTCGGCCAGCGCTCCGTGTGGATCGAGCGCCAGGCCTCGCCGCGCTCGGCCAGGCGCCGACTCCAGAGCTCCTCGGCGATGTGGGGCGCCGATGGGGCGAGCATGAGGAGGAGGAGATCGATCGCCTCGTTCCAGGCCGGACCGCCGGCCACCACCGTCCCGCGGTACCGGAAGAGCGTGTTCGTCAGCTCCATGAGCTTGGCGACCATGGTGTTGAAGCGGAAGGCTTCGTAGTCGGCCGTCACCTCGCGGAGCGTCCGATGGGCCGCTCGGCGGATCTTCGTCGCCGCTGCCGCCTCGTCCTCGCCCTCCGGCAGCCGGCCCGCGTCCGGATCGCCGGCCTCGGTCCCGTCTGGATCGAGGACGAGCGTCCAGACCCGTCGCAGGAAGCGATGGACGCCCTCGATCCCGGTCGGGCTCCAGGGGCCACCCTGGTCCCACGGTCCCATGAACATGAGGAAGAGGCGGACCGTGTCGGCGCCGTAGCGGGCGACGTACTCGTCGGGGTCCTCGACGTTGCCGCGGCTCTTGCTCATCCGCTCCCCGTCGGCGCCGAGGATCTGGCCCTGGTTGAAGAGGCGCTTGAACGGCTCGCGCTCCCCGACGATCCCCAGATCGGCGAGGGCCTTGGTAAAGAAGCGGGCGTAGAGGAGGTGCATGACGGCGTGCTCGGCCCCGCCCGTGTATTGGTCGACCGGGCACCACCGGTCGACGAGGGCTCGATCGATCGGCCCGTCGGCCTTCGCCGGGGACAGATAGCGGTACCAGTACCACGACGAATCGATGAACGTGTCCATCGTGTCCGTCTCGCGCCGGGCAGGTCCGCCACATCGAGGACAGGCGACGTCGAGGAAGCCCGGATCCCGCTTGAGCGGGTTGTCGCCCCGCCCGCGGTAGTCGACCCGTTCGGGCAGGAGGACCGGGAGATCCTCGTCGGGGACCGGCACGATGCCGTCGCGGTCGCAGTAGATGATCGGGATCGGCGTCCCCCAATAGCGCTGTCGGCTGATGAGCCAGTCGCGGAGCCGGTACGTGACGGCGGGGCGGGCTCGGCCCGTCTCGGCCAGCCAAGCGACGATCGCCCGGCCGCCCTCGTCGGCCGGCAGGCCGCTGAAGCGCCCCGAGTTCACGAGCCGCTCGTCGGCCGTGTGGGCGACGAAGGCCTCGGTGAGCGGGGCGTCCTCGGTCCCCGGTGCGGCCACGACCCGCCGGATCGGGAGCCCGTAGCGGACCGCGAAGGCGAAGTCGCGCTCGTCGTGGGCCGGGACGCCCATGATTGCCCCGGTGCCGTAGCCGAGGAGGACGTAGTCGGCGATGAAGATCGGGATCCGCTCGCCCCTCGCCGGGTTGAGGGCGTCGGCGCCGATCGGAACCCCCGTCTTGTCCCGCTCCGTCGAGAGCCGCTCGATCTCCGTCTCGGCTCGGGCCCGGGCGACGTACGCCTCCACCTCGGCCCGACGGTCGGGCGCGGTCAGGCGGCTGACGAGGGGGTGCTCGGGAGCGAGGACCATGAAGGTCGCCCCGAAGAGCGTGTCGGGGCGCGTCGTGAAGACGGTGATCCGGTCGCCGCCCGGGTGGTGGTCGGCTGGCGCCGTCTCGAAGACGATCTCGGCCCCCTCGGAGCGGCCGATCCAGTTCGTCTGCATGACCCGGATCGGCTCCGGCCAGTCGATCCCCGAGAAATCGAGGAGCTCGTCGGCGTACTTCGTGATCCGGAGGAACCACTGCTCCAGGTCGCGCTTCTCGACCCGGGCCCCGCAGCGCCAGCAGCGCCGTTCGGCGCCCTCCACCTGCTCGCGGGCGAGGGTCCCGTCGTTCGGGCACCAGTCCACCGCGGCCATCGCCCGGTAGGCGAGGCCGGCTTCGTAGAAGCGGAGGAAGAACCACTGGTTCCAGCGGTAGTAGGCCGGATCGCAGGTCACCACCTCGTGGTCCCAGTCGAAGGTGGCGCCCATGCTCCGGAGCTGGCGCCGCATGGTCTCGATGTTCCGCATCGTCCACTCGGCCGGATGGATGCCCGAGCGGATGGCTGCGTTTTCGGCCGGCAGCCCGAAGGCGTCGAAGCCGATCGGGAAGAAGACGTTGTAGCCGTGCATCCGCCGGAAGCGGGCGAGGGCGTCGGTCGGGGTCTTGATGTACCAGTGCCCGATGTGGAGATCGCCCGACGGGTAGGGGTACATCGTCAGGAGGTAGTACTTGGGCCGGCTCGTGTCGGCCAGGTCGGTCCGGTAGAGGCCGAGCTCGGCCCAACGGGCCTGCCAGCGCGGCTCGATCTCGGCCGGGTCGTAGCGCTCGATGCGGGTACGGTCGCGGATCGTCGTCACGGCGATGGGCTGCCTTTCACCCCGAACCGGTCGGCTCGGCGAAGCGCCCCGACGAAGAACCCCCCGCCGAACCGGCGAGGGGTCACATGGTCGGCGCGATCAGGGCGTTGGTGGAGCTACGGGGATTCGAACCCCGGACCTTCTGAATGCCATTCAGACGCTCTCCCAGCTGAGCTATAGCCCCACGCTGGATGCGAGAGTATAGCGTACGGTCGGCCGGGCCGAGGCGCCGCCCCGAGCGAGGGAGTCCTTCGCCCCAACCGACCGGTCACGGCTCCAGGCGCGGCTCAGGTCGCCCGGGCTCGACCTCGCTGACCGCGACGAGGACGAGCTCGTCGCAGCTCGGGCAAGCGTAGAGCTCGGCGCCCGCGGCGAGGGCCCGCTCGACGTCATGATCGACCGGGCTGTGGTGGCGTCGCTGCTCCATCCGTTCCCGCCGGTCGCCGTGGAGATGGAAGAGCTCGAGGGACAGCAGCGGATTGATCACGGTCGTGCTCCCGGTTGCGTGGCCGGCTCGGCGCCACGGCGCCGGCCCGCCTCACGGCAGACCGGCCGATCCCCGCGACGCCGCCCGGCCGCCACTCTCGCCGATCCCGGCTCGCAGATGCCCCCGGCTCCAGGGAGCCGAGCCGGGACGCCGCCGGCACCGAGCCGGCGGCGATGGCACGATGTCGGCCATGCGCCTCGAACCGAGCCGACGGATCGTCCACCTGGCCGGTGGCCCCATTGTGTACCATCTTCGCCGGACGCCTCGGGCCCGGGCCCTCCGGGCCACCATCGACCCCCGGCTCGGCCTCGTCGTCAGCCTCCCTCCGCCGAGCCGACGCGGCTGGGCGGACGCCGACGCCGCGGTCGAGGCCTTCCTGCGGAGCCGCGAGGCCTGGCTGCGCCGCCATCTCGAACGGCGCCAGGCGGCCCTGGTCGCCCTGCTGGAGCGCGGCGCCCCCGACGACGGCGGCTGGCTTCGCCTTCGGGGTCGGCTCCACCGGCTCGTCGTGGAAGCCGGCGGCTCGGCCCGCTCGAGCGTGGACGTCGTCGATGCTCCCGACGGCGACGACGACGGCGGCCTCGTCCGGGTCCGGTGCGGGCGGAGCGATCGGCGGCCCGTCGCCGAGGTCTTGCGGGACTGGTGCCGCTCGGAGGCTCGAACCGCCATCGAGGCGGCCGTGGAGCGGCATCGCTCGGCGCTCGGCGTCGCCCCGACGGCGATCACCATCCGCGATCCCCGGACGCGCTGGGGCAGCGCATCCCGGCAGGGCCGGCTCTCCTTCTCGTGGCGCCTCGTCCTCGCCCCGCCGCCGGCCCTCGAGACGGTCGTCGTCCACGAGCTCGCCCACCTTCGGGTCTTCGGCCACGGCCCCGCCTTCTGGGCCCTCGTCGCCTCGCGGCTGCCCGACCACGCCCGCTGGCGGCGCTGGCTCCGCGATCACGCCCTCGAGCTCCACGCCGCCCTCGAAGCCCCGAGCCGGTTCGCGGCCCTCGAGTGAGCCGGACACGGACGAGCTGGACCCGAGCGAGCCGGCCGCCGCCGGGCGATCGATCAGGGGAGCGACGATCGCCGAGAGAACATGGTGGGCCGGGGAGGAATCGAACCTCCACAGCCAGAGGCGAGGGTTTTACAGACCCTTGGGCTCACCACCTGCCCAACCGACCCACGGTCTCGGCGGAGAGACTGGTGGAGATGAGGGGACTCGAACCCCTGACCCCCGCGATGCGAACGCGGTGCTCTCCCAGCTGAGCTACATCCCCACCGACGGGCGCGTGCCAGCGAGCATCGCGACCAGCGCGAAAGTGTAGCACGGGGTCGCCCGACCCACGACCGCCTGTCTCGTAGCCACGACCGCCTGGCGGGGCGATCGCCAGCGGTAGACTGGCCACGATGCCGGCTGGACTCCTGAACGGCCTCGGGGCGGCGCTCGCCTGGGGACTGACCGACGTCGCGAGCGCCCTTGCCGGTCGGCGGATCGGCAGCCTGGCCGTCCTCGTCGTCGCCCAGCTGGCCAGCCTCGCCCTCCTCCTCGGCCTCGCCGCCCTCGATCCGGCCCGTCTCGTCTTTCGACCCGACACCGTCGCCCTCTCGGCCGGCCTCGGCCTCCTGTCCTCCCTCGCCTACCTCACCCACTTCACCGCCCTCCGGATCGGACCGGTCGCCGTCGTCAGCCCGGTCGTCGGCGCCTACGGCGGGATGACGGTTCTCCTCGCGGTCCTCCTCCGCGGCGAGACCCTCGTCCCAGCGCAGTGGCTCGGCACCTTCTTGGCCACGCTCGGGGTCGTCCTCACCGGGGTCGTCTTCACCGGTGGTGTCCGACGGGCCCGCCTCTTCGGCCCCGGCGTCCTCCTCGCCATCGTCTCGCTCTGCATCTGGTCCTTCGTCTCGGTCGGCCTCGCCGAGCCGATCCGAACCGTCGGCTGGCTGCCGGTCATCCTCGTCTCGCGCCTCGCCAACAGCGCGACCTCCCTCCTCGTCTACGGCTACGCCAGCCGGCGCGAAACGGCCCGGCTCGGCCCGCTCCTTCGGGCCGCCCTGATCCGGTCCGACGGCTCGAACCCCCGGGATCGCCCGGCGGACGGGCGGGGGATCGGCGCGGCCGCGGCGGCCGGGCTCGTCGATGCGATCGGCTTCGTCGTTTTTGCGGTCGGGATCGAGTTCGCCCCGGTCTGGCTCGTCGGGCTGGCGAGCTCCTTCGGGCCGGCCGTCGCGGTCATCGTCGCCGTCGGCTTCCTCGGTGAGCGGCTCCGGCCGATCCAGTGGCTCGGTCTCGCTGCCATCGGGGCCGGGATGGTCCTCATCGGCCTGCCGCACTGACCGGATCGGCCTGGGGGCGGCGGATCGGGTCGCCCGGATGAGGACGGCGAACCCCTTGACAGATAGAACGGATGTTCGAATAATGGCGCCATGGCCTCCCTCCCATCCGCCGTCGCCGATGCCCTCGTCTCCCTCGAGCAGCGCTGGGGAGGGGCTGCGCCGCGGCCCGGGTCGGAGCGGTTCGGGCGGGTCGAGGGCGCCCTCGCCGTCCTCCCTGCCGCCGAGCCGAGCGAGCCAGGCGTGCCGGATGACCGCATCCGGGTCCCTTCGCCGATGCCCGAGGCGGGTGCGCAACGGGTCCCGGATCTCGTCTGGCCGTCGAGTCCCGCCGAACGGGTCGTGCCGAGCGGCTTCGCGACCCTCGACGCGATCCTCGGGCCGGGCGGCGTTCCGCTCGTCGGTGGGCTCGCCGTCCGGGGGAGCGGGACGAGCGGGGCGACCACCCTCGCCCTCCGTCTCGCCGCCGAGGTCCAGCGGGCCGGCGGGATCGTCGGCTGGGTCGATGGCTCGCGGAGCCTCGATCCGGTCGAGGCCGTCGCTCGAGGGATCCGGCTGGAATGGCTCGTCACCCTCGTCCCCTCGTCGCTCGACGAGGCACTCGCCCTCGCCGGGACGATCCTCCGGGCCCGCCTCGTCGACCTCCTCGTCCTCGACCTCGACCTCGCCGCTGGCGCCGGCGCCGATCGACGCTCGAGGCTCGACCGGTCGAACTCGGTCGCCGTCGCCGAGCGGATCGGGCGCCTGACCGCCTTCGCCCGCCGGGCGGAAAGCCTCCTCGTCCTCCTCGAGTCCGCCGTCGGGTCGAGGGCTCGGGGATCGATGTGGCCGGGGGTCGAGGCGTCCCTCGGCCTCCGCCTCGAGCTCGCCCGGCGCTCCTGGATCCGGCTCGGGCGAGATGTCGTCGGCCAGCGGACGGAGATCGTCGTCGCCCGGAACCGGTTCGGTCCGGTAGGGCGTCGGACCGAGGTCGAGATCCTCTACGCCGACGGCGGGGCGCGCGACGCCTGTCTCCGCCGGGCGGATCTCCTCCAGCCCGAGCCGCTCGTCTTCGGAGCAGGACCGCCGGCTCCGTCGGCGAGGCGCGAGTCCATCTACTCCTTCGAGTTCGAGCAACACGGCCATGCGTCGTCTCCACCTCTTCTGGCCCCACCTTCTCCTTCGCCTCGCTCTCCTTCGCCTCGCCCCCGCCCGGGGCGACCCGCCCCGGCAGCGCGTCCCCGATGCCGGAGCCGCGATCGGCCCGCTGGTCGTCGGGGGGCGATCCTGGAGCGGGGGCGTCGTCCTCGATGCGTCGGCGGCGGCTCGGGCGCTCGGGATCCGACGCGGCATCTCCCTGGCCGCCGCCGAGCGGCTCGTCCCCGAGGCTCGGTTCCTGGAGCCGGATCCCGAGCGGGACCGAGCCGCCGTCGAGGCGGTCCTCGAGCGGCTGGCGGCCTTCAGTCCGACCCTCGCCGGGACGACCGACCCGACCGATCCGGCCTTCGGTCTCATCGAGGTCGGGATCGACGGCCTCGAGCGGCTCTGGGGCGCGGAGCGGGTCCTCGCCGAGCGGATCGCCGCGGCCGCCGAACCGCTCCTGCCGGGCCGGCCCCGGATCGGGATCGCGGGGACGCGCTTCGCAGCGACCGTCGCCGCCGTCCGGGCCGGACCGACCGCGGCCGTCGTCGTTCCGCCCGGGGGTGAGGCCGCCTACCTGGCCCCGCTGCCGGCGTCGATCTTGACGGCCGACCCCGAGGCCCGGGCCCGGCTCCTCCGATTCGGGCTCCGGCGGGTCGGGCAGGTGGCGGCCCTGCCGAGGACGGCCCTCGTCGCCCGCTTCGGTCCCGAGGGGGTGCGGATCCACGCTCGCGCCATCGGCGAGGAGATCGAGCCGACCGAGCCCTGGCGGCGGCCGGAGCGCCTCGCCCTCGGCCTCGACCTCGAGCCGGCCGTCGAGCGCCTCGACGCCCTTCGGTTCGTCCTCCATCGCCTCGTCGCCGCCCTCGCCGGGCAGATCGCGGCTCGGGGTCTGGCGGCCGGGACGGCCGAGCTTCGGCTCGGACTCGAGGTCCGGGCCGGTGCCTCGATCGCCGAGCCGACCGTCGTCCTCCGGCAGGTCCTTCCGGAGCCCACCGCCGACGGCGAGGCGATCGAGCGGCTCCTCTTCGCTCGCCTCGAACGACGATCGCCGTCGACGGCGGTGGCGCGTCTCGAGCTCGAACTCGGCGACCTCGTCCCCGACGCTGGGCAGCAGCTCGCCCTCTTCGAGCCACAACGCACAAGTCGGGGCCGGCTAACCTGGCAGCTGGCTCGGCTCGCCGTCGAGTTCGGGCCCGACCGGATCGTCGAGGCAGAGATCCTCGACCCCGAGGCGTCGTGGGGCGAGGCCCGCGGTCGCTGGCGGCCGTGGTCCGAGCGAGCCGGGGTCGAGGCCGTCGGCGGTGGAGGGTCGCCGGCCGCCGCCGTCGGGCGAGGGGCCGTCTCGGATGGCAACCGATCGGGCGCCAAGGCCGGGAGGCTGGTCCGATGACGCGGCTCTTCCGAGCTCACCCCGAGATCGAGGTCGAGGTCGATGCAGCGGGCCGACCGTGCCGTCTTCGCTGGCGAGGTCAGGCGGAGCGGATCGAGGTCGCCAATCGGTGGCGGGTCAGCGAGGCGTGGTGGCGCGATCCCATCGAGCGCGACTACTACAAGGTCGTCGGGCCGCGCTGGCTCGCCCTCATCTACCTCGATCGACGGACCGGGGCCTGGTATCTCGAGCGCCTCTACGACTAGAGCGCCGCAACCCATCCGCCGGGGGCGCCGACGCGATCAGCTCGGCGGGCTCCCTCCGAGGGCCGAGACGATGAGGAGCACGACGAAGAGCCCCACGACGAGGACGAGGAGTCCGACATCTCCCGGCCGCGCTGTCTGCACCCCGATCACCCCCACGAGCGACTGACGACGTGCCCTCGACGTCGACAACGATATCCGATCGGCGCCGCCGGCGCGTCGTCCGCCACTCGATCCGCCGTCGAGGCTCGCTGAACGAGCTCGGCCATCATCGCCGATCCTCGCCGCAGGACCGCGTCGCCGAGTCGCCTCGGCCGAGCCCGCGGTCCGCACCCGCGCCGTGGCCGCGGGAGGCCGGCGGTGCCGGTGATCGCCGCCCGTGGCTCTCGGGGCTCGGCGGGGCCTCGGCTCGGCAGCGCTTCAGCTCGGCAGGGCGGCGACGACGGCGGCGACGATGAGGACGACGAGGACGAGGACGAGGAGACCGGCCCCGAGAAAGTCGCGTCGACGTGGCTCCATGGGTGTCACTCCCAGCGGCACCGGGGCGTTCGATCGGGTTCCTCCGGCCCGTCGCCGGGAGCCGACCGGCCGCCGCGGTCAATCGAAGGGACAGGCTGCCCCATAGCGTACGAGAAGGATCGTCAGGTCGCCCATCGGCCGGATCGTCGATCGGATCCGACAGCCCGCTGAGCCCGTCGATTCGATGACGTAGCTCCCATCCTCGAAGGGGCCGCTGGCGGCGGCCGTGGCGAAGCCGTGCTCCTCGAGGGCGGTCTGGAGGGCCCGGGCGACGGCGACCGGCTCGCCGCTCACCTCGAAGACGCCGCTGAAGGGCTCCTCCGGCTCGCGAATCTCGGTCGGCTCGGCCCCGGTCGGGAGCGGGAACGAGGGTGGAAGCGCGTCCCAGATCCGGCCGATGCTCGTCTCGGACTGGGTCGGCAACGACGGGCCGAGGCTCGGCCCGGGGCTCGCCGAGGACGGGGCCTCGCTCGGGCTCGGGCTCGGTGAGGTCCCGCCGGTCGGGCTCGCCTCGGCTGAGGCCGTCGAGCTCGGCGTCGGGCCGGGCCCGCCGCAGGCGAGGACCGCCAGGCCGAGGGCGGCGGCCGCGAGGAGCAGCGGGCGCGGACCACGGCGGCTCGGGCGGAGGAGGGTCATGGCGTGGCCCATCGTAGCGGCTCGGGAAGCGGCGGGTCGACGAAGGGTCGCCGGTGGGCGATGGACCAGCCGGCGGTGTGTGAGTTTGGCCGTCCGCGGTGGCTTCGGTCGGCAGCCAGCGTCGGATGTGGAGAGACCCGCCGCACGACGGTCGCGCGGCGGGTCTCCGTCGGCTCACCCGCTCACCAGGTGGAGCCGCGAGGTCGACGGGCCGGGATACCCCGGCTCCGGCCCGTCGCCGAGCCCCCGCCCGAAGGCGGGTCGATGCGATCAGCGGGCGACCGCCGCCAGGATGTCCGGGAGGACGATCTCGACGAGGAGGACAACGAGACCGATCAGGCCGAGCCTGACGAGGACGGTCCGGGCGATGCTCGTCACCTGCGGATGCACGGCCATGAGACGTCGGTGAGGGCCGGAATGTTGCACGACGGCCGCCGGCCGGCCGGACGGACTCAGTCGAACAGATGTTCTACTATGAGCAGGATGGCCTACGCCGAGCTCCACTGCCACACGAACTTCTCCTTCCTCGACGGCGCCTCGTCGGCCGACGATCTCCTCGCCCGGGCCGCAGAACTCGGCCTCGTCGGCCTGGCGGTGACCGACCACGCCGGCCTCTACGGGGTGGTTCGCTTCGTGACGGCGGCCGAAGCCGCCGGCGTCCACCCCATCGTCGGCGTCGAGGTCGAGCTCGCCGACCCGGTCGCTCCCGACCCCGGTGGTCTCGTCGTTCCGCCGCGGCGGGAGCGGGGAAGGCGACGGCGGGAGGCCGGTTCGGGCCCCCGCCTCGTCGCCGAGCCCGTCGACGGGCTCCCGGGCCACCTTCGCTCGGCACGGCCCCGCCTGCCCGGCCACCGGCCGCCGCTCCGGGCGGACCTGCGCGGGATCCCGGAGGAGGAGCGCGGCCCCCACCTCGTCCTCCTCGCCCGGTCGCCGGCCGGGTATCGGAGCCTCTGTCGACTCATCTCCCGGGCGAACCTGGCCGGGACGAAGGGCGTCCCGCGGCTCGACCACGCCCTCCTCGAGGCCCACACCGAGGGCCTCGTCGCGCTCTCCGGTTGCCGGCACGGTGAGATCGCCCGCCGCCTCGTCGCCGGCGACCGGGCGGGCGCCCGGGCGGCGGCCGAGCGCTACGCCCGGGCCTTCGGGACCGGCGACTCGCTCGCCGCCGCCGGCTTCGTCCTCGAGCTCGAGCATCACCTTTTACCCGCCGACGACTGGCGGGTCGCCGAGACCGTCGACCTCGCCGAGACCCTCGGCCTCCCGGTCGTCGTGACGAACGACGTCCACTACGCCCGTCCCGAGGACCGCGAGCTCCACGACGTCCTGACGGCCATCCGCCACGGCCGGACCCTCGACACCCTCGGCTCGCTCCGGAGCCCGAGCGGCGAGTGCTACCTGAAGTCCGAGGCCGACCTCGCGGCCCTCCCGCCGGCGAGCGGGCCGCCGCGGGTCGCCCGGGCCTGGCAGGCGGGGATGGCCGCCGCGGCCGAACTCGCCGCGAGCTGCCAGGTGGACCTCGGCTTCGAGCAGGTCCGCTTTCCGGGCTTTCCCGTTCCGGCCGGCGAGACCCCCTTCAGCTACCTGTCGAGCCTCTGCTGGGAGGGGGCCCGGCGCCGCTACCACCCGCTCACCCCGGCCGTCGTCCGCCAGCTCGCCCACGAGCTCGAGGTCATCGACCGGACGGGTCTCGCCGAGTTCTTCCTCATCTGCTGGGACCTCATGGCCTTCGCCCGCTCGCGAAAGATCCCGGCCCGGGGCCGCGGAAGCGCCGCCGATTCCATCGTCGCCTACGTCCTCGGCATCACCCGGGTCGATCCGATCCGCCACCGCCTCCTCTTCGAGCGCTTCATCAACGAGGGCCGGACGGCGTACCCGGACGTCGACATCGACTTCTCGGCCGCCCGGCGGGAGGAGATCATCCAGTACGTCTACGAGCGGTACGGGGCCGAGCACACCGGGATGGTCTGCAACGTCGTCACCTACCGGGCCCGATCGGCGGTCCGCGAGGTCGGGCTCGCCCTCGGCTTCCCGCGCCCCTTCGTCGACCGGGTCGCGAAGGCCGTCGAGACGTACGACTCGGTCATGGTCCGTCGCGATCTCGAGGCCGACGGCGGCTTCGCTCACCTCTTCCGGCAGGCGGTCGCCCTGGCCGGCGATCCGAGTGGCGACAGCGCCACGGCCGCCGAGGGGATCGCGCGGCGACCGGGCGTCGGCGACCCGGCTGCCATCGCCGCCGGCCGGGGCCTCGTCGACCGGATGGGGCGGGTCGCGCGGCCCGGTTCGGCACGGTCCGATCCCCTCCGCGACGGCGGCCCGACCGACCGGCTCGGGCGGCCGCTCCCGCACGCCTCGGTCGCCAGGCTCGCGCCCGAGCCGGGGCCGGCGCGCCGCGGCGGCTCCACCGTCGGCTGGTCCGACTGGGAGCGCTGGCTCGAGCTCTGCGCCCGCCTCGATGGGTTCCCGCGCCACCTCTCGATCCACACCGGCGGGATGCTCGTGACGGCGGCCCCCCTCATCGACATCGCCCCCCTCGAGCGGGCGACGATGCCGGGCCGGGTCGTCATCCAGTACGACAAGCGCGACGTCGAGACCCTCAAGCTCATCAAGCTCGACCTCCTCGGGCTCGGCATGCTGGCCGCCATCGACGAGACCCTCGCCTGGATCGAGCACGACTGCGGGGTCTGCCTCGACCTCGACCGACTCCCCGAGGACATCCCCGAGGTCTACGCCATGCTCGCCGCCGCCGACACCGTCGGGGTCTTCCAGGTCGAGAGCCGGGCCCAGATGCAGACCCTCCCGAAGTCGCGACCGCGCTGCCTCGACGATCTCGTCGTCGAGGTCGCCATCATCCGCCCGGGCCCGATCCAGGGCAACGCCGTCCACCCCTACCTCCGTCGCCGCCAGGGCCTCGAGCCGGTCACCTACCTCCACCCGTCCCTGGAGCCGATCCTCGCCGAGACCCTCGGCGTCATCCTCTACCAGGAGCAGGTCATGCGGATCGCCATCGAGGTCGCCGGCTTCTCGGCCGCCGAGGCAGACGGCTTTCGGCGGGCGATGGGAACATGGCGCTCGAAGCGGGAGATGGAGAAGCTCCACGACCGCTTCGTCGAGGGCTGTCTCGCCCACCGGGGGCTCGATCGGGCGACGGCCGAGGAGCTCTTTCGCCAGGTCGCTGCCTTCGCCTCCTTCGGTTTCGCCAAGAGCCACGCGGCGGCCTTCGCCCGGACGGCGTATGAATCGGCCTTCCTCAAGGCCTTCTATCCGGCCCAGTTCCTCGTCGGGCTCGTGAACGCCCAGCCGATGGGCTTCTATCCGGTCGAGGTCCTCGTCAACGACGCGAAGCGCCACGGGGTCGCCGTCTTGCCGATCGACGTCAACGCCTCGGCCTACCGGACGACGACCGAATGGGTCGGTCGGCCGGGCTGGGTCCTCGCCGGGGCGGCCGGGGACGATGGCTCGCGGGACGCCGATCCGGGCGAGCCGCTGCCCCCGAGCTGCGGGATCACCGAGCGGCCGCGTCCGGTCCGGTCGGCCGGCTGCATCGTCCCCTCGGCGGCGGCTCGGGAGCGCTGGGCCGCCGAGAGCGCCCGCGGCTGGGGCGTTCGCCTCGGGCTCGGCCTCGTCACCGGCCTCGGCGAGGAGGCCGGCGCGCGGATCGAGGCGGCTCGGATCGAGGGGCCGTTTCGCGATCTCGTCGACCTGGTGGAGCGGACCGGGCTGCCCGAGGACCTCCTCGAGCGCCTCGTCCGGGCCGGTGCCCTCGACGGCTTCGGTTCGCCGCGACGCGCCCTCCTCTGGCAGCTCCGCGAGGTGGTGGGGCCGCCTCGGCGGCGGGTCGGTGGGGTGGGGCGGCAGGCTCCGCGACGGGGGTTCGGTCCCGCTGCCGGGCAGGCGCTCGGTCCGGCCGGTGGGCGGGGGTCCGATCTGGCCGGTGGGCGGGCGCCCGGTCCGGCTGCCGGGCAGGCGCTCGGTCCGGCCCTCCGCCTCCCGCCGGCGCCGGCACCCGACCTCCCGCCCCTCGACGAGACCGAGCGCCTCGGCGACGCCTACGCCGTCGTCGGTCTCGATCCACGGCGCCAGGTCGTCGAGCTCTTCCGGCCGGCCCTCGACCGGCTCGGGGTCGTTCCCAACGCGGCCCTCGCCGAGCGGGCATCGGGCCGGGTCCGGATCGCCGGTCTCGTCGTCACCCGGCAGCACCCGATGACGGCGAAGGGGACGGTCTTCCTCGCCCTGGAGGACGAGACGGGGATGGTGAACGTCACGATCTGGCCGACGACCTGGGAGCAGGTTCGCCACGTCGTCCGGCGCCATGCCCTCCTCCTCGTCGAGGGCCGGCTCCAGCGGGAGCAGTCGGTCGTCAACGTCGTCGCTCGGCGGATCGTTCCGCTCGTCGAGGCGGCGGGCCGGGCCGGCGGGCCGGCGAGTCCGTCGGGCGTCCGGCCCCTCGGCTATGCCGGGCTTCGACGGCTCGGGTAACGAGACCTCGGCGGGGACCGCTCTAGCGGCTGCGGCCGCCGGATCGGCGGTTGGCGGACCGCGGCGATCGCCGCCCCTGGTTCGGGGAGGTGAGCCGGAGGAAGCGGCGGTAGAACCCGCCGAAGGCCCCGACGAGGATGCCGAAGGACGGGGCGGCGAGGATGCTGTACGCCGCGAGATCCGGTTGTCGCTCGAGGACGGATCGGGTCTCGGGGACGGCCAGGAGCGCGCCGGCGTAGAGGACGGCGCCGACGAGGGCGACGATCCCGCCTGCCAGCCAGGCCGCCCGCGGCGCGAGGAGCCCGGCCAGGAACGGCCCGGCCATCGGCGGCGGAACGAGGAAGGTCTGGAAGGCGAGGGCGACGACGACGTTCGTTGAGGCGCCCGGGATGGCGAAGACGACGGCGATGGCGGCGAGGACGAGGCTGGGGAGCCAGATCGCCTTCGTTCCCCGGACGAGCGTCGGCAAATAGGCGAGGTCGCTGCGAATGTCGGCCGGTGCCGCGGCGAGGCGGAAGGCGGCGACGAGCCCGAGCCGACCGCCTGGGGGGACGTTCGCCGGTCCTTCGCGGGGGGTCTGGCGGGGCGGGGCCGCCGGCGTCGCCTCGGTCGGCGCCTCGGGCGGCGTCTCGGCGCCGCGGGCGGCGAGGGCGGCCCGGTAGCGGCGGCGGGCTTCGGCTCGATCGGTTCTCTTGGCGCGGGCCATCGGTCCTCCGGCGGGTGTCGGCGGCGCTCCGCGCCGAGCGAGCTCGGTGCCTGGGACCCGGGGATCGGGTCACCGCGGCGGTGGTCTCGGGCGCGGGCGGGGCTAATCGTACGGCACGCCGGCCGAGGCGATGAGTCGGCGATAAGGGGCGGGCGCTAGAAGTGTTGGCGGTCCGCCGACTGGTCCCGCCGCGAGTGCCCGCCAGGGAGCGAACACGATGATCCGTCGTTGCGCCGGGATCGCCCTCGTCGTCGCCGTCGTTGCCGTGTCGGGAGCGGCTCTGGTCTCGAAACCGGTCGGCCGCCCCGACGCGGCCGTGGCGGCCGAGGCGGTCTCCCCGCAGGCCTCGGTCGGCTGGCCGCCGTCCACCGGGCTCCTCATCGCCGAGGTCGTGACCGGCGGTGTCTCGGCCTCGGACGAGTACGTCGAGCTGACGAACGCCTCGTCGACGCCCATCGATCTCGCCGGCTACGAGCTCGTCTACGTAACGAGCTCGGGCGGGACGGTGACCCGCAAAGCCGCCTGGGCCGGGCCGCTCCTCCTCGGGCCGGGCCAGCATCTGCTCGTCGCCAACGTCGTCGGCAGCTTCGCGGCGATCGCCGACGCGACGTACAGCGGTGGGTTCGCCGCGACCGGCGGAGCCCTCGTCCTGCGGCCGATCGGCGGGGCGCCGGTCGACGCCGTGGGCTGGGGAGACGCGACGAACGCCTTCGTCGAGGGCGCTCCGGCGCCAGCCCCGGCGCCGGGCCAGTCCATCGAGCGCCGACCCGGGGGCCCGGCGGGGAACGGTCAGGACACGAACGACAACGCGGCCGACTGGTTCGTCCAGGTCGAACCCGTCCCCCAGAACCTGGCTGCCCCGGCGGCGCCGGCTCCCTCGCCGACGGCCGCGCCGACGCCCACCCCGACGCCGACCGCGACCCCGATCCCCACCCCGACGCCCACCCCGACGCCGACTCCGACGCCCACCCCGAGTCCGAGTCCCACCCCGACGGCCGCGCCGACGCCCACCCCGACGCCGACCGCGACCCCGACCCCCACGCCCACGCCGGCTCCCATCCTGCCCATCGCGACGGCTCGAACCCTCTCGCTCGGCTCGGTCGTCGCCGTGGCCGGCGTCTTGACCACCGACCTCGGCGCGCTCGAAGGCGGGCGGGCCGGCTTCCTCCAAGACGAGACGGCCGGGATCGGCCTCTACCTCGCCGCCCCGGTCGTCCAGGTCGTCCCGGCCGGGACCCGGGTCGCCCTCATCGGCAGTCTGGACAGCCGCTACGGCCAGCTCGTCCTCCGACTCCCCGAGGCGGATCTCTCGGTCCTGGAGCCGAGCGCCCTGCCGGAGCCCATCGCCATCGCCACGGGAGCGGGCGGTGAGTCCATCGAGGGACTCCGAGTCGTCGTCCGGGGCCGGGTCAGCGACAGCCCGTCGATCCTCGCCGACGGACTCGGCCTCACCATCGACGACGGGAGCGGACCGCTGCGAGTCGTCGTCGGAGCGGCGGCCCTCGGCGACCAACGGGTGGTCCGCGGCGACGAGGTCGTCGCGGTGGGCCCGCTCGGCCAGCGGGACAGCACCGGCTCTGGGACGGCCGGCTACCGCGTCCACGCCACCCTGGCGGGAGAGTTCCTCGTCGGTCCGGCCGGCGAGCCGAGCCCGAGTCCCGAGCCGACTCCGTCGCCCGCCCCGAGCCCGACGCCGACGCCCATCCCGACACCGACCCCGGTCCCGACCCCGACGCCAAGCCCGACCCCGGCGCCGACCGCTCAGCCGACGCCGACACCGGCCCCGTCGTCGATCGGGGCGGCCCGGTCGATGCCCGTCGGTACAGCCGTACGCGTCGTCGGGACCGTGACCGTCGAGGCCGGCCGTCTCGGTCATCCCGCCCTCGTCGCCGTCGCCGATCCGACCGGGGCGATCGTCGTCCGGCTCGGCGACGCTGACCCGCGGCCGGCCCGCGGCGAGCGCCTCCTCGTGGCCGGCACCCTCGCCGACCCGTATGGCCAGCTCGAGATCCGGGCGACGACCGAGGTGACCCGGCTCGGATTCGGCGACCTCCCCGAGGCGCTGCCCGTCCGCGGCGTCGATCTCGGCGAGACGACGGAAGCGCATCTCGTCCGGATCGTCGGGACCGTCCAGGGTTCCGCACGACGCGCGAAGAGCGGGGACGTGAGCCTCGATCTCGTCGACGACGACGGAATGGCGGTCCGGATCATGGCCGACGGCACGAGCGGGGTGACGGTCGGGAGCTTCCGGCCGGGCGCCCGCTACGAGCTGACCGGCATCGTCGGCCAGCGAGCCTCGCGCAAGGGCGCCCTCGACGGATACCGGATCTGGATCCGCGATCTCGGCGACGTCGTCGAGCTCGCCGGGCCGACTGCCGCCCCGACCGCGACGCCGACGCCGGCGGCAAGCCCGAGCCCGGAGGCGCCCGTGGCGATCCGCAGCGCTCTCCGGGCGATCGGGCCGGTCACGATCGAGGCGACGGTGACGGCGCCGGCGTCCCTCCTCGACGCGTCCGGTCGCCGCATCGTCGTCCAGGACGACAGCGGAGCGGTCGAGGTTCTCCTGCCGCCGGGCGCACCCGCGCCGACCGTCGGCGAGGCGATCCGCGTCACGGGGACGATGGGGCGCGCCTACGGGGCGCCGCGCCTGCGGGCTGCCGGCATCGAGCGCCTGGGGCCCGGCAGGCCCGTCGTCCCGGCCCGACTCGAGCGGGCACCCGGGCCCGCCGACGAGTGGCGCCTCGTCCGGGTCAGCGGCCGGATCGTCGACGTCCGGCGGCTCGGTGGCCGCTGGCGGGCCGAGCTCGCCCTCGGGACGGATCGGATCGTCATCGAAGGTCTGCCCGGGGCCCGGATCCCGGCGTCGGCGTTGACCGAGGGCCGACCGGCGACGGTCGTCGGGATCGTCCGGCGCCCGTATCCGACGGCGACAGACCGGCGCTTCGGGGTCGTGCCCCGTGGGCCGAGCGACGTCGCCGTCGGACCGGCCGGGGGCGAGGCGTCGCCGCTAGCGGGCCGGAGCGGCGTCGATGGCGGCGCACCGGGCTCGACTGGCCCGGCGGTCGTCGATGCCGACCTGGCCGATCTGGCTCGCCACGTCGGGGCCCGGGTCCGTGTCGGGGGCCTCGTCGTCGAGCTGACCGACGACGGCTTCGTCCTCGACGATGGGACGGCGACGGGTCGGGTCGTTCTCGAAGCCGGAGCGGCCGAGTACGGCTCCCTCATCGAGCCGGGCGACGCCGTCAACGTCGTTGGGACCGTGCGGCGGCTGGCGTCGGGCGGCTTCGGGGTCGTCGTCGCCGAGCCAGCGGGCCTCGTCCCGGTCGGGGATCTCGGCGAACCCCCCATCGACGCGGCTGGGGCCGTGCTCGGGCCGACCCCCGGCCCGTCCTTCGGCGATCCGCGGGTCGCCGACCTCGGCGGCTCGCCCGCTTCGCTCCCCCTCCTCCCGCTCGGGATCGTCGTCCTCGGCTCGGCCGTCTCCGCCCTGCTCCCCCTCGCCCGCTGGCACCGGGCCCGAAGCCGGCTCGGTCGGCGGATCGCGGCTCGCCTGGCGGCGATCCGGGGAGGGCCGGCGGCGTGAGCGGTCGACCGAGGGGCTGGAATCCCGGCCGCCCGCCGCCGTCAGTCGGGAACGTACCGAAAGCCGTCGGCCTCGGCCCGGATCCGCCCGATGGGCTCCTCCGGCTCGTGGGAGAGGACGATCTGCCAATCCTCCTCGACGGCCCGCTCGAAGAGGCTCGTCTTGACCTCGACGCTGTCGAGCGGGAAGTCGTCGTAGCTCGGCAGCCAGGTCGGGCGGACGCTCCAGGGCCGCATACAGAGGTCCCCGAAGAAGGCGACGGTGCCGGAGCGGCCGCGCACGACGACCGCCTGGTGGCCGGCCGTATGGCCGCCGGTGGGGACCACCGACACGCCCGGCAGGAGCTCGCGCTCTCCGTCGGCGGCGTCGGGTTCGGCGATGGGGGCTACGAGCCGGAGCTCCGGCTGGTCGTAGCTCGCCACGATCCGCGGGTTGTCGTCGAGGGCGATCCGCCACTCCGCCAGCTGGGCGACGATCCGGGCCCGCGGGAAGGCCGGCCGCCCGTCGCGGTCGAGGAGTCCTCCGGCGTGGTCGAAGTGGAGGTGGCTCAGGGCCACGTAGTCGATGGACTCGGGCTCGAAGCGGGCGGCCCGGAGGGCGTCGAGGATCGGCGGTCCCTCGACCCCTCGCAGCTCGCGCATCTTCTCGCTCAGGCGCTCGCCGATCCCGGTCTCGACGAGGACGCGGCCGGCCGGCGTTTCGACGAGGAGGCAATTGAGGGCCTGGCGGAGGCGGTTCGCGGCGTCGATCTCGGCGGCGACGAGGGGAAGCCAGGTGGGCCGAGGGACGTGACCGAGGAGGACGCCAGCGTCGGAGCGGAAGGTACCGGCGACGACGAGGGCGACCCGCGTCCCGCCGCCGAGGTCGGCGAACCAGTCGTGAACGTCGACGAGGGGCATGGCGCGGATGGTACGTCACCGGACCCGGACGGGGTCGCTGGCCCCGCGCGGGCCCGACCGGCCGGACGGCTCCTGCCCCTCCGGGACAGGCGCCGGGGCGCCGACCTCGCGGCGGATCGGCTTGACGCTGCGAGCGAGCGGGGACTATTCTCGCCCGAGTTTCGCGCGCCAGCGTCGCGAACGACGGAGAGAGGGACGAGAGGTTGCCGAGCGCGGACCGCCGCGTTGCGCTCCCGACAGGAGAACGGCAGTACCACATCGGGCTCGGGCCAGGAGAACTGGCCGAGTACATCCTCCTCCCGGGCGATCCCGACCGCGTCGCCCGGATCGCGGCTCGGCTCGACACCGTCGAGCTCGAGCATCGCCACCGGGAGTTCGCCTCCGTCACCGGGACGTACCGAGGCCTCCGGATCTCGGCCGTCTCGACGGGGATCGGCACCGACAACGTCGAGATCGTCGTCGCCGAGGTGCTGGCGATCACGGAACGGCCGACCTTCATCCGGGTCGGATCCTCCGGGGCCCTCCAGCCGGAGATCGGTCTCGGTGACGTCGTCATCTCGACCGGCGCCGTCCGGCTCGAGACGACGACGAGCTGGTTCGTCGCCGACGGCTACCCGGCCGTCGCCCACTACGAGGCGGTTCTCGCCCTCGTCGAGGCGGCGGCGCGGCTCGGCCATCGAGCCCACGTCGGGCTCACCGCGACGGCGCCGGGGTTCTACGGCGCGCAGGGTCGGCCGATCCCCCAGCTTCCGATCCGCTACCCTGACCTCGCCGAAGCGATGGCGCGCCAGCGCGTCCTGAACTTCGAGATGGAGGCATCGGCACTCTTCGTCCTCGCCGGGCTCGCCGGCTGCCGGGCCGGAGCGGTCTGCGCCGTCTTCGCGCAGCGGACCACCGGCGCGTTCGTCGAGGGCGAAGCGAAGGATCGCGCCGAGGCGGCCTGCGTCGAGACGGGCCTCGAAAGCCTGCTCGTCCTCGCCGAGCTCGACCGCCAGAAGCGCGTCGCCGGGACGGATCGCTGGCGACCGTCCCTCTGGTCCCCCGCGTCGACCATTCCGGCCGGGAGCGGAGGCTCCAGGTCCGGCAAGCGCTAGAAGGAGGAGCCCTGTGGCCGAAGCGTACTGCGTCAAGGACAAGATGAAGGTCCAGATCCAGAACCCGCAGCAGATCACGATGAAGAACGGCAAGCCGGCCGTCTCGGGGACCTGCCCGAAGTGCGGCGGCAAGGTCTTCCGGATCGGCGGCTGAGGCAGCCGGCCACCTTCGTCCGTCCGTCGACGACCCCCGCCGCAAGCCGGCGGGGGTCGTTTCATTTCCCGCGCTCCCCGGGCGCCGGTGGCGGCCAGCGACGACCCGGCGACGCGACCCACTCGGCCCGGGCGCAGCGGCCGCGAATGGCCCGGGCCCGGCCGCCGCGGACCGTTCAGCGCCGGCCGGGCTCCGACCGCGGCCCGTCGACCTGACAGTCGGCCCGTCGACCTGACAGTCGGCCCGCCCAGACGGGCTACCCGGCGCCCCGATCGCCGCCGGCCAGTGGCCTCGGACGGGGCCGTTCGGCTCATCCGGGAGCGGGATTCCGCTCTGCTAGAATGCCGGCGGATTTCACGAACATCCAGCGCGAGGCCCGCCCTGCAACCACGTCCTGCGCCCACGTCGGGCTGGGCACCTGCCCAGCCGCGGAAGTCCGGTCGGCTTCCACGGCGGGTCATCGCTCCCTTCGGGCGGTCGCCGGTCCCCGGATCGTGGGTGTTCGGACCGGCGAGCTGGACGAGGCCGCGCCGCAGCGCCGTCGGGGACGTTCGGCGCCACCACGACTGACGAAGGAGGTCCTGCCATGGCAGTTCGGGTCGGCATCAATGGCTTCGGTCGGATCGGCCGCCAGACCCTCAAGGCGCTTCTCGAGCGGGCACCGGACGTCGAGGTCGTCGCGGTCAACGACCTCGTCGACACGAGCCTGAACGCCCTCCTCTTCAAGCACGACTCGACCTACGGCGCCTACCCGGGAACCGTCGACCACACCGAGGACAGCCTCATCATCGACGGCCGCCAGATCCGAGTCCTCAAGGAGGCGGAGCCGGCGAAGTTGCCCTGGCGCGACCTCGGCGTCGACATCGTCGTCGAGTCGACGGGTCGCTTCACCGACGCCGAGAAGGCCCGGGCCCACCTCGAGGCCGGGGCCCGGAAGGTCATCATCACCGCCCCGGCCAAGGGCGAGGACGTGACCATCGTCCTCGGCGTCAACGACGCGGCCTACGACCCCGACCGCCACCACATCATCAGCAACGCCTCCTGCACGACGAACTGCCTCGCCCCGGCGGCGAAGGTCGTCCACGACCTCTGCACCATCGAGCGGGGCCTCATGAACACGATCCACAGCTACACGAACGACCAGCGGATCCTCGACGTCGCCCACAAGGACCCCCGGCGGGCCCGAGCGGCCGGCCAGAACATCATTCCGACGACGACCGGTGCCGCCAAGGCCCTCGCCCTCGTCATCCCCGATCTCAAGGGCAAGTTCGACGGCTTCAGCCTCCGGGTGCCGACGCCGACGGTCTCGGTCGTCGACTTCACCGCCGACGTCGCCCGGCCGACGAGCGTCGACGAGCTGAACGAGGCCTTCCGAGCCGCGGCCGCCGGCCCGATGAAGGGGATCCTGGGCGTCTCCGACGAGCCCCTCGTCTCGTCCGACTTCCGAGGCGACGACCGCTCGTCGATCATCGACGCGAAGAGCACGATGGTCATGGGCGGGACGATGGTCAAGGTCATCGCCTGGTACGACAACGAATGGGGCTACAGCTGCCGGGTGGCCGACCTGGTGGCGATGGTCGCCGCGAAGCTGCCGGCCGCGAGTCGAGCCTGACGTCGGCGCCGGCCGGTCGGCCCGCTCCCGACGCGCCCCCTCGGAGCACCGGATCGGACCTCGGCTTCGAGGAGCCCGACGGACGGCGGCGGCGACCCGGGGACGGCCGGGCTCGCTCGGTACCCGACAGCACGGTCGCCCCACGATCGGCCCCAGGGCCGGCACCAGAGCCCGTCCCAGGGCCGACACCACGAAGGACGAACGACCATGGACAAGCTGACGATCCGTGACTTCGACCCCAACGGGAAACGGGTCTTCGTTCGGGTCGACTTCAACGTCCCCCTCGAGGACGGCAAGGTCACCGACGACTCTCGCATCCGGGCCGCCCTGCCGACGATCCGCTACCTCATGCAGCACGGCGCCCGGGTCATCCTGGCCAGCCACCTCGGCCGCCCCGACGGTCGGGTCGTCGAGGCGCTCCGGCTCCGCCCGGTAGCGGTGCGGCTGTCGGCCCTCCTCGGCCGGACCGTCCCCGTTACCGGCGACGCCCTTGGGCCCGGCACCCAGGACGCCGTGCGGCGGCTCCGGCCGGGCGAGGTCCTCCTCCTCGAGAACCTCCGCTTCCATCCCGAAGAGGAGAAGAACGACCCCCAGTTCGCGAAGGCCCTCGCCGCCTACGCCGACGTCTATGTCAACGACGCCTTCGGGACCGCCCATCGAGCCCATGCCAGCACCGTCGGGATCGCCCAGCTCCTCCCCGCCTACGCGGGCCTACTCATGGAGCGCGAGATCACGATGCTTTCGCGTCTCCTCGAGAACCCCGAGCGGCCCTTCGCCGCCGTCCTCGGCGGGGCCAAGGTCTCCGACAAGATCAAGGTCCTCGACAACCTCCTCGCCAAGGTCGACACCCTCGTCGTCGGGGGCGGCATGGCGAACACGTTCCTCCTCGCCCAGGGCAAGCCCGTCGGCAAGAGCAAGGCCGAGCATGACCGGGTCGAGGATGCCCGCCGACTCATCGCCAAGGCCGAGGAGAAGGGCGTCCGCCTCGTCCTGCCGACCGACGTCGTCGTCGCCAAGGAGGTCACCCGCGGCGCCGAGTACAAGACCGTCCCGGCGGAGAAGGTGCCGGCCTCGTGGTCGATCGTCGACATCGGTAAGGCGAGCCAGGCGGCCTTCGAGGCAGCCCTCGCCGATGCCCGGACCGTCTTCTGGAACGGCCCCCTCGGTGTCTTCGAGATCCCGTCCTTCTCGCACGGCACGAAGGCGATGGGCCGCTATCTCGCCGAACGGGCGAAGGCCGGGATCACCGTCGTCGTCGGCGGTGGCGACTCCGTCGCCGCCATCGATCAGCTCGGCCTCGCCGAGGCCTTCACTCACATTAGCACCGGGGGCGGCGCCTCCCTCGAGTTCCTCGAGGGCCGAGAGCTCCCCGGCGTGGCCGTCCTGCTCGATCGCCCGAAGGAGGAGTCGTGACCGAGATCGAAGTCGTCACCGCCCGGGAGATCCTCGACTCGCGCGGTAACCCGACCCTCGAGGTCGACGTCGTCCTCGTCGACGGCTCCGTCGGCCGGGCCGCCGTCCCGTCCGGGGCCTCGACCGGTGCCCACGAGGCGGTCGAGCTCCGCGACGGCGATCCGGCTCGCTACGGGGGGAAGGGCGTCCTGACGGCCGTCCGCAACGTCGCCGAGACCATCGCCCCGGCCATCGTCGGCCTCCCCGCCGACGACCAGGCGGCCATCGACGCCACCCTCCTCGACCTCGACGGTACGCCGAACAAGTCGAAGCTCGGGGCGAACGCCATCCTCGGCGTCTCCCTCGCCTGCGCCCACGCCGCAGCGGCGAGCCACGAGCTGCCCCTCTATCGCTACCTCGGAGGGGTCGGGGCCCGGATCCTGCCCGTCCCGTTCTTCAACATCCTGAACGGCGGCAAGCACGCCGCCGGCTCCACCGACTTCCAGGAGTTTCTCGTCGCCCCCGTCGGGCTGCCCTCCTTCCCCGAAGCACTCCGGGCCGGGGCCGAGATCTTCCACGCTCTCCGGAGGATCCTCCACGAGGAGGGGCACGCCACGGGGCAGGGTGACGAGGGCGGTTTCGCGCCGTCCCTGCCCTCCAACGAGGCGGCGGTGGAGATCGTCCTGCGGGCCATCGAGCGGGCCGGCTACCGGCCCGGCGAGGACGTCGCCCTCGCCCTCGACCCGGCGGTGAGCGAGCTCGTCGAGACGGGCGGCGACGGGACGCCCTACCGCTACCGCCTCGCCCGCGAGGGCCGAACCCTCGACGCGGCCGAGCTCGTCGAGCTCTGGGCCGACTGGGCTGCTCGCTACCCGATCGTCTCCCTCGAAGACGGCATGGCCGAGGACGACTGGGAGGGCTGGCGGCTGCTGACCGCCCGCCTCGGCGATCGACTCCAGCTCGTCGGCGACGACGTCTTCGTCACGAACACCGACCGGATCGCCCGCGGCATCGCCCTCGGGGCGGCGAACTCGGTCCTCATCAAGCTGAACCAGATCGGGACCCTGACCGAGACCATCGCCGCCATCGAGCTCGCCCGGCGGGCCGGCTGGACGGCGATGGTGAGCCACCGGTCCGGCGAGACCGAGGACACGACCATCGCCGACTTCGTCGTGGCCATGGGCATCGGCCAGATCAAGACCGGGGCCCCGTCGCGGTCGGAGCGGGTGGCCAAGTACAACCGGCTCCTGCGGATCGCCGAGGAGCTCGCCGACACGGCGGTCTACGCCGGGCGGACGGCCCTCGTCCGGGCCTCGACGGCGGCGGCGAGCGTCGCGGCCGGGATCGCCGTGCCGGGTCAGGCCGCCCCGACCGGGACGGCGGCCGGGTGACGCGGATCGTCGACCGGGGAGCGGTCGTCGCCGGCTGGGTCGGCGTCGGGATGGCGGCGACGGTCGCCGTCAGCTTCCTCCTCGTCATCCCGCTCGGCGAGGCCGCCGTCGCCCTCCTCGCCCTCCCCGCCGGTCTCCTCATCGGCTACTACGCGAACGCCCGCTCGGAGCGGCGCGGTGGCGCCTGGCCGCGTCTCCTCGCCAACGCCCTCCTCGCCGGGCTGATGACGGGGCTCGCCTTCGCCCTCCTCTTCCTCGGCACGAAGGCGCTCTTCTTCACCGCCGACGACGGGTATCGCGATCCGGCGGCGGGCGGTCGGATCAGTTGCCGCCAGGGCGCCGACTGCGTCTACCGCCGCTATCTCGCCGACGGTCGGGGGCCAGCCCTCGAGGCAGCCGGTGTGAGGGACGCGGCGAGCTTCGCCGACTTCTACTGGGCCGAGCAGCGCGGGACAGCCGGGGCGCTCCTCGGGCTGACCCTCCTCGGGGCCCTCGGTGGTGGGATCGCCTACGGGGTCAGTAACCGGCGCCCGGTAGACGGGCCGGTGCCGGGTGAGGCCTGAGCGGAGGCTCGAGGGGGCGGGGCAGGAGAGGACCGAGGCGGCGCCCCGCCTGCGGTCGGCTCGCCGGCCGACGGCCTAGGCCTCGGGTGTCGAGGCGCTCTTCGAGCGAGTCGTCCCCGTCGACTTCGTGGTGGAACCGCCCTCGGCGGGCGGCTTCGTCCGGGTCGCCGTGGCTCGGGTCGTCTTCGCGGTCGCGGTCTTGGCGGCCTTCGGTGCGGCAGTCTTGGCCGCCTTCGGTGCGTCGCCCTTCGGGGCCTTCGGCGTCGGCTCGGTCGGCGCCTCGGCGGCGCGGGCCGACTTGCTGAGCGCCACCCGGGCCTTCTCCGCCGCCGTCTGGGCGCCCTTGCTCCGGGTCGCCTTGGCGGCCGCGATCCGGGCCTTGGCAGCCTTCGCCGCGGCGGCCGTCCCCGTCGTCTTCGTCATCCGGGTCGCCGTCTGAACGGCCGCGCCGGCGAGGGCGGCGTTCACTTTGCGGGCGAGCCGCGACTTTCGGCGGGCGGCGGCGTTGGGATGGATGGCACCGACCTTCGCCGCTCGGTCGAGGGCGCTCATCGCGTCGGCCAGGGCCGCCATCGGATCGGCGCCCTCGGGCTGGGTGACGGCGACGGTGAGGGCCTTCTTGACGAGGGTCTTCGCGGCGCTCCGGCGGGGCTGGAGGATGGCGTGGCGGCGGCGCGAGGCACGGACGCGCTTGAGGGCGGACGGCGTCCGGGCACCGCTCCACTTGCGGGGCGTCTTGGCCACGGGGTACTACCTCGCTCCTGCGGGATCGGCTTCGTCTGGTGCTGCCGCCGGGACGTCTCGGCCGGGCCCTGGCCCGGGGCCCCCGATCGGCACGCGACCGGGCATGGTAGCAGAGTGCGGCGCGCGGCGCGGCGGCCGTGTCGGTGCCCGCCGCGACGGCCGCCCAGCCGTCGGCTCAGCCTGCCCCGACGAGCCGCGCCGCCCGATAGCGGCGGATGAGGCCGTTCGTCGACGGATCGTGGCGCAGCGCCGGCTCGTCGGGGGCGGCGAGCTCGGGCTCGATCCGCCCGGCCAGGACCTTGCCGAGTTCGACCCCCCACTGGTCGAAGGAGTCGATCCCCCAGATCGTGCCCTGGACAAAGACCTTGTGCTCGTAGAGGGCGATCAACGCCCCCAGGGTCCGCGGGCTCAGCTCCGGGCCGAGGATCGTGTTCGTCGGCCGGTTGCCGGGCACGGTCCGGTGGGGAACGAGCTCCGGCGGCACCCCTTCGGCGGCCACCTCGGCCGCCGGTCGGCCGAAGGCGAGGGCCTCAGTCTGGGCGAAGCAGTTCGCCATGAGGGCGTCGTGGTGGGCGAGGATCGTCGGATCGCCGGCCAGCGGCGCTGGGGGCCGCAGGAAGCCGATGACGTCGACCGGCACGAGCCGGGTCCCCTGGTGGAGGAGCTGGAAGTAGGCGTGCTGACCGTTCGTGCCCGGCGTCCCCCAGACGATCGGACCCGTCGCCACCTCGACCGGCGTCCCGTCGACGGTCACCGATTTGCCGTTCGACTCCATGTCGAGCTGTTGGAGATAGGCCGGCAAGCGCTCCAGGTAGCGGCTGTAGGGGACGATGGCCTGCGTCTCGGCCCCGAAGAAGTCGACGTACCAGCAGCCGATGAGGCCGAGGAGGACCGGCAGGTTCCGCTCGAAGGGCGTCTCGCGGAAATGGAGGTCCATGGCCCGGAAGCCGGCCAAGAACTCCCGGAAGCGATCCGGCCCGATGGCGAGCA
>DAOTYQ010000053.1:0-2356 GCA_034434735.1 Chloroflexota bacterium
GGCGACGACGGGCCGACCAAGCGCCATGGCCTCGAGGACGACGAGGCCCTGCGCCTCCCGATAGGAGGGCAGGACGGCGACGTCGAGGGCCGCCGTCACCGCCGGGACGTCGTCCCGGCGGCCGGTGAAGACCACCCGGTCGGCGATCCCGAGGGCCCTCGCGCAGGCTTCGAGTGGCCCCCGCTGGCTGCCCTCACCGACGATGAGCAGGTAGGCCGTCGGGCAGCGCCGGACGACCTCGGGCCAGGCCGCGAGGAGCGTCGCATGGCCCTTCTCGGGCTCGAGGCGAGCGACGACCCCGACGAGCTGGGCGTCGGCCGGCAGGCCGTACTCCGCGCGGAGCGAGCAGCACGGCCCCTGATGGTCGTACCGGGAGAGGTCGACCCCGTTGTAGATGAGCTCCACCGGGACGGCGTCGCCGCGCTCCTCGGCGATCTTGGCGATGATCGCCCGCGAGACGGCGACGAGGCGGTCCATGTGCGGCGTCAGGCGGCGGAGCTCCTCGCGATCGGCGAGGGGGCGGACGCGGGACGAGTGGACGGTGGAGACGACGTAGGGACGCCGCAGGCCGAGTCGCTCGAGGGCGAGGGCCGCCTTCGTCCCGACGACCTCGGCCCGGTACATGTGGTTGTGGACGACGTCCGGGCAGACGGTGAGGAGATGGGCGGCGAGCATCCCGACGGCGACAGCATCGTCGGGCTCGTCGAACACCGCGACCCGGATCCCCGCCCGCTCCAGCTTGCGGACCGCACTCCCGGGCGAGAGGCTGACGACCGAGACGTCGTAGCGGCCGTGGTCGATCCGCGTGACGAGGTTGTAGACGTGCTCCTGAGCCCCGCCGCTCGTCCCGGTGGCGAGGACCTCGACGACCCGGATCCGGCCGCCACCCGGGACCGGGCCGCGGACGAAGGGCTGGTAGCAGGGATCGGCGGGCGCTAGGGGCGTCATCGGCCGAGCTCTCCCTGGGTGCGCCGAACGAGGATCCGAGCGATCGGCTCGTCGACGGCACCCCAGCTGTACTTGTACGGCTCGTTGCCCCGCAGGAAATCGAAGCGCCGGCGGCCGAGCTCGATGGCTCGGCGGATGAGGCGCTCCGCCAGGAGGACGCCCGGCGAGAGGGCCGCCGCCTCGGGATCGATCCCGGCGTTGTAGAAGTAGACCGTCTCGCCGTCGTCGAAGGTGATCCCGGCCCCGATCCGTCGGCCCCCCACCTCGAGGAAGCAAAGGTTGACGAACCCCTCGGGGCTGGCGAGCTCGAAGAGGCGCTCGAGAAAGCGACGGCTTTGGCGCCCGCCCTCGGTGGGTGGGAAGAGCCCGTCGGCGCCCCAGCGCCGCTGGTGGAGGTCGACGAAGGCGTCGAGCTCGCCGAGCGGGTCGGCGGCCTCGATGAGCTCGATCGGTCCGCTCGCCTCGGCCCGGCGGAGCTTGCGGCGGATCTCGTGGCGGTCCTTCTTGTCGAGGCGGGCCAGGAGCGCCTCGAAGCCGCCCGACTCGGGGAGGGTCACGACCGGGCAGACGTCCTCCAGCTCGACGACGAGACGCCAGCCCGCGGCCACCGCCCGGACCTCGAAGGCGCCGGCGAGAGCATCGGTCGCCGGGTCGCTGCAGCGGAGGCGGCGCAGGTCGACGACGTCCCAGGGGACCTGCTGGCCCGCGTCGTCGGCGACGCCGGCCAGGTACTCGACGATGGCGGCGGCCACGGCCGGTAGATCGGCGGGCGCGCCGAGGAGGGTCGCGTAGTCGGCGTGGTAGGAGGCCCCCATGAAGACCGCCTTCGCCGTCGGCTCCACGGGCGTCAGGGCGGCGACCGCGCCGTGCCGGAGGACGGTCCGCCGGGCGGCATCCTCGGGCTCGACCTCGTGGCGATGCATGAGCGGGGCGATGGCGACCGGCGGTGGATCGGGTTTGGTGGCCGGATCGGCATCGACGACAACGAGGGTTTCGTCGTGGGCGTTCGCGCCGTAGGCGTCCCACCAGGCGCGGTGGACGGCCCAGCGGGCGAAGGGCGTCGCGGCGGGGTTTCGGGCGGCGAGCCGATCCCAGGTCGCGCGGTCGATGGCGCCGACGGAGCGCCGGACGGCGCGCAGACGGCGGGAGGGAGCGCTTGCGGCGGGATCGGGGCCCGCCTCGGGACAGGCGGGTTCGGCGTCGAGGAGCCGGGTGGTCACGGGCCGGAGGATAGCACCGCCGTCGACGGTGGTTGTGTGGGCAACGTCACCCCCTCGGTGGCACGGCCGCCTCAGGGCACGTACCAGCCGGCGAAGGCGACGAGGGCGAGGACGAAGAGGAGCCCGGTCGAGGCGAGCGGCCAGCCGATCCGGGCGAGACGGGATCCACGGCCGGCGAGGAGCCAGAA
>DAOTYQ010000054.1:0-2649 GCA_034434735.1 Chloroflexota bacterium
TCGGTGGGCTCGACCTCGACCTCGTCGTACAGCTCGGCCTCGATCCCGGCCCGCCGCAGCGAGTCGAGCGCCGTGGCGACCGGCGGAAGATCGCGCAATCGGCGATCGGTGAACACGAGAACGCGGCGCAGCCCAAGATCGGCCGCGTGGTCGCCGAGCTCGCGGGTCGCCCCGGGTCCGAAGACGATGTTCGCGGACGTGACGGCGAACACCCTCTCCGTCCGCTCCGGGATCCGAGCCTTCTCCACTGGCACGCCCTCCTCGGACATCTAGGGAGGAGTCGCGATAGCGAGCTGATTGTACGACAATAGGGCGTTCTACGGCCTTCGGCACCGGGCGGTAGACTTCTCCATCGTGACGATGACGAAGCCGATACCGCGTCCCGAGACCCTCACCGAGGCGGTCGCCCGTCACATCCGAGATGCGATCGTGCGGGGCGAGTTCCCCCCTGGAAGTGCGCTCCCGGAGGTTCGCCTCGCCGATCAGCTCGGGATCTCCCGAGGCACTGTCCGTGAGGCGCTCCGAACGCTCGAGGACCAGGGGCTCGTCGAGATCTTTCCGTATCGAGGGTCCTTCGTCTCCCGGATGACGAAGCGGCGCGCGCGGGAGGTGTACGACCTGCGGGCCGTCCTCGAGAGCCATGCCGTGCGGCTCGCCGTCGAGCAGCATGCGTTTGACGGGGAAGGGGGGCGCCTGCTCGAGGACCGTCTCCAGGCCCTCGGCGCAGCGGCCGAGCAGGGTGACCCGATGGCGCTCATCGAGGCGGAGCGAGCCCTTCACCGCGAGATCTGGTCTCGATGCGACCACGATCTCCTCAAGGAGTACCTGGCGACCCTGCAGCTTCAGACGCGGCGCCTGCTGATCTACAACAAGGTCTTCACGACACCAGCCGAGGACGAACTGGCGATGCACCGCAGCCTCGTCGCCGCAGTCCTGTCCGGAAATCCGGATCTGGCAGAAGCTGCCATGGCGGCGCATGTCCGCGCATCGGCCGAAATCGTCCTCGCCAAGATGCCCGACGACGCGCCCGACGAGTAAGCCCTCTCGTCACCAGCACCGGCGCGGCCCTCCGGCCACGGCTTTCTCTGGCTCGCCGGCGGATGCCGTTGACAAGGCCCCGACGTCCTCTGTATGCTGTCAATTGTCCTACAACCGGCACCGGCGCCTAGCACTGAGGGAACACCCATGACCGACACAACGACAGCAACCTCCGAACGTTCTGAGGCGGCGCCGGAGAGATCGAGATCCTCGGTCATCGACCTCAGATCGGACACGGTTACTCTGCCGACTCCCGAGATGCGGTCCGCGATGGCAGCCGCCCCTGTCGGGGACGACTTCTACCGCGAGGATCCGACGGTCGACGCCCTCGAAAAGCTGGCCGCCGAGCTCCTCGGCAAGGAGGCGGCCCTGTTCGTGCCCTCGGGTACGATGGGCAACCTCCTCGCCTACCTTACCCATGCTCCGGCGGGCGGCGAAGTGATCGGTCCCGAGCCGGCGCACAGTTTCCTCAACGAAGGCGGCAATCCGGCCCGCATCGCCGGGGTGATGGTGCGAACGTTCCCGCAGGTGCGGGGGGAGCTCGACCTCGACCGGATCAGCGGGATGATCCGCGGACGGCGGATCCTGTCGCCCCCGACGGTCCTCATCTGGCTCGAGCAACCGACGAGAGGGTACGTGGTGCCCCTCGACCAGCTCGCTCAGCTACGCGAGCTCGCGACGGCCCATGGCGTCCCCATCCACATGGACGGCGCCCGGATCTTCAACGCTGCCGTGGCGCTCGGGGTCCCCGCCCACGTCATCGCCGGCTACGCCGACAGCGTCATGTTCTGCGTCTCGAAGGGTCTTGGAGCGCCGGTCGGGTCGCTTCTCGTCGGCCCGAAGATCTTCATCGAGACTGCCCGTTACTTCCGGCAAATGCTCGGCGGTGGGATGCGACAGGCCGGCATCATCGCAGCCGGTGGACTCTACGCGCTCAACCACCACATCGCCCGCCTCGCAGAAGATCATGCCAACGCTCGGCGACTCGCTTCGGGGCTCCAACAATTGCCGGAGCTCCGGCTCGATCGTGACGTTGTCGAGACGAACATTTTCTACGTCGACGTCGCCGGCGGACCGCAGGCGGCCCACGAGTTCGTCCAGCGCCTCCGGCAGGACGGGGTGCTCGTCAATCCCCCGGCCCGCGACCGGCAGACGATCCGGTTCGTGACCCACATCGGTATCACGGAGGCCGATGTCGATCGCGCCATCGAGGCCGCCCGAAGAGCATTGGCATAGGAGTTCAGCTCGTCTTGAAGCCGTAGGCCGCGGACACGGATGAGGGGCCGAGGACCATCCTGTCGTGCCCCGGGCCTCGGATCCCAATCGGCCCATAGCGACGAGCCCAAAGGCCTAGGTAGGCCCCTGGGTCACCTCGGCGAGTCACCATCCCCTCCCACGGCGACGTCAACCGGCTGACTCAGCCGGGAAGCAACGCGCTCGCTGCCGTTTCGCCGCCCGTGCCCTCGCTTTCAAAGACCGCGCTGAGAAGTCGACGGGTGTACTCGGCCGTCGGCGCCTCGAAGAGCCGCTCTGTGGGACCCTCCTCCTCGAGACGGCCGTCCCGGATCACATAGACCCACTCGGCGATCGACCGAACGGCAGCAAGATCGT
>DAOTYQ010000055.1:0-3989 GCA_034434735.1 Chloroflexota bacterium
GACCAGGCAAATAGCGCCGCTACGAGAGATGTGGCGGGCGGCCAGGCTCTGGCTCCTGCTAAGGCTAGGTGAGACGGAGGCGGCGTCGGAGCAAGCTCTCCAGCTCTCCAATGAGGTGACTTACAACCCAGCGCAGCAGGCCGTTACAGGCGCGTTGATTGGCCATCTCGCACTTCTGCGGAATGACCCAGACTGCCGGGATTCGATCCAGCGTGGTCTGGCTCTCGCGGAAATGCAGTCTGCGGGCTACTGGTCCAAGTACTGCCGGCTGCTCCTTGCCGCTTTGGATGGACCCGCGGCACTGAGCGGGGCGATCGTCCGCCTGCCCACTCACGATCGTGCGATGGTCTCGGTCCTGGCTGAGGTCGTAGTGAGTGCCTTGAAGGACCTTGACGCTGGAGCGCTAGCCGTCGTCGCTGAAGAGGCCCGATTGAGACCCATCCGGTGGCGTCCCGCACTGCGCGGTGCGATCGAAAACGCCGAGCCGGCTCAAAAACTTGCAGCGGGTCGTCTGCTCGACCAGATCGGTGAAGCTGAGGACGTCTTGTCACTACGCGCGCTGGCCCGCTCCTTGCGCGGTCCACATGCCGACCCGCTGCTTGGCCGGGGCCTGGCCAAGCGGCTGGCCCTGCCCGTTCTCATTGACGATCTCGGCAGCATTCAGATCCACGTTGGCTCTCGAACAATCCACGGCGCCGACGTTCGACGCAAGCCACTGGCGCTCCTGTGCTTCCTCCTCTCCAGACCAGACTGGCGCGCGGCACGCGATCAGGTCGTGGATGCTCTGTGGCCGGATCACGAACCTCACGACGCCGTCAACTCACTCAACCAGACGCTCTACTTCTTGCGGCGGCTCATCGATCCCGCCTATGACGAGGACCTGTCGCCCGCGTACGTGCTCAACAGTGGCGAGGTTGTCTGGCTTGACGCCGACTTGATTGAGAGCCGCAGCCGTCGGGCCCGAGCCCTCATCCAAGAACTTGCTCGAAGTCCGGATCCCGACCGTGTGGACCAGCTCCTCGGCGAGTATCGAGGGCAGTTCGCGCTCGACTTCGCGTACGAGGAGTGGTCGTTGGCGTATCGCGACTCGCTACACGCCGCCTTCCTTGATGTCGTGGAGCGAGCCATCCGTGCTGCCATGGAGCGACGGGCCTACGACAAGGGGATTGCGATCGCCAGGAGAACGCTCGAGATAGATCCGGAGGCTGACCAGGTTGAGCTGAGTCTTGTGCGCCTCTACCGGATGATGGGTTCGCATGCGGCAGCAGCCGAGCAGTATGCCCACTACGCGTCGACGATGCGCCGCGAGCTCGGGATCGAACCGCCGCCGCTGGATTCGCTCTGACCTTGGTGGACCCGGCACCAGTAGTGATAGGGAGGCTGCGGTATTGACCGCAGCAGTCACCGCGCCCTAAAGTCCCGCATCGCTCTAGTACTCGAGTACCAGAGCCTCAACGCTCGGACGCGCAGAAGCCGCACCCGAATTGGGCACTTAGGGTGTGGTGGAGCGAGTGGTGCAACCGACCGGCTCACTGTAGTCAGGTCGGTTTCCGTGTTCTTGGGCACGGGAACCGCCAGGAGGTACGAGCGTGTACGCAGACTCGGCTCTCAAGGGCTGGTAGCGCGGACAGGAGGATGACGATGGTTAGTCGCATCCTGCGCGTCCTCGGAGCCTTGAGCGGTCTCGTAGCCGCCGCCTTTGCCGGCGGGGCATCCTTCAAGGGTTTCTGAGAGTACGATCGTCCCATTCCGTCGAAGGCCGAAAATGGCTAAAGTCAAGCCATAAAGGTCATCGGCGAGTGAGGGCGTCTGTGGCCAGACCCTTGAAGCTGTACATCATCGGGCTCGTGGCGGTCGCCATAGCAATGGTGGCCGTCACGAGCTTTGTGTTCCCGGTCAATCCTGCAATCCGGCTTGATGTGGACGGCTCCGGTGGCTCCCCTGAACTAGAGGCGACCATGGGAGTCGCCTTCTGGACCGCCATATGCCTCCTAGCGTCGGCTCTTCCCGTGAGAATGCCCCGAGGCATTCTCGTGACTGTGTCCTTTGCTCCTCTTCTGGCCGCTGCGAACCTGGGTGGACCAGCCGTCGCTGGATGGGTAGCGCTTCTCGGCACGACCGAGCTACGAGAGCTTCGAGGACGCGTTCCGTGGTACGGGACGCTGGCAAACCACGCGGGCATCGCCGTTCCAGCGATCCTTGCTGGCCTGGTGATGGAACTCGGCTCCGGGCCAGACGCAGGACTCGTCGGCAACTTCCTTTGGACCATCATCGCGGCGGCCGTCTTCTTCGCGGTCAACCTGGCCATCGTCGGGACCATGGTGGCGCTGCGGTTCGGGCGGAGCGTGCGGGAGGTCATCATGGGTGATGCGCGGGGGTTCGCCGTGAACCTCCTCGCCCTCGCCCCCGTCGCCTGGCTCATGGCCCGAACCTTCACCCTGCCGGCCGGTTGGTGGGCCACCCTCCTCTTCGCCCTCCCCCTCTACACGACCCGCGTCGCCTACCAGAAGTTCGTCGAGATGCGGGAGATGTTCACCCAGACCATCGGCGCCCTCGCCGAAGCGGTGGACAAGCGCGACCCGTTCACGAGCCGCCACAGCCAACGGGTCAAGGAGATCGCCGTCGACATCGGCCGTGAGATGCGGGTCAGCGAGGCCGAGCTCGAGGCGCTCGAGTGGGGCGGCCTCCTCCACGACGTCGGCAAGATCGGCGTCCCGGACCGCGTCCTCCTCAAGCAGGATCGCCTGAACCGCGAGGAGCGGATGATCATGAACGCGCACCCCGTCCTCGGCGAGCAGATCATCAAGCCGGTGACGAAGCTCGCTCGGGAGCTGCCGATCATCCGCCACCACCACGAGTGGTACAACGGCTCCGGCTACCCGGACCGCCTCATCGGCCACGAGATCCCGAAGCTGGCCCGGATCCTCCATGTCGCCGACGCCTTCGAGGCGATGACAGCGGCTCGGCCGTATCGGCTCACGCCGCTGACGCCCGAGCAGGCCATCGCCGAGCTTCGAAAGTTCTCCGGCATCCAGTTCGACCCGGAGGTGGTCGACGCCTTCGTCCGGACGCGATGGGCCGAGGGCCTCGCCGACCCCGGCCGACCGACCGTCGAACCGCGCCCGATCCCCCTCCTCGCCCAAGCCGCTGGGCGGATCAGCCAGGCGGCCTCGCAGCCGACCACGACCCCAAGCCCGCCGTCCTGAGCCGTGCTCATCGGCGGGATCGTGCTCGGCCTCGTCGCCGGGCTCGTCGCGGGCGGTCGCCTCGACAACCTCCTTCGCGTCCAGCTCCGCTGGATCGCCCTCCTCTTCCTCGCCGTCCTCGTCCGGTTCGGGACCGAGCTCCTCCTCGCCCAAGGCGTCGACTGGGCGGCGACCCTTCGACTCCCCCTCTTCGCCACCGCCTACGCCCTCCTCCTCACCGGACTCTGGGCCAACCGCCACCATCCGGGCTTCGCCCTCGCCTTCGTCGGCAGCCTCGCCAACGCGACGGCCATCGTCCTGAATGGTGGCGCGATGCCGATCTACGAGCCGAGCCTCCGGGCGGCCGGGCTCGGACCCGACGACGTCGTCTCGCCCTTCTACACCATCGTCCCGGCGGAGCTCCCAACCGACTTCATCCTCCGAGCTGGACCGCTCATCGACCTCATCCCCCTCCCGATCCCGCCGTTCCAGGGTGTCGCCTCGGTCGGCGACCTCTTCCTGGGGGCGGGCCTGACCTTCTTTGCCTTCGCCGCGGTCCTTCGTGGCGGCGAGGGGACGATGGCGCTCGAAGGCGAATCGCCCCTCCCGACGGCCGAGGGCGCGGCGCGGGTCGTCGGCCTCGCTGGGGTCGCCCGGCCGGGCCGGTCCGTCTCGGCCGCCATCGAGGGCCACCCGGTCCACCCCGCAACGGGCCTCTCGGCTGGGCTCGCCGAGGCGTCGGCCCTCGAGCGACCGCTCGTCCTGGCCGGGAGTGGCCCGGGCCTCGCTGCACCGGCCCTGGTG
>DAOTYQ010000056.1:0-6843 GCA_034434735.1 Chloroflexota bacterium
GCCCAGGCGAGCAATGCCGCCGCCGCGGCACGGCGCCCAACCGCGCCAACCAGACGTCGCGTCGAGACGAGTCGGTCATGATGTCGCATGCTCACGCCCCCTCCGAGGCACTGCAGTTGAGCTTGCCCGGCAGCCCGAGCCACTGGTGCTCCCATCGTGGGCCAAGCCAACTGCGCCGGTCAATCATCGGAACCGCTGAATCAAGTCAATATTTCTGATGATTCTGGCCCGCACGAAGCGCACGATCCGGGACGCCCCGTGCCAGCGCTCAGGCCCGCCGCGGCCCTCACACTCGGCAGGCCCACAACGGGATAGACCCAGGTGATCGTGGTGCCGGAGGCGGTGTCCTTCCATTACTCGCTGCCCAGTACTCGCTGCGGTAAGAGCCGGTCGCGCTACACGACCAGATCTCGGACGGGAAGTGGTCGGGCCCTGGGGCCACGGTGATGCCGGTGTAGTAGTGAGGGAGAATGGCTTCACCGTCCTCGTGCGACCGCCGGGCGATCGCCCCGCCTGACCCGGCCACACGTCGGGGCCCGCCCGGCGGTCGCCGGACGGGCCCCTTCGCTGCAAGCCAGCCGGTCCGCCCCAGATCGCGGGGTCAGCACCGGTCCGCCGCGTACGACGGACGAGCCGTCCCGCCGGTGACGCGGCGGGCGGGGCCGTCGCGCGACCCGGGGCCCGCCGCCGGTTCGGGTCAGACCTCCTTGTATTCGCCTTCGACCGTCTCCTCGCCGGCCGACCCACCGGCCGTGCCGTCGCCAGACCCCGCCGTCGCCCCGGCACCGGCGGCCGCCGCCTGGTAGGCGGCCACCGACACCCGCTGGAGCGCCTCGGCGAGGGCCGTCGCCCCGTCCCGAACCGGGCCGATGTCGGCCCCTTTGAGGGCCTCCCGGAGCGAGGCGATCTTCGCCTCGACGTCGGCCCGGTCCGCTGCGCTGACCTTGTCGCCGAGGTCCTTGAGCGTCCGCTCGGCCTGGTAGGTGAGCTGCTCGGCCTGGTTCCGCGTCTCGACCTCCTCCCGCCGCCGGCGGTCTTCCTCGGCGTGCTCCTGGGCTTCGCGGACCATCCGGTCGACCTCGTCCTTGGAGAGCATCGAGCTGCCGGTGATCCGGACCTGCTGCTCTCGCCCCGTCGCCCGGTCCTTGGCCCGGACCTCGAGGATCCCGTTGGCGTCGATGTCGAAGGTCACCTCGATCTGGGGCACGCCCCGCGGGGCCGGCGGGATCCCGTCGAGGATGAAGCGCCCGAGGGTCTTGTTGTCCCGGGCGAACTCCCGCTCGCCCTGGAGGACATGGATCTCGACCTGGGTCTGGTTGTCCGAGGCCGTCGAGAAGATCTGGGTCTTGCTCGTCGGGATCGTCGTGTTCCGCTCGATGAGCTTGGTCATGACCCCGCCGAGGGTCTCGATCCCGAGCGAGAGCGGCGTGACGTCGAGGAGGAGGACGTCCTTCACCTCGCCGCCGAGGACGCCGGCCTGGATCGCCGCCCCGACGGCGACGACCTCGTCGGGATTGACGCCCTTGTGGGGCTCCTTGCCGTTGAACATCGCCTTGACCGCCTCGACGACGGCCGGCATCCGGGTCTGCCCGCCGACGAGGATGACCTCGTCGATGTCGGCCGCGGTGAGCCCGGCATCGCGCAAGGCGGCCTGGACGGGACCGCGGGTCTTCTCGATGAGGTCGGCGACGAGGGACTCGAGCTTGGCCCGGGTGAGGGTCATGACGAGGTGCTTCGGCCCGGAGGCGTCGGCGGTGATGTAGGGGAGGTTGATCTCCGTCGTCGTCGTCGTCGAGAGCTCGATCTTCGCCTTCTCGGCCGCCTCTTTGAGGCGCTGCATCGCCTGGGGGTCCTTCGAGAGGTCGATCCCCTGGTCGCGCTTGAACTCCGCCAGGAGCCAGTCGATGACCCGCTGGTCGAAGTCGTCGCCACCGAGGTGGGTGTCGCCGTTCGTCGCCTTGACCTCGAAGACGCCATCCCCGAGCTCGAGGATGCTGATGTCGAAGGTGCCGCCGCCCAAGTCGTAGACGGCGATCTTCTCGTCCTTCTTCTTGTCGAGGCCGTAGGCGAGGGCCGAGGCCGTCGGTTCGTTGATGATCCGCTTGACTTCCAGGCCGGCGATCCGACCGGCGTCCTTCGTCGCCTGGCGCTGGGTGTCGTCGAAGTAGGCCGGGACGGTGATGACGGCCTCGGTGACCTTCTCGCCCAGGTACGCCTCGGCGTCGGCCTTCAGCTTCTGGAGGATCATCGCGCTGATCTCGGGCGGCGTATAGGTCTTGCCGTTCTCGAGGATCACGATGACCCCGTCGCTCTTCGGGTCTTTCTCGACCCGGTAGGGGACGAGCGCCCTGCTCCGCTGGACTTCCGGGTCGTCCCAGCGGCGGCCCATGAAGCGCTTGATCGAGTAGATCGTGTTCTTCGGGTTCGTGATCGCCTGGCGCTTCGCCAGCTGGCCGACGAGGCGCTCGCCGGTCTTCGTGAAGGCGACGACCGAGGGGACGGTCCGGCCGCCCTCGGCCGACGGGATGACGGTCGGCTCGCCGCCCTCCATGATCGCGACGACGGAGTTCGTCGTGCCGAGGTCGATGCCGATGATCTTGCCCATGGTCGGTTCCTACTCCTTCGGTTCCGCTGATCCAGTGTTCGTCTGCTGGGTTGGCTGCGCCGCCGGCTGCGTCGCCTCGTCGGTGGCCGAGCGGTGCACGTCGGTCGGGCCCGGCTCCTCGCTCTCGGGGGCCGGCGGCGCTTGCGCCGGCTCGACCGTCGCCGGCTCGGGCGGCGCGGCCACGGCGACGAGGGCCGGTCGGAGGATCCGGTCGCGGAGCCGGTAGCCACGCCGGATCTCCTCGACGATCTCCCCTTCGGTTCGATCGGCGGCCGGAACGTTCATGATCGCGTCGTGCTCGCGCGGATCGAACCGGGTCCCGGGGCCGGCCTCGATCGGCCGGACCCCCTCGCTCTCGAGGAGCGCCCGGAGCTTGCGGTCGATGGCGACGATCCCCTCGACCCAGGGGTGCCCGGCGAGATCGGCCGGTCGCGTCTCGATGGCCCGATCGAAGTCGTCGGCGAGGGCGAGGACCTTGCTCAGAAGCGCCTCGGCGGCGAGGCCGAGCATCGCCTCGCGCTCCTCGGCGGTCCGGCGCTTGAAGTTCAGGAACTCGGCGCGCTCCCGTTGGAGGCCGGCGAGATACTCGTCGGCCTGACGGCGGGCGGCTGCCAGCTCGCCTTCGAGGCGCTCGATCTCGGCCCGGAGGCGCTCGATCTCGCCAGGCTCGGACGACGCTTCTTTCGTCGCGGTGCCGCCGGCCGGCGGCGTCGCGGTCTCCTGGGTCGGTCGTTCGTTCGTCATCGTCGTTGCTTCATTGCTCCTTGGCATCTGTTGCGTGCGCCGGGCACCGTCCATCGTCGCCACCCGGCTCAGGCGTAGAGGTGGTCGACGAGCTCGCTCATGAGTCCCGACACGAACCGGACGGTCCCGATTGCCTGGGGGTAGGCCATCCGGGTGGGACCGAGGACCCCGACGATCCCGATCGCCTCGCCCGGCCGCCCGTACGGCGAGAGGACGAGCGAGACGTCGGCCATCTCCGCCGGCGGGTTCTCGCGACCGATGAAGACCCGGACCTGCCCGGGGCCGGCGGCGGCCACGACGGGCAGCAGCTCGGCAAGGTAGGCCCGGTTCTCGAGGACCGAGAACACCCGCCGGAGCTTGGCACTCTCGGCGAACTCGGGCGCGGCCATGACGTTCAAGAGCCCGTCGCTGAAGAGCTCCTCGATGACGGTCGCGTCGTACTCCCGGAGGAGCTGGACGATCCGCTCGGCGAAGCGCCGGGCGAGGGCCGCCGTCGGCTCGGCCGCCTCGAGGCCGCCGAGGCGGCGCTCGATCTGGTCGGCGGTCAAGTCGACGAGGGTCGCGTTCAGCAGCTCGGCGACGCGCCCGAGCGTCTCCTGCTCGACCGGTTCGGGCAGGGCGACGAGAAGCTGCTTGATCGTCCCTTCCCGGAGGACGACGATCAGGCTCGCCAGCTGCTCGTGGATGGAGACTAGATCGACGCGACGGACCTGTGCCGCCCGCGGCTTGGCCGGGGTGGCGAGCCCGGCCGCCCGGGTCATGGCGGCCAGGGTCGTCGCCGCGAGCCGGAACCAGTGCTCGCTGGCGTACTCCACCTGACCGAACTGGTGCCTGATCATGAGCTCTTCGACCGGCGGGAGCGGGGTCGCCTCCATGATCGCCTCGACGTAGAAGCGATAGCCGGCGTCCGTCGGCACCCGCCCGGCCGAGGTGTGGGGATGGGTGAGGAAGCCGGCCGCCTCGAGCTCGGCGAGGATGTTCCGGACTGTGGCGCTGGACACGCCGAGGCGATAGCGCTCCACGAGCGCCTGGCTGCTCACCGGCGCAGCGGTGGCGACGTATTCCTCGATGACGGCCCGCAGGATCGCCTGTGCCCGGTGGTCCAACGGGCCGATGGTGCGGCGGATGCGCGGCACGGGGCTCGTCCTCGGTGTTCGGTGCTCTTCGGTTGCTCCGGGTCGGGCATTAGCACTCTCATGGCGAGAGTGCTAACGAACGTCGCTGAATGGTAGCAGTCGCTCGGCGAGAGTGTCAACGAAGACCCCGGGCGGCTGCGGTCTCGCGAGCGCGGGCCCAGCGGTCACGTTCTTCGGCGGCCGGCGTCCCGATCGGACGGGCTGAACGCGTCAGATTCGTGCGCCCTCGCCCTCCGCGGGAACGCCGGGAGCGGTTCGGCACCGGACCCACCGGGGTGGCGCTGGTCCGAACGCCCGCCGGCGGGCGCGTGCGCCAGAGCGGGGCGACCGGGGACGCTCAGACGAACCGGACGAAGACCTCGTTGAGAAGGAGACGACCCCGCCGCGTCAGCCGAACCCGTCGATCGGCGCGCCCACCGCCCTCCGCCACCATCTCGACGAGACCGGCGCCGAGCGCCCAGGCGACGACCGGCTGCGTCCGCTCGTCGATGGCCCGCGCCGGCATCCCCCGCGCCGTCCGCAGGCCGAGGATCCACGCCTCAGCGCGCGCACCGGCCGGATCGACGACCTCGACGCCGCCGGGAGGGAGCGCTGGCGGCTTGCCGTCCGTCGGCCGCAGCGCCGCCAGGTAGGCGTCGAGGGAGGCCGCCGTCCAGCGCCGCGACCGGCCGTCGAAGGCGTGGGCACCCGGGCCGAGCGCCTCGACCGGCCGGCGGGCCCAGTAGAGGAGGTTGTGCCGACTCTCGTGCCCCGGTCGAGCCCAGTTGCTCAGCTCGTAGCCCCGGAACCCTCCCGCAGCGAGCCGGTCGGCGGCGAGCTCGTACATCGCCGCCGCCCGATCGGGGTCTTGAGCGGCCCGGGCTCGGTGCCGCCAGGCCAGCGCACCCCGGCGCACCGGTGGCCTATCGCCCAGTTCGGCGGCGGCCCTCGCGGGGCTGGCGCCGCTGAGGGTGCCCACGCCCGGGTCGGTGTCGAGCTCGAGGGCGTAGCACGAGACGTGGTCGGGGCTGGCGGCGAGGACCCCCTCGAGGCTCGCCGCGAAGCCGGCGAGGGTCTGGCCCGGCAGGTCGAAGAGGAGGTCGACGTTGATCGAGCCGATCCCGGCCGCCCGCGCCTCCGCGATGGCAGCGAGGACGTCCTCCGGCCCATGCCGTCGTCCGAGGGCTCGGAGCGCTGCCCGGTCGAGGCTCTGGCCGCCGAAGGAGAGCCGGGTCACCCCGACCTGCCGCCAGGCGACCGGGTCGCCCCGCTCGTCGGGTCCCGGGTTCGCCTCCAGGCTGACCTCGGCCCCCGGGCCGAGCCCGAACCGATCGGCCACCCGCCGGAGGAGCCGCTCGATCGCCGTCGGGCCGAGGAGGGATGGCGTCCCACCGCCGATGTAGCACGTCTCCAGGCACGGCCGCCAGGGCGAGCCGGGGACGCCGAAGGCGGCGTCGAGGGCATCGGCCCGCAGCTCGAGTTCGGTGAGCAGGGCCTCGACGTAGGCGCCGATCCGGTTCGCCGGGCCGCGCGTCGCCGCCCCCGCGACGACGGCGAAGTCGCAGTAGGGGCAACGGGCGACGCAGAAGGGGACGTGGACGTAGAGCCCGATGGGCGGAGCCGGGGCAACGAGCGGGGGCCAGGTCGGCTCCGGGAGCGAGACCGGAGGCGCCGATCTGACCGCCGTCCGGTCGGGGCCGGCAGCCGCGCCTCCCGCGTGGCGCCATCGGACGGCGGGCTCAGCGGTCTCGACCACCACCGTCCCGGCCGATGATGACCCGCCAGCCGGCCGGCGGGCGCCGGCGACGCGCCACGTCCTCGACCTCGGCACCTCTCGGCGCGATCCGCCCCGGATGGCCGGTGGCGACGAAGATGGCGAAGCGGCCGATGCCGTGGCCGAGGAAGGCGGCGCCGATCCCGCCCGTCTCGACGGCCAGCCAGCCCCCGGCCAGCCCGGCGAGGAGGGCGAGGACGAGCATGTACGGCTCCCGGCCCGGCGCTCCGAGGCGGGTTGCCAGGCCGTAGACGAGGGCGGCGACCACGATGGCGAGGTCGCGCTCGATCCTCACGCCGAGGAGCGTCCCGAGGAGGATGCCCCGGAAGGCCGCCTCGTCCACGAAGGCCGTCGCCAGGGCATTGAGGGCCGCACCGGGATAGGAGGCCACCGGCGGCAGCCGGAGGCGGCGGTACCGGAGCCAGGCGAAGGCGATGGCCTGGGCGGTGGCGATGGCGCCGTAGGCGAAGCCGAGCTGCAGGACGGCGAGCCGGTCCCGGCCAGGGGTCAGGAAGAGGTCCCGCTCCGGGGCCGGGGCGACGAGGGCGGCCAGGGCGACGAGGCCGATCCCGACGCCGTACCAGCCGAGACGCCGGAGGAAGGAG
>DAOTYQ010000057.1:0-27665 GCA_034434735.1 Chloroflexota bacterium
GGCGATGAAGTTCGCCGTCCCCTCGACCTCGATGTCGTACGTCTCCTGCTCGCCGAGATACATCATCCCGGTCACCGGGACGAAGTGGACCGGCGCCTCGAGCGGCTCGTCGGCAACGTCGAGCGCGTAGGTCACGGGCTCGCGCGCCTCCGTGCCGAGCGGACGCTTGCGGCGGCTTCGCCGGACCGACAGCTTGCCGGGGTCGAGCCCGGCTGCCAGAGCCAGGAGTCGGATCTGCTCGAGGAGCTCGCGGTTCGCGCTCGCGATCGAGATGTTGCGATGGCCCGGCCGGACGTGTCCGTCGGCGGCGACGTAGCCCTCGACGAAGGCCCGCTTCTCGGCCATCGGGAGCCGGAAGACCCAGCGCGGCACGGACTTCGTGTGGGCACCGCCGTCGAAGCCGACGGCGCGTAGCCAGTCGACCCACGGCGCCGAGTTCGCCCGGAGGACGCCACCTCGGCGACGGAGCTGGACGCCGAACAGGCGCTCGGCGAGCTCGACGACCCGTGGGGCCGCTGGGTCCGACTCCGGGACGGCGAAGTTCACCCGCACGTCACGCTCGAGGTAGCCGTCGCCGAGGTAGAAGCCGAGGAGCCAGAGCAGATCGGGGTTCGAGACCTCCGGCGCCCGGAACGGGTTCCGGGCCCGCGGTCGGCGGGCGATCGGCTCGAAGCGGTGCGAGACACCGTCGTCCGGGAGTCGCCCGGCAACGGCGACCTCGTCGCCCTCGACGATCGAGGCGAGCGGCAGCCAGGCGATCCGTCGCGTCCGGCCCACCTTCCTGGCAACGAGGAAGGGGTGATTCGGCGTCGCCCGGACGCGCCGGTGGTTCGCCAGCTGGAGCTCGAAGACCGGTCCGGGTCCGTTCTTCCGCTTGGCAACGACGGGGCGGCGTTCGATCTGGAAGTCGGCCCCGAGGGAGTAGACGCGCCGCCCGGGCTCGATCTCGGCGATGGGAACGATGTCGCTGTTCGCGAAGACGGCCGTATCGCCCGTCAGGCAGCCGGTGTTCGCGTCGACCCACTCCACCGTCGCCCCCTCGTAGGCGTGGGCCCGCTTCGTGACGAGGTTGTAGACGTCGTTGCTCCAGTTCTGGATGGTCGTGTAGCGGACCTTGGCGTGGGGCAGGGCGATGACCTCGACGACGGCGGCGTGGAGGGCGTCGGTGGCGTAGATCGGCGCCGTACAGTTGTGAACGGCGAAGCCGCGGGCGAGGTAGGCGTTCGGCGCGCTCGCCATCTCGAGGTTGTAGACCCAGCCCTCATACGGCCGCCGCTCGACGGCCCGGATCGGGACCCAGAAGCAGTTCCGCCTGGGATCGAACCGGACTCGCCGGACCGTCGCTCCCTCCTCGTAGTGGAGGACGTACTGCTCGCGGTGGTGGACGACCCGCCCGTCGGGCATCGTCTCCTCCCCTGCCCGGCGGATCAGCAGCCCGGCATAGATCCCGAGCCGGGCGAGGATCTCCTGGAGCTGGAAGGCGAGGGTCCGCGACGTCGTCGCGGCTCGGACGAGGGTTCGCCCGTTCGACCGCTGGTGGCGGCTGCCGTCACCGCGGAGATACGTGTCGAGGAGGAGCCGCTGTCGCGCCGGCGGCAGCTCCATGACGTCGGCGTGGAGCCGCTTCGTCGCCGAGCCGGTCCCGCAGTAGTGCTGGGCGAGCGCCATGAGCTCGGCCGAGTAGGCGTAGACCCGTGCCTCGTGCTTGGTCGGCACCTCCTGAAGACCCGCTGGCTTGCCGGTCAGGCGAGTCAGGAGGGCCTGCACGTCGGCGATGGTGGCACGGTCGCGGCTGTCTAGGGAGATGGCGACGGTCGGGACCGTCGAGACGCCGTTCCGGAAGGCACTCCCGTCGGCGAGGTAGTAGCCGAGGAAGCGGAGCAGGTCATCGGAGATCTCCGGATGATCGAGCGTCCGGACGGCGACCGGGAAGCAGACCAGGTCGCCGGTTTCGAGCTCGCCGGCGGGGACCCACTCGGGCTCGGCCGTCGCCAGGCGCGCATCGTCGATGTCCCACTGCGTCGTGGGGCGGTTGGGGCGCCGACGGGCGACGGCCCGCCGACGGAGCGCCCAGACGGGATGATCGGGCGTCAGCTCGAAGGCGTTGCCCGGGGAGAGGGGGACGATCCGGACGAGCTCCCCGGAGTAGGTTCGCCGACGAGCCGACACGACCGGCGACAGGAAGCCTTCGCTGTTCAGGGCGAGGGTGCCGGGAGCGACGGTCTCGATGGGGACCATCTCGTCGCCGAGGCTGACGAGCTCGCCTTCGGGCAGGCAGCCTTCGATGTAGTGGACCTTGGCGCCCTCGTCGACGACGATGAGGGTCCGCTCGAACTGGCCGGTGTTCTCGGCGTTGATCCGGAAGTAGGCCTGGAGCGGCAGGGGGACTTCGACGCCCTTCGGGACGTAGACGAAGGAGCCGCCGGACCAGACGGCGCTGTTGAGGGCGGCGAACTTGTTGTCCTCGGGCGGCACGACGGTTCCGAAGTACTTCTGGAAGATCTCCGGATACTCCTTGAGGCCCTGGTCGGTGCCCATGAAGACGACGCCGAGCTTGGCCAGCTCCTCGCGGACGGAGTGGTAGACGACCTCGGAGTCGTACTGGGCGCCGACGCCGGCGAGGAACTTTCGCTCCGCCTCCGGGATGCCGAGCCGCTCGAAGGTCCGCTTGATCTGCTCGGGAACGTCGTCCCAGGAGCGCTCTTCGCGCTCGTGGGGCTTGCGGTAGTAGACGATCTTGTCGAAGTCGATCCGCGACAGATCACCGCCCCAGGTCGGGAGGGGCCGCTTCACGAAGTGGTCGTAGGCGCGGAGCCGAAAGCGGAGCATCCACTCGGGCTCGCCCTTGATCCGGCTGATCTCCTCGACGACCTCGCGCGAGAGGCCGCGGCGCGTCTCGGCGAGGTAGACGATGTCGTCGTGGAAGGCGTATTCGGCCCGGCGATCGGTGACGATGTCGCGTGTCGAAGCCATGGCGCTCCCATCGGGCCCGGGGGCGGAGGTGGCCGACGCGCCGGCCCGAGCCCGTTGCGCCGGCGCGTCGACGCGGGATCGCGTCGATCGAGATCTCCGTGCGGCGACTGGGCCGCCGGCGGAAATCCGACCTTCATTATCGGAATTGGCGGCCGGTCCGTCAATCGCCACGTTGGTCGCGCTCCGTGGAGGAACGCCGTCGCCGCCGGTCAGGCGCCGGCGACCGGCGGTACCGCCTCGAGCCCAGCCGCCTCGCCGGTCGTCCGCCTACCCCGCCGGAGGCGATCCTTCGCCCCCTCCACGAGGGCGTAGACGACCGGGACGACGATGAGGGTCAGGAACGTCGAGCTGAAGAGGCCGCCGATGACGACGGTTCCCAGCTCGGCGGCGATGATCGAGCCCTCGTTCAGGCCGGCGGCGAGGGGGATGAGGGCGAGGATCGTCGCGATGGCCGTCATGAGGATCGGCCGGACCCGGATCTTGCCGCCCTCGACGAGCGCCTCGCGGGTCGAGAGCCCCTCGCGCCGGAGTCGCTCGACGAGGTCGAGGAGGACGATGGCGTTCGTCACGACGATCCCGATGAGCATGAGGAAGCCGATGAGGGCCGAGACGCCGATCGGGCGGCCGGTCAAGAAGAGGGCCGGGAAGGCGCCGATGGTCGCCAGCGGCAGGCTGAAGAGGATGACGAAGGGGGTGACGAAGGAGTTGAAGGCGAAGACCATCATCACGTAGACGATGAGGACGGCGACGCCCATCGACCGGAAGAGTCCCCCGAAGGCCTCCCGCTGCTGCTGGGTGACGCCGGCGAGGCGGACGTCGACCCCGGGCGGGAGCGCCCCGTTCGCCCGCAGGTCGTCGATGGCGCGCTGGACGGCGGTCGAGACGGCGCCCGTGTCCTGGCTCGTGATCTCGGCCGTGATGGAGGCCGCCGGCGCCTCGTCGATCCGGGTGATGCTGCCCTGGACGGCGGTCTGCTCGACGCTCGCCACCGACCCGAGCGGGACCCGGGTCGAGCTCCCCACCGGGAGCCGCCGCAGGTCGTCGACGGAGCGGATCCGGGTCGGATCGAGGCGGACGACGAGCTCGACCGGTCCGCTGCTCGCGCCCGACCCGCCGCCCAGGACGAGCCGGGTCGCCGCCTGACCGACGAGGGCGTTCCGCACCTCCGATCCGATCTGGGCGGCGGTCAGCCCGACGCCGATCGCCTTGTTCGGATCGACCCGGACGACGATCTCCGGCGTGGCCTTGACGAGGTCGCTCTTGACGTTGATGAGGTCCGGGTTGTCGCGGATGGTGGCGAGGACCGTCTCCGTCGCCGTGGCCACGAGATCCGGGTCGGCGGCGCTGACGATGATGTTCAAGTTGTTCGAGGTGAAGCCGGCCGTTTGGGCGACCGCGACGTCGAAGCCGTCGGTCTTGATCGGGGCGAGGAGATCGGAGAGCCGCTTCGCCTCGGCCGTCAGGTCGACCGTCGGGTCGAGACGGACGGTCAGCCGGGCGCTGTTCGCGGGTCGACCGCTCTGGGCGGCGACGATGGTCTGGAAGCCAGTGTCGCGCTCGCCGGGGACGCTCGTGGCGACGAGCTCGACCTTTGAGTCGGCGAGGAGGAGCCGCTCCGCCTCCTCGGCCCGGGCAAGGACGGCCTCAGAGGAGGTCGCCGCCGGCGGGGCGACGGTGACGGCCAGGATCTTCTCCGAGCCGGCGTTGATGAACTGGGTCGGCAACGAGGGGACGAGGGCGAGGGATCCGGCGAAGAGGGTCGCGGCGAGGGCGAGGACACCGAGCTTCGTCCAGCGGTTCCGAAGGGCAAATCGGATCGTCGGGGCGTAGGCGTTCACCCAGAACGAGTTCCGTGGCTCTCCGGTGCCCGGGTCGACGGCGAGCCGGACGCGGTCGAGGAAGAGGTAGGCGAGGACGGGGACGACGGTCAAAGCCACGACGAGGGAGGCGAGCAGGGCGAAGGTGACGGTCAAGGCGAAGGGCAGGAAGAACTGACTAACGATGCCGCCGACGAAGCCGATGGGCAGAAAGACGCCGACGGTCGTCAGGGTCGCCGAAGTGATGGCCGTCGCCACCTCCCGGGGCCCGCGGAGCGTCGCCGTCAGGCGATCTTCTCCGAGGGCCCGATGCCGGTAGATGTTCTCGAGGACGACGATGGCATCGTCCACCACCCGCCCGACGGCGACGGCGAGGCCGCCGAGGGTCATGACGTTGATGGTGATGCCCGCCGCCTCCATGGCCACGAGCGCGGTGAGGACGGAGAGGGGGATGCTGATCGCCGCGACGGCCGTCGATCGGAGGTTCGAGAGGAAGAGGAAGATCGTGAGGACGGCGAAGACGGCGCCGAGGCCGCCCTCGCGGAGGAGCCCGTCCCGGGATTCCTCGATGAAGGTGCTGAGGTCGGAGACCGTCGTGATCGTCAGCTCGCCGGGATGACGAGCGGCGATCTCGGCCAGGGTCGCCTCCACGGCCTCGGCCACCTCGACGGTGTTCGCCGTCGTCGTCTTGCTGACCGAGAGCGACAGGGACGGGTTGCCGTTCGTCCGGGCGAAGCCGGTCGTCGGGACGGCGACGGTCTCGACGGTCCCGACGTCACCGAGTCGGACCGGGACGACGGCCGGGCCGCCGTCGGGGATCGGCGATGCACCGGGGGGGAGACTCGGACCTGGAGCCGGGCTGGCGCCGGGGGTCGGGCTCGCTGCCGGACCCGGAGAGGGGATGGGCCCCGGCCCCGTCGACGGGCGGGTGCCGGGAGGCCCCGCCGGGCGGACCCCGACCACGAGGTTCCGGAGCTCGTCGAGGGAGGCGAACCGGCCGATGGTACTGACCGTGATCCGCTCCCCATCGACCCGAAGCTGGCCCGAGGGGATCGTCAGGTTGTTGGCCTGGAGGAGGCCGACGACCTGGCCCACCGAGACCCCCGCGGCGACGAGCTTGTCGGGATCGAGGGTGACGACGACCTGCTCCTCCGTTCCGCCGGTCAGGTCGACGCTCGCCACCCCGTCGAGGGCGAGGATCGCAGGGACGATCTCGCGGCGGGCGATGGTCGCCGCCGCCTCGAGGCCGTCCTCGCTCGTCGCGGCGATGGCGGCGACGATGACCGGGGCGGCGTTGATGTTCAGGGCCGAAACCTGCGGCGAGACGGTCGCCGGCAGGCCGGCCGCGGCCACGTTCTCCTCGATGGTCGCCTTCGTCGCCTTGACGTCGGTGCCGAAGGAGAACTGGGCGACGACGAGGGCGATCGAATTCGCGGAGGTGGACTGGAGGCGCTCGAGGCGAGGGACACCACTGATCGCCCGCTCGATGGGCTTGGTCACCTGCTCGGCCACGTCGCTGGCGCCGGCCCCAGGGTACGGCGCGACGACGGTGATGACCGGGAGCTCGATGTCGGGAAGGAGCTCTTGCTTCAGGTTGCTCCACGACGAGAGGCCGCCGAAGAAGAGGGCGACGGCGAGGAGGAGGACGACGTTCCGTTTGGCGAGGGCGATCTCCGAGAGGCGGTGCATTCCGTATCCCCTTCGATGGTCGGCGAGCCGAGGGTGGCGGCCGGCTTGGATGGATCGAGGTCGTCAGGTCGCGCCATCGGCCGCCAGGGCGGCGGCGGCGCGGTCGAGGTGATCGAGGGCCCGCCGAACCTCCTCGAGCTCCTCGGTCTCGAGGAGGGCCAGGAGGGCCCGCAGTTGGCGGGCGTTGAGCTCGCGGAAGCGATCGAGGAAGGCGGCGCCGGCCGCGGTCAGCGTGAGGAGGACCTGACGGCGGTCGGCCGGGTCGTCGCGCCGGTCGACGAGGCCCTGGTCGACGAGCCGGTCGACGAGGCCGCTCACCGTCGAGAGGCCGACCCCGAGTCGCGAGGCGAGCTCGCTCATGTGGAGCTCGCCGGCCGCCCCGACCACGTAGAGGACCTTTGCCTGGGGCATCGTGACGGCGATCTCCAGGAAGTCCGGCGCGTGCTGCTCCGCCAGGCGGCGCATGAGCCGCTCATAGCCGGCGACGATGGCGGCGACGAGGGTCTCGCGGCCGGGTGTTCCTTCGGTCTCGGGCATTCCTTCGGTCTCGGGCAACGCTTGTGTCATGTCGAACGGTCAGCTCGGACCGAAGTATAGCGGCTGTCCGTCCCCGGCGCCGACCCGGTTCCCTTCGGCCGTGCGCGACGCGGCGGAAGCCCCTACCCTACCCGGCGAAGGGAGTCCTGCCCCAAGGTTGGCCCCAGTTCGGGCCAGAACAAGGAGAGGAGACCATGGCAGCGGTTCGCCACGCCGAAGTCGTCTGGAACGGTGACCTCATGTCGGGGAGCGGCATGATCACCTATGTCTCGAGCGGTGCCTTCACCCGTTTGCCGGTGAGCTGGGCCTCGCGGACGGAGCACCACGACGGTCGGACGAGCCCGGAGGAGCTCCTCGCCGCCGCCCACGCCGCCTGCTTCTCCATGGCCCTCTCGGCCGGGCTCGCTCGGGCCGGCACCCCGCCGACGCGCCTCGACGTGAAGGCCGTCGTCACCTTCGACAAGACCGACTCGGGCTGGAAGGTCGCCTCCTCGGCCCTGACGGTCCGGGGCGTCGTCCCGGGCGCGACGGCGGAGGCGTTCAAGGCGGCCGCCGAAGCGGCCAAGGACGGCTGCCCGATCTCCGGCGCCCTCAAGGGGAACGTCGCCCTCTCCGTCGAGGCGACGCTCGCCGACGGCTGACCGCGGCGCTACTGGAGCGGGTTCCTGACCCGCAGGCGGGGAAAGCGGCCGAAGTCCCGATCGACCGTCCAGAATTCGCGGACGCCGTGGGCCAGGCAGATGGCGGCGACCCGCGCGTCGTGGACCAAGGGACCGGTCACCCGACCCTCCTCGAGGAGCCGGCGCAGGGTCGGCCAGTAGCCCGGCGGCTCGCCTAGGAGCACGAGCGTCGGCGACTCGAGCCAGGCATCGACCTGCTCGACGGCCTGACGGGTCGAGCTCGGCGGGTCCCAGATCCGGGGATGGGTGACGATGGCGACGAACTCGTGGAGACATGGCCACGGGATCGCCCACGTCGCTCGTCCCTCGGCGAGCTCGCGGAGACGCCGGGCGGCAGCCGGGTGGAACTCGGCATCGCGTCGATGGGCATAGACGAGGATGTTCGTGTCGACGGCGATCATTGCGATTCGCCGTAGATCGCGTCGCGGACGCGCTCCCAGCCGGCGCCTCGAAAGTCGGGCTGCCGACCGTTTCCGTCGACGCTCGCGTCGCGAAGGACGAACCGCCCGGACCGCTTGCGGTGCTCCAGGACCATCCGCAAACCGGCCTCGATCAGCGCGGTTAGCGTCGTGTCGTCCTCGCGAGCCGCCTCCTTGGCTTCATCGATCAGCGCGTCCGGCAGATTGACGGTCGTCTTCATATGGCACATCATACCATTCCAGCCATATCACCGTATCGGCCGGACGCCGTCAACGGGCAGGTCCGGGCACCGGTCAGACCCGGCCCTTCGGCACCGTGTGCCAGTAGGTCTTGTTGAAGACGATCTTGCCGAGGTGCCAGATCCGGTTCGGCTTCGGCGGCTTCGGGGGGTTGTTGTAGTCGAATTGGAGGAGCGTCCCCTTCCCGTCGCCGATCTCGAAGAAGCACATGACCTTGCCTTCATAGTCGGCGTGCTTGCCGGCCGGGGCGCGGCCCTCGATGGCGGCGGCGATCCGCTCGGCGACGACCGGCGCCTCGAAGTGGGCCGTCGAGCCGGCCTTGCTCAAGGGCAGGTCGGTGGCGTCGCCGAGGGCGAACACGTTCGGTCGGCCGCCGACCTGGAGGGTGTGGCGGTCGGTCGGTAGCCAGCCGCCGGGTGCCGGGGCGAGCCCCGAGTCGATGAGGAACTTCGCCCCTCGGTGCGGCGGGACGAGGACGAGGAGGTCGTACGGTAGCTCCTCGCCCTCGAGGGAGACCACGACCTTGCGCTCGGCGTCGATGGCCTCGACGTTGAAGAAGGTGTGGAGCTCGATCCCCCGTTCCTCGAGGATCGGGGTGACCATGTCCGAGACGGTCTCGATGGTGAAGGCCCGCCCGATCGGCGAGCAGAAATGGAGCTCCGACCGGTCGCGGAGACCTCGCTCCCGGAGCTCGGACTCGATGAGCAGGGCGACCTCCAAGGGCGCGGGCGGGCACTTGTACGGCATGCCGGCGATGCCGATGACGATCTTGCCGCCCTCGAAGGCGTCGAGCGCCTTCCGGAGCCGAAGGGCGGCCTCGGCGCTGTAGAAGTGGTGGGCCTCGGTCTCGAAGTTCGGGATCTCCTCGGGGGCGATCCGCGAGCCGGTGGCGAGGACGAGGTAGTCGTAGGCGAGGCGCTGGCCGTCGGCCAGCTCGACGAGCCGGTTCGCCTCGTCGACCCGGACCGCCTCCCCGACCACGAGCTGGACCCTGGCATCGAGGAGGGAGCGCTCGGGCCGGACGAGGCGTTCGGCCCGCTCGCCGCCCATGGCGATGTACATGAAGCCCGGCTGGTAGGTGTGGCGGCCGGTCAGGTCGACGACGGTCACCGAGACCTCGCCCCGGTCGATCCGGCGGCGGAGCTTCCGAGCGAGGAGGTTGGCGACGAGCGTCCCCCCGACGCCGCCACCGAGGATGAGGACGCGCTGCATCGAGGGGCCTCCTTCGCTCAGCGGAGCTTCTCGACGACGATCTCGTCGTAGCCGTCGCGGGCCTCGATGGCGACGAGGCGGTGGCCCGCCTTCTGGACCCACTTCGGGATGTCGGTCCGGCTCCCCTTGTCGGAGCTGTAGACGGCGAGGACGTCGCCGACGGCGGCTTCCTTGATCGCCCGGATGAGCTCCATGAGCGGTCCCGGGCAGTAGGAGCCGCGGGCGTCGATGGTTCGTGTCACGGTGTAGGTCGTCTGGGTCTCGGCCATGGTGGCGCTCCTTTCGGATCTGGTCGGGGTGGGTGTGGATGCGACGGGCGTGGTCGAACGGCCTGGTCGGACGGCCCGGTCAGATGAAGAGCGGCGTCGCGCCCTCCTGGATGAGGCCGATGACGGTGGCGGCGCCGACCGGCTCGCCGAGCCCCTCGATGAGGTCGTCGCGGGTCAGGCCGAACATGTCCATCGTCATCTGGCAGGGGATGAACTCGACACCCATCGCCTGGGCGGCCTCGAGGAGCTCCTTCGGGCTGGCGACGTTGTACTCCTTGGCCAGTTTGCCCATCATCCAGGGCCCGAGCCCGAAGAAGTTCAGCTTCGAGAGCTTGCGATGGCTGATGCCGGGCCGCTCCATGAAGGAGAGCATCTTCTGCATCCAGTTCTTGCCGGTGATCCGGCGCTCGTCCCGGACGAAGTTCTGGAGGCCCCAGAAGGTGACGAAGACCTTGCAGGGGACGCCCATGGCGCCGGCGGTCGAGGCGAGGATGAGGGTCGCCCAGACCTTCTCGAGGTTGCCGCTGTAGTTGATGATGAGGAGCTCCTTCGGCTTCGCCGCGGCCTCGGGGGTCGGGGCCGGCTCGGGAGCGGCCGTCGGCGCGGGGGCCTCGCCGCTGGGCGCGGGCTCGGCGACGCCGAGGGCGGTCGTGGGTTCGGCTGCAACGGCCATGGCGGTCACCTCACTTCTTGCGGAGGACGAAGCGGTAGACGCCGCCGTCCACGGATTGTTCGACGAGCTCGTTGCCCGTCGTCTTCGACCAGGCGGCGAAGTCCTTCACCGAACCCGGGTCGGTGGCGAGGACCTCGAGGAGCTGGCCCGAGGCGAGGGCCTTCATCGCCTGGGCGGTCTTGACGATCGGCAGCGGGCAGGAGAGGCCTCGGGCGTCGAGGGTTTGGGCGATCTGGAGGCTCGTCATCGGTCGTGCTCCTTCGGGTGCTGGTGGCTGTTTCGATCGGCTGGCAGGTCGGCCGGACGTCGCCGGCTGGTGGCTCGCGCCGTCAGATGAAGACGATCTGGCCGTCGCCGGCGGCGAGGAAGAAGGCAGCGACCCCCTCGACGCCGTCGACGATGGGATCGAGGTCGTCCTCCTCGAGGCCGAGCAGGTCCATCGAGAGCGAACAGGCCTGGATGTCGACCTCGCCGACCTCCTTGGCCTGCCGGAACGTCTCGACCCAGCTCGCCTGGCCGGCGGCTCGCAGCTTCTCGACGGCGCTGCGGCCGTCCGGTCCCGCTTCCGGGGCGAGGCCGTGGTCACGGTCGATGCGGTCCCGCCGGAAGGCGTCGAGGGCCCAGTACTGGAGGAAGACGTGGACCGGCTTGCCAAGGGCGGCGGCGCCGGCGGCGAGGACGGCCGCCGCCTGGAGCTTGTCGTCGGTGCCGGAGAAGAGGACCAGGTTCAGGGGCTGCTCGTCCATCGGGTTCACCTCGTGCGAAGGGGGGTCGGAGTCGGCTTCTGCGGGGCGGCAGGGGGCGGGGACGCTGCCGCCTCCGCCGTGGCGCCGACGAGGCGGCTGTCGTGGTCGAAGGACCGCGCCTCGGCGGCACCGCCCGGGAGGGCGATCCCGGCGCCGCGCCGCGCCGGCTCGGCGAGACCGGCCAGGCGAGCCAGGCGACGCTCGAGGACGCGCCGCATGAGGTTGCAGGCGACCATGACGTCCGGGTCGGCGAGCCGGTAGCGGACCTCCCGACCGTCGCGCTCGGCCTCGACGAGGCCGTTCGTCCGCAGGACCGCGAGGTGCTGCGAGACGTTCGGCTGGCTGATCTTCAGCTCCTCGGCCAGTCGCCCGACCTCGCAGGCGCCGGCGGCGAGGCGGTGGAGGATCTGGAGCCGCCGCGGGCTCGCGAGGGTCTTGAGGACCTCGGCCTGGAGGATCGTGATCTCGTCCATGCCGAGAGGATGGCTCGTATGCGCATTCGTGCATCAGTGCCGATCGGCCCAGCCGGACGGGACGAGGGGCCCGACGGAGACGTGCCGGCCGGCGGCACCGGGGCGGGACGGCCGGGCCGGAAGAGCCGTCCCGGACGGGGACGCACGCGCGCCGCCTCCAGGCGGGGTCGCCGGTCGTTTGCCGTTCCTTGTCGGTTCTGTGGGTCCACCGCACCTTTTTGGCATCGGTGTGAGCGGACGGCACATTCTTGCGCCGCAGGAGCACCATCCACGTCGAAAAGGTGCGCCTCCCGCACGCTTTCGACCGCCGACCCCTCGCGGGTGCTCCAGCCTGTCGATGGCGTGCGCCCGAGGCACCGAATCAGCAGGCGGGCCGCCCCTGCGGGCGCCGCGGACGCCGAGATGTGCACCGGACACACGGGCCGGGTCGGCCGACCGACCTGGTCCCAAGGACCGTCAGAGCGTCGCGTTCGCGATCGCCAGATGGTGGCGCGTCCAGCGGACGAGGCGCCGGAGCTGGTCGGCGTCGAGGCGCTCGCAGGCCCAGTTCCAGTGGATGGCGACGACGTCGCCCGGCTGCGCCTCGTCGACGAAGCCGAGCCCGTCCTCCCAGCCGAGGACGAGCTCCGGCCGCGGCCGCCCGAGGCGGAGCTTGCCCGAGACGAGCTCGAGCGGGACGGCGTCGACGAGGAGCCGGCCGTTGAGGCGATCCCGGACGGTCCCCCAGCGGATCCGACAGGCGTCGATGGTCGCCACGACGTCGTCGACCCGGCCGCCCCGGAGCAAGCCGACGACCGGAAAGACGTCGAGGACGTGGAAGGCATGGACCGGACGGGCTCCGGCCGCCGGTTTCGTCGCCAGCCAGCGCCAGGCATCGGCCCGGACGCGGGGCCGGAAGCGCTCCTCGAGCGATCGACCGAAGGCGGCGACGGGGACCCGTTCCAGGAGCTCGTTGCCGAGCCAGTAGGCTTCGACGACCCGCCCGTCGAGCGGGTCGGCGATCCCGTTCGCCCGGGCGATGGAGACGAGGTACGGGTAGGCACCCTCGAAGGCCGCGGCGAGCTCCCGCAGGCGACGGAGGTCACCGCCCGCGGCAGCCTCCCCGAGGAGCTCGGTCGCGGCGTCGGGACCGCAGTAGCCGAGCCGGTTCGGGCCGTAGGCGTAGCGGGCGAAGCGGATCGGGCCGGGGACGGCCGAGGTGGCGGAACGGGTCGCCGGCGGGCCGGCTCGGGCCGCGCGACCGTCGTCCCCCCGGTCGATGGACGCTCCCTCGGCGGTCCGCGGCCCGAGCACGAAGACGCCTCCCCGCCGACCCACCCTACGCCGCGACCCGAGCCGCCATCGGCCGACGAGCGGCCAGGGCGGCGAGCCCGAGCGCCGCGACGACGATGAGGAGCTGGCCGAGCAGGGCGCCGGGCGCCGGGACGGCCCCGTTCGCCAGCGCCTGGAGGAGAGCCGTGATCGGCGCTCCGAGGACGAGGACGCTCGTCACCACCGAGGCCGGGGCGCGCTTGAGGGCGGCCAACCAGGTCGCCACGTAGCCGGCCAGCGGCAGCCCGGTGACGAGGGCCCAGAACCACTGGTTCGGCGTCAGCCCGGCCAGGATCCCGAGCCGCCCGCTGACGGCGAGGTACCCGATGAGGACGACGAGGCCGACCCCGAGGCGGGCCGCGCCGAGGAGCGGCGACGGGACCTGTCCGACGAGGAGGCGCCGGGCGAGGATGACCTCGACCGACCAGAGGAGCGTCGCCGCGGCGATCATCGTCTCGCCCGCCCCCCAGACGATCCCGGTCGGCGGGGTGGCGAGGGCCTGGCCGGCGAGGAGGACGGCCATGGCCGCGACGGGCAGGATCCCGAGCCGCTCTCCGAGGAACGGGACGGCCAGGAGGGCGACCCAGATGAAGAGGGTCTTGTGGATGAAGGCCGCCGTCGGCGCCGAGGCGACGGCGAGGCCGCTGAAGAAGAGGATGAAGGGGACGCTGCCGCCGACGACGCCGATGACGGCGAGGCCGAGCCAGTCACGCCGGCCCAGCCGGCGGACGGTCCGGGCGGGGACGACGAGGCCGGCGAAGACGAGGAGAAGGAGGGCCGCCACCCCGTTCTTGACGGTCGTGTAGACGGCCGCGTCGGGCACCTGCTTCACCCCGTACGCGTTCACGAAGACGGCGAACCCGCTGATGACCGCCGTCGTCAGGGCGAGGGCGACCCCCCAGCGGGCCGTCATCGGCGGCCCGAAGCTCCTTCCGATCACTCGACCCATGATCCAACCTCCTGTTCGTCTGTGCCTTCGGCGGCGCCGCCGTCGGCGGGCCTCGGCCGCCGATCGACCGCCTCGAGCGCCTCGGCCCGCGCCATCGCCGCCAGGAGTGTCGATCGGATCGCCGCCGCTTCGGCCGGATCGATCCGATCGACGATCGTCCCGGCGGCCACGTACACCCAGTCACCGACGGCGACGTCCGGCACGAGGAGCGTCGACGCCCGCCGCCGGCGTCCCTCGAGATCGACGACGGCACCGCTCGCGTCGACGGCGAGAACCCGCCCGGGAAAGCCGAGGCACATGGGTGGCCCCGTCAGCTCTCGAGCCCGTCGCGGGCGTCCGAGGACGCCGGTTCGACCATCGTCATGGCTCCATCCTTCCGGATCGATCCCGAAGCTGGGAGGGCCGCCTGTCCCGAAGCGGCGGGCCGTCCGGGTCGCCGGAGTCCCACTCCAGCTCGATCCGTTCGGCCTCCAGCGGCGGCAGCCCGGGTCCGCCGCAGGCCGGGCAGACCGCGTCCGGGCCGATCGCCTCGAAGGAGCGGCCACAGGTCAGACACGGTCGGGCGAGCGGCCGATGGACGATCTCGACGCCCGCCCAGTCGATCGCGGGGGCCAGGGCGGCGAGGTGGAGGCGGAGGGCGGCCTCGACGTCGCCGGGCGGGTGGGCGCCGCCGGTGACGACGATCCGCAGCCCGGCGATGGATCGGCCGCGCGCTTCGATCGCCCGCCAGATGGCGGCGGCGAGGCCCGCCTCATGCATGAGCGACTCCCTTCTCGAACCGGTCAGCTGCAGGCGGCGTTCTCGGGCGCCCTCCGCCATTGCCGCCCATCCGTTCATCTCCACACCGGCCCCGCGCCGCCACCGTCGCGGCCGGGCCATCGGTCCCGACCGAAGCGGTCCGAGGACCCTGGCGGGTCGTCGACGGAGAACCCATGCTATCGGTCTCAGAATGGCACGGTCGAAGGGAGGCTCTGCGATGAGCGCCGCTGAAGCGACCCACACCATCGGACCCCACGAGGGACTCCTCGACTGGCTCGCCGGCCACAAGGTCGAGTACGAGCTCCACGAGCACCCCCTTACCTTCACCGCTCGCGAGACGGCGCAGGTCGAGGGGATCGACCCGCGTCGCTTCGCCAAGACCGTGGCCGTCCAGACGGACGCGGGCCAGCGGGTCCTCCTCGTCGTCGACGCCACCGACCGGGTCGACCTCGACAAAGCGCGCCACGTCCTCGGCGCCCACCGAGTCCGGCTCCTGACCGAAGCCGAGCTCGTCGAGTTCGCCCCCGACTGCGAGGTGGGGGCACTGCCGCCGGTCGGGGACCTCTTCGGCGTGCCGGTCTACGCCGACCACGCCGTCCGCGAGGACCCCGAGATCTCGTTCCACGCCGGTAGCCACCACTTCACGGTCCACGTCGATCGGGCCGGCTGGGAGCGGGCCGCCCGGGTCGTCTACGCCGATCTCGCCGAACGCGAGGAGCGGCCGGCCTGGGAGGCCTGACGTGGCCCCGCTCCGGCCTCGGGCGGGCTGGGCAGCCCGGAGACGGCTCGAGCGGCCGCGGGCGAGGAGCCGCGCCGTGACCCGTGGTGTGACCCGATGAGGCCCGGCCGGATCGGACCCCCGGTCGACGACGAGGCTGAGCTCGCCCGGCGACCGTGCCCCGAACCCACCTGCCTCGTCTGGATCGACGCCGCGGAGGCGGTCGTCGCTCGCTGGGACGGGCAGGCGCACCTGACCCGGGTCAGTTCCGACGTTCCGGCCCGCCACCGTTCGACCGGGCACCTCCGCCACGATCCGCGCCTTCACCCCGGCGGGGGCGGGCCGCCGACCGACCGGATCGAGCGCGACCGCCTCGAACACCTGCGCGAGTACCTCGAGCGGGTGGCGGCCATCGTTCCGCCCGACGAATCGGTCCACGTGACCGGCCCGGGGCCCGTCCGCGACGAGCTGGCGAGGCTCTTGCGGGCCGCCGACCGCCACGCCGGCCGCGACCGCTGTGTCGAGACGTCGGCTTCGGCACCGCTCACGGATCGGCAGCTCGTCGCCCGCCTTCGGGCCCTGGCCGGCGACGCGCCCCGGCGGCGGATCGTCGGCCGGCGCTAACCCCGGGGGGGCGACCCCCGGCGGCCAAAACGCCCGATCGGGAGCCGCCGTTTGGCACTTCCCGAAATCGCCCCCGATGCGGATGCTGAGGCCCGGAGGTGCGACGATGGTCCTCGCCCCGGCGCCCTCGAGCAGCGCCGGAACGGCCGACGCGCCGCTCGTCATCGCCACCGACCGCTGCAAGGGCTGCGGCCTCTGCGTCGCGGTCTGTCCGCCCGGCGTCCTCGCCCTCGAGTCGACCCTCGTGAATCGGCTCGGCTACCACCCGGTTCGCCTCAGCGACCCGGATCGCTGCACGAGCTGCGCCCTCTGCTATCGCGTCTGCCCGGACGCCGTCTTCACCGTTCTCGCGCCCCGGAGGGTTCGGCCATGACGACAGCCAGGAGCTCCGCGGCCGCGTCCCCGCCCCACGCCGCCGGGGCCGCCCCGCCCGAGCGGATCCTCATGAAGGGCAACGAGGCGATCGCCGAGGCGGCCATCGCCGCCGGTGTCGACGCCTACTTCGGCTATCCCATCACCCCCCAAGCCGAACTCCTCGAGCGGATGGCTCGGCGGATGCCGGAGCTGGGCCGGGTCTTCGTCCAGGCCGAGAGCGAGCTCGCCGCCATCTCCATGGCCCTCGGTGCGGCGGCGACCGGCGCCCGGGTCCTCGTCAGCTCGTCGTCGCCGGGGATCAGCCTCATGGCCGAGGCGATGAGCTATCTCGCCGGTTCCGAGCTACCGGTCGTCCTCGTCAACGTCATGCGCGGTGGCCCAGGCCTCGGAAGCATCGGCCCCTCCCAGAGCGACTACCTCCAGGCGGTCAAGGGCCACGGCCACGGCGACTATCGGGTCCCCGTCCTCGCCCCGGCCTCCATCGGCGAGGCGATGGACCTCGTCGCGGACGCCTTCGAAATCGCCGAGCGGTATCGGACCCCCGTCATCGTCCTCGCCGACGGGATCCTCGGCCAGGCCATGGAGCCCGTCGACCTCCGCTTCCGGACCCCGGAGCTGCGGCCGACCGACTGGGCCCTCTCGGGCGCCGCCGATCGACCGCCGCGGGTCATCCGCTCCCTCCACCTCCGTCCGGAGGACCTCGAGGCCCACAACCGCCACCTGCGAGAGAAGGAGGCGGCCATGGCTGCGGCCGAGGTCCGCTGGGCCGGTCATCGGCTCGCCGACGCCGAGCTCGCCGTCGTCGCCTATGGAACGGCGGCCCGGGTCGCCCGGACGGCCGTCGATCGGGCCCGGGCGGCGGGCATCGCGGTCGGCCTCTTCCGGCCGATCAGCCTCTGGCCGTTCCCATCCGAACCCCTTGCCGGCCTCGCCGATCGGCTGCGGGCGATCCTCGTCGTCGAGCTCTCGGCGGGCCAGCTCGTCGAGGACGTCCGCCTCGCCGTCGCCGGCCGGGTTCCGGTCCTCTTCCACGGCCGGACCGGCGGGATGGTCCCCTCGCCGGGCGAGGTCGAGCAGATCCTCCAGACGCTGGCAGGCATGGGGGCGGGCCAGGGGGTCCGCCCCCACCACCTCCCCGCCGACGCCGCCCCGGAGCCGGACCCCGTCAGCCTCGTCGAGGAGGGTGCCTGGGCGCGGTGGGCTGGGGCACCCAGAGAACGGGGCGTCGGCCGAGGCCGGGGAGGCGGCGCATGAGCCCCGTCGCCCCTCCGCCTCCGAGCCGGATCGGCGAGGCTCGGGTCGTCGCCGGCCGGCCGCGCCTCCTCGCCGAGCGGCCGACCCACTACTGCCCGGGCTGCGGCCACGGCGTCGTCCACCGGCTCCTGGCCGAGGTCCTCGACGAGCTCGGCCTCGGCCCCCGGACCATCGGCGTCGCCCCCGTCGGCTGCGCCGTCTTCATCTACGACTACCTCCTCGTCGACTTCGTCGAGGCGCCCCACGGCCGTGCCCCGGCCGTGGCGACGGGGATCCGGCGGGTTCGGCCCGAGGCCTTCGTCCTCGTCTACCAGGGCGACGGCGACCTCGCCGCCATCGGGACCGCCGAGATCGTCCACGCTGCGGCGCGAGGCGAGCGGCTGACCGTCGTCTTCGTCAACAACGGCGTCTACGGGATGACCGGCGGCCAGATGGCGCCGACGACCCTCCTCGGCCAGCGGACGACCTCGACCCCGACGGGACGCGATCCGAAGGCGGCCGGGTACCCGCTGCCGATCACCGAGATGCTCGCCCTCCTGCCGGGGGTCGCCTACGCCGCTCGGGGCTCGCTCGCGGGTCCGGCGGCGATCGGGAAGCTGAAGGCCCTCCTCCGGCGGGCCTGCGAGGCCCAGATCGAGGGGCTGGGGCTCGGCATCGTCGAGGTCCTCTCGACCTGCCCCGTCGGCTGGGGGCTGACCCCCGTCGAGGCCGTCGAGCGGCTGGCCGAGGTCGAGCGGACCTACCCCGTCGGCGTCTTCGCCGATCGCGCCCGGGGGATCGCCCCGGTCGTCGCGCCGGCGGGTGGTAAGGGCAGGTAGCGGAGTCGGTCACGGCAAGGGAGCGACACGAGGCGGCACGAGCGGCAAGGAGAAACGCCCATGGAGTTCGCGACCATCTTCGCCGGCTTCGGGGGCCAGGGGCTCCTCTTCGCCGGCCATGCCCTCGCCGAGGCCGCCCTCCTCGAGGGCCGCGAGGTCCTCTGGATCCCGTCCTACGGTCCCGAGATGCGGGGCGGGACGGCCTCCTGCACGGTCATCGTCGCCGACGGCCCCATCGGCTCGCCGATCGTCGATCGGGCCGAGGCGGCCGTCGTCCTCAATCCGCCGTCACTGGCCCGCTTCGAGCCGCTCCTCGCCCCGGGCGGCCTTCTCGTCCTCAACACCTCCCTCATCGAGGCCGAGCCGTCCCGGGCCGACCTCGATGTCGTCCGGGTCCGCTGCACCGCCGTCGCTCGGGATGCCGGTGGCGAACGGCTCGTCTCGGTCGTCGGCCTCGGCGCCCTCCTCGCCCGACGCCCCATCGTCGAGCCGGCCTCGGTGGAGGCGGCCCTCCGCCGCCTCCTCGCCGACCGACCGGCGTCGGTCCTGCCCGCCGACCTGGCGGCCCTGGCGGCCGGCGAGCGGGCGGCGCGGATCCTCCCGGCCCCGAGCTGACGCCGCGCTCCAAGCTGACGGCGCACTCCGAGGTGACGCCGCAGCTCCGAGGTGACGCCGCAGCTCCCGAAGGCGACGGCTCAGCCCACGAAGGCGACGGCGGCGTAGCCGACGACCCGATCCGGATCGCCGATCGGCACGTCGGCCGAGGTCGCCTCGGCGAGGAGTTGCCCGGTCCGGGCCCCCATCTCCTCGACCGCGGCGAGGGTAAGGAGGACCGGCTCGAGGCCGCAGAGGCCGCAGACGAGGCCCGGGGCGCCTCGGTTCCGGATCGCCTCCTCGCGGCGGGCGACCTCGGCCGCGTCGAGCTCGAGGATCGGCTCCAGGATCTCGGCGTCGACTTCGCGGGCCAGGGCGTCATCGGGGTAGTGGGCGAGGTCGGAGCTGCCGACGAGGACGATCCGTTCCCCCGCCGCCCGCAGCCCAGCCAGGAGCCGGCCGAGCCACTCCCCGGCCCGGATCGTGTCGGCGACGGTCCGCGGACTGACGAGGAGCGGCACGATCCGGGCCCGGGGCGCGACCCGCACGACGAAGGGGAGCTGGACCTCGATGGAGTGCTCCGGCCGGTGGCCGTCGAGCTCGCTCCGGAAGGGCGGGCCGAGGGCCTCGATCCGACGGGCGAGGCCCGCGTCGACGGGAACGTCCCCGAGGGGCGTCTGCCAGGCCCCCGACGACCAGACGCCGACGCCCCGGAAGGTCGGCGCCCAGTGGTTCGTGCCGGCGATGACGATGGTCGAGGGCGGCTCCTGGCCGATGACCGACCAGGCGACGGCCGCCACCGGCCCTGAGTAGACGAGTCCGGCGTGGGGGACGAGGAGGCCGGCCAGGGCGCCGTGGACGAAGCGGGGCGCCCGACTCGCGGCCGCGGCGAGCTGGTCGTCGACGAGGGCCCGGAGGGTCTCGGGCTCGGCGGGATAGAACGTACCGGCGTGGGCCGGGCGCCGGACCGGCCCGGCCTCGGTCGTATCGAGTCGGGGAGGCAATGCCGTCTGACGCATCGCTTCCATGATCCTCCCAAGCGGCCGGCGCGACAACCCCGAGTCGGGCGCCGACGGCGCCGTCGCCCGCCCTCGTCAGCCGTCGAGGGCCGGCCACTCGCTCCGCGGTGGATGGACCTTGTAGACCTCGTCCTCGGCCGCTCGCTCGGCGCTGTGGGCGTCGGGACTCGAGCCGGCACCGAGCTCGCGGCCGCAACGGCACCGGACGCTCCACCGCCAGACCGTCTCGCCGGCTCGGCGCTCGACCCGGAGGAGCCGGCCGTGGAGGGTCGCCTCGAGGGCCGAGGCGACGGTGGCGTCGTGGGCGACGGGATGCCAGATCGCGATCATCGGGCGATCGTCGATCATCGTCGCCGGTCTCGCCGACCAGCGGCAGTGCCGAACGGCGCAAAGGCGATCGGCGACCGTCCCGCCGGTGCGATCGAGGACCCCGACCGGCACCCGGGCCAGCCCCGCGCTCAGCCCTTGATGACCGCCAGCGGCCGGAGCCGGACGACGGAGCGGGCGAGCCCTGCCCGCTCGGCGGTCTCGACGACCGCCTCGACGTCCTTGTAGGCGAGGGACGCCTCCTCGGCGAGGAGGTCGCGGCGTTCGGCCCGGACCTCGATCCCCCGGGCCGCCAGCTCGGCGGCGACGTCGACGCCCCGGAGGGCCCGGATGGCGGCGTGGCGGGAGAGGTTCCGTCCGGCCCCGTGGGCCGACGAACCGAAGGAGGCGGTCATCGCGGTCGGCGCCCCGACGCAGACGAAGGACTGGCGGCCCATGTCGCCGGGGATGAGGACGGGTTGGCCGACGCCGCGGTACGGTGCCGGCACGGCCGGATGACCGGCCGGAAAGGCTCGGGTCGCCCCCTTGCGGTGGACGCAGACCCGGACGGTTCGACCGTCGACGACGTGCTCCTCGATCTTGGCGATGTTGTGGGAGAGGTCGTAGACCTGGCGGATGCCGAGCGCCTCGGCCGGCCGCCCGAGGGTCCGGGCGAAGGCTCCCCGGACGGCGTCGGCGATCATCTGGCGGTTCGCCCAGGCAAAGTTCGCTGCCGCGGCCATGGCCCGCAGGTACGCTCGACCCTCCTCGGACTCGAGCGGGGCGCAGGCGAGCTGCCGGTCCGGGAGCCAGATCCCGTAGCGGTGGACGGCCCGATCCATGATCGCCAGCTGGTCGGTGCAGACCTGGTGGCCGAGCCCTCGGGAGCCGCAGTGGATCATCACCGTCACCAGGCCGAGTTCGAGGCCGAAGGCTGCCGCCGCCTCGGGGTGGTCGATCCGATCGACGACCTGGACCTCGAGGAAGTGGTTCCCGGAGCCCAGGGTGCCGAGCTGGTCGGCCCCGCGCTCGCGGGCCCGCGCCGAGACGAGCCCGGGATCGGCCCCGGCGAGGTGGCCGCCCTCCTCGGTCCGCTCGAGGTCGTCCGGCGTCCCGTGCCCCTGGCCGACCGCCCAAGCCGCCCCCTCGGCCATGACCGCGTCGAGCTCCGTCGGCCGGAGGCGCCGCCCGAGCCGCGCACCCACGCCCGACGGGACGGCTGCGAAGAGCGCGTCGGCGAGGCGGGCGAGGTGGGGGCGGAGGTCGTCGGCGGTCAGGTCGGTCCGCAGGAGCCGGACGCCGCAGTTGATGTCGAAGCCGATCCCGCCCGGGCTGACGACCCCGTCCTCGACGCGGGTCGCGGCGACACCGCCGACCGGGAAGCCGTAGCCCCAGTGGACGTCGGGCATGGCCAGCGACGCCCCGACGATGCCCGGCAGGGTCGCCACGTTGGCGACCTGGGTCAGGGCCGGGTCGTCCCGGAGCGAGGCCATGAGCCGGTCGTCGGCGAAGACGAGGCCGTCGACCCGCATCCCGAGCTTCGGGTCCCGGGGAATCCGCCAGCGGACGGCGTCGAGGCGCTCGAGGCGGATCGACGTCGCTGCCGCCGGCGCCTCGGGCGGCGGGAGGGTCGCCGCGGCCGCCCGGCTCAGCTGGCGGCTCGACCGCGCCCGTCGCTTGCTCATCGATCGTCCTCCGTCAGTGCTCGTCCTCCATGAACGCCCGTCGAACGCCCGTCCCGCGCCAGGCTCCCGGCGCCGGGCCGGCACCGATCCACCGGCTGGAGCGCCCGCTCGCCCACCGCCGTCGGGTCGCTCGAACCGGACGCTTCAGATGTCGAGGTAGGCCGTCAGGCTCCAACCGCCCTCGATCGGCTCGACCGCGAGGCCGTGGTACGTCGCCGACTTGACGTCGGCCCGCCGGCGCACCCGGACGCCGTCGAAGGGGGCGAGGTCGAGCGAGGCCCGCAGCCGGGCCGCGTCGGGCCCGACGTCGACGGCGAAGACTCGACAGCCGACGATGGCGCCGACGACGTCGACGAGGCCGATGCACTCGTTCAGCCAGGCGAAGGCGAGGCCGACGAGGTCTGGCGCGGTCAGCTCGACGGAGCGGCGCTGGCGAGCCACCGCTCCCTCGCCCGGCTCGGAGCCCTCGACATCGGCCGAGAGCTCGGCGATGGCCGCCGCAGCCTCCTCGAAGAGGGCCTCGAGGGTCGGGCCTTCGGCGGCGATTCCGGCGTCGGCGGTATGGGGAAGGATCCGGTGCCCGCGGGGGACGGCCGTCCCGGCCGCCCCGCTGCCGGCCATCGGACCTAGTCGCCGGTCGGCGGGTCGATCGGCCAGGTGACCGTCAACCCGTCCGGCGATTCGTAGGAGCCGTCGGAGCGAAGACGCCAATCGGGTCCCGGCTCCTGGTACTCGACCCGCTCCCAGCCCTCGGCGGTGAGGACGAACGAGGTACCCGGCTCGAGCTCATCGAGGGATTCGGGGGCGGCGTGTCCGTTCATCTCGTCACCTCCGTTCGTGTCGACGACTCGGCCTTCGAGCCGTGGAACCGACTCGGTCCGCGGCGGTCGGCGGGGCCGGCCGTTCGGACTGTGACAAGGATGCCCTGTCCGGGCCGGTTCGCCAAGTGCCACCCGGCCCGGGTCCCGCGACGCCGGGCGGGGGCGATCCCGGGGATCCGGGGCGCGGGCGATCCCGGGGCGCGTGATCCTGGTGCACATCTTCGCAGCCGGCCGCGGGGCGGGGCGGGCCGGCTTGCCGATTCGGTGCATGGGGTTCACGCCGTCGGGAGGGCGGAGCCGCAGGATGGGGACGGCTGTCGAATCCGTGCCGGGGACACACGCCCTCGAGCCCCGTCGCACCCCGGAGCCGCAACGATGTGCACCCGGCTCACACCGATGCCGAACGGGTGCACCCGGTTCACCGAATCGACGACCGGACAATCAGGTCATTGCCGTCGCGACGCGCCAGTGGCGGGAACCGTGCCTCGGGTTCACCGAATCGACGTCGGGCCCCGAGCTCGGCCCCGCTGCGCGCCGGCCGGCGCCGGCGCCGGCCGCTGCCTCACGGCCTCGTCTCGCCGGCGCCCCCTTCGCTCCGGGTCCGGCCGGCCAGATCGGCGAGCGTGGCCAGGTCCGGGACGACGAGGTCCGGCGACGCCTCGGCGGGCGGGGTCGCGCCCCAGCCCGGCCGGTCGTGGCGGCGATCGACCCAGACCGTAGCCAGCCCGAGGCGCTTGGCCGGAACGTGGTCGTGGTAGAGGCTCTGGGCGACGTGGAGGATCCGCTCCGCCGGGACGCCGATCCGCTGCAGGGCGACCCGAAAGGGCCGGAGATCGGGCTTGTAGGCCCGGACCTGCTCGGCGGTGACGACCCATTCGAAGGGCTCGCCGAGCTTGGCGTTCGAGGCCGCGAAGAGGGCGTCGTCGCAGTTCGTGACGATCCCGAGCCGGTAGCGGCTCCGCAGGGCCGCGAGGGCGGCGACCGAATCAGCGAAGGGCGGCCAGTCGCGGACCGAGCCGCCGAACGCCTCCAGCTCGTCGGGCCGGAGTTCGACCCCGAGGTCACGGGCGACCCGGGCCAGGCTCTCGCCGAGGACCGCTCGGTACGGCCGATACGGCCCGGCTTCGAGGGCTGCCTCGGCCGCCGCGTACCGCGCGAGGATCGTCTCGTCGTCGGCGGCGACCCCGTGCTGGGCGAGGATCGGGCGGGCGGCGGCGAGGATCCCCGCCTCCCAGTCGATGAGGGTTCCGTAGCAGTCGAAGGTGAGGACCTCGAACCGGTCGAAATCGAACGATCCCGGCCAACCGGGGACCATGGGCCACGGAGGCGCACCGACCCTCTGCCCGTTCATCGGCCGACAGCGTACCGGGGTCGCGGCCCGTCCGCCGCTACGCGCCCGGGCGCTGGCTCGACGGGAGACTCGCGGACCGGGGCACGACCGCGACTGGGCCGGCGTCGGCGGCGAGGAGGCCGTCGGCTCGAAGCCGGTTGAGCAGCTCGATCCGCGAGCCGACCCCGAAGCGCTCGTAGAGCCGCGAGAGATACGTCTCGATGGTCCGGCGCCGAAGCCCCAGGGCGGCGCCGATCTCCTCGTTCGACCGCCCCGTCGCCAGGAGGCGAGCGAGTTCCCGCTCGCGGGCGCTGAGGTGGCGACCGACCGCTTCGCGGGCCGCGGCGAGCTGACCCGGCGTGAAGGCGAGCTGACCCCGGGATGCTGCGGCCACGACCCGCGCCAGCTCGTCGGTGCCGCTCGCGACGTCGACGAACCCCGCCGCACCCCGCTGCAGCGCCTCGGCGATGAGGGGGCCAGCCTCGTGGCAGGGTCGGTCGGTCCGGCGATCGCCGCCGCGACGCGGGACCCGGTGCGGGTCCTACGGATCCCGTAGCCGGACGTTCGAGGCGCGGAGGTCGAGCCCCAGGCCGCTGCCCGACAGGGCATCCAACGCGGGCGTCGCTGCAGGGTCCGCGGAACCGCGCCGACCGGGCCGATGTCGTGGAAATCCGGACTTGTGGGCACCACCCTGGGGGGCGTAGGCTCGGCCACGTGAAGCGAGTCCTCGGCACGTGGACGATCCTGGCGATGATCGGGTGGGCGGTCGTCGTGCCCGGGCCAGGACAGGTCGCTGCCTGGAGTCCATGACTCTGGTACAGCTGGGACTCAAGACAGCCATGAACACGCTCCTCCGCTTCGCCACGCTCATTGCAGGGGCGACACTCGTCGCAGCGGCGTGCGTTACGCCAGAGGCGAGGGTCCCTCCGACGCCTCTCCCGGCGCCGACGTCGCCACCGATGGAGGCCGCGGCCAGCGCAGGTCCCGTCGTCGTCCAGCCGCTGTCCGCACCGATCGACGCGAGCCTCGCTCCGGTCTCCCGGTCGAACCCAGGGCCGGAGGCACAGGCTGCCATCGATGCCTGCAACCTCGACCCAGCGCGCATCACTGGCATGGCCAAGGTCGCGGATGCTCGGGACCTCCCGAAGTACGTGCGGTTGACCGGACGGGAGCCCGAGCTCCGCGAAGCCAAGCCCGTCTGGGTCATCACGTATAGCGGACGTTTCACCATTCGGACGATCTGGGCCGACGATCCGACCTGCGTCGTTCTCGATGGCGAGCCGATCCTCTTTCTGACCGGCGACTACGGCCGCGGGGATAGCGTGGCACACCCCTTGCCCGTCCCCGACCCGCCGCTCGCCCTCCCACCGCTGGCGCCGTAGCCGGCCCGTGCCAGAGCAGCCACCCACCGTCCGCCGGCTGAGCGATCGGGCGAGCTCCGGAGGAGGCACGAGGCGCCCAGCGTCGAGCCGCCTGGCTTGCCTTCTGGTCGGGGTGGTCGTCCTGGGCGGCTGTGGCGTCCCGGAGCCGTCGCCGTCGAGGCAGCTCATACCGCCATCGGAGCGGCCGCCGTCGTCGCCGAGCCCGAGCCCGTCCCCGGTCGCGAGCCTGTTCCCGGTCGACTGCTCGTGGTTACCCCACGACGTCTGTGCGCGCATCCTGGCAGCCGCCCTCAACGTGCTCGACAGCAGCGACCGGCCGGTTGGAGCCTGGTTCGGCCCGCCGATCGAGCAGCACTACCCGGTCATGAGCCCGAACTTCCGTGGCACCGTCCTCTTCCGGTTGTCGAGCGGGGTCTACCGGCTCGTCCTCGTCAACTTCGTCGCCGGCGAGGGGATCGGGGTCAGCCGATATGAGGGCTCCATCCCGCCCGGGTACCCCCTGCCCACGCCGAGCGGATCGGAAGGACGGATCGAGCACTCGGGATCCGCCCGCGCCGCGGCTCGGGGTCGGCGACAGCCCCACCACCGGCTGGTACGCTCATGAGCCGATGACCCACACGGATCGGTCCCGATCGCTCGACCTCGGATCGCTCGCGGCAGCCGTCGAGCGTGCCCTCGAAGCCCGGCCGGCACCGGTCGTCTCGGTCTACCTCTACGGGAGTTACGCCAACGGACGCGCCCATCGCGAGAGCGACGTCGACCTCGCCATCCTCCTCGACCCCGAGCGGATGCCATCGGCCCGGGAGCGCTTTGAGGCGCGGGTCGACCTCGCCTCGGCCTTGATCGCGGAGCTGCACCGCAACGACCTCGATCTCGTCGTCCTCAACGACCTCCCACCGGGCCTGGCTCGGGCAATCATCACCGGGGGCCGGCGGATCTACTGCGTCGATGCAGCCACCGATCGGGCCTTCGCCCGCCAGGTCCAGCTGCGCGCCGCCGATCTGGAGCCCTTCCTCCGGCGAGCGCGGGCCATCAAGCTCGCCCGTCTGCGCCGATGACCTACGTCGTCGAGCGCCTGGCCGAGCTCCGTCGCCATCTCGACCACCTTCGCGCCCTGCGGCCGAGGGTGAGCGGCCCCGAGGCGCTGGCGCGGGACTTCTCGCTCCACAACGACGTCGCCCCCGCGGAGGATCCGGCGACGTGGACCACCGACGGAGCGGCGCTCAGCGGAGGCCGGCGAGCTCCTGGAGCGTCCGCCAGTTCGCCAGCCGCTCCGCCTGCGTGGCGAGGATCTCCGGCGTCGGCGTCCCATCGGGCCCGAAGTGCTGGGCGAACCGACCCTCGGAACGGGCGAAGGCGAGGAAGTCGACGACCGTCCCGTCGGGGAGCTTCGCCCAGTCGTCCCGGATCGCCGGGTTGCCGGTCAGCGAGAGCCGCTCGGCGATGGTCGCGCCCCGCCGCGGATCGTAGGTGAAGAGCGGGAAGGCCCGCGACTCGACCGCCAGCTTCGCCTGCCGGGTCGCCGCGTCGTCGGCGATCCCATGCTCCGGCATGCAGGGCGTGTAGGCGATGACGACGGCCGGCCCCGGGAAGGTGTTCGCCTCCATGATCGCCCGGTAGAAGTGGTTGATGTGGGCCGGTGTCGTCTGGGCGACGTAGACGTTGCCATGGGCCATGAGGATCCGGCCGAGCTCCTTGCGCGGTTCGGGCCGGCCGTGGAGCTCCTTCCCGAAGGCCGAGAGCTTCGTGATCTGGCCCCCGAACGACGCCGTCGAGGCCTGGCCGCCGGTGTTCGAGTAGACCTGCGTGTCGAGGACGAGGACGTTGATGTCGGCCCCCGAGGCGACCATCCGCGACAGCGACTGGAAGCCGATGTCGTACATCGCCCCGTCGCCGCCGAGGACCCAGAGCTTGCGGTCGGCGTGGCCGGCCTGGTTCCAGCGCTCCCGGATCCCGAGGGCGACGGCCGGCGCGTTCTCGAAGAGGGAGTTC
>DAOTYQ010000058.1:0-3348 GCA_034434735.1 Chloroflexota bacterium
CGCCATCAGTGGGATCGGTGGGTGGCCATGCTCGGCCGTGGGGTGGGCACGCTCCAGTCAGGGATGGCGATGTCGGTCCGGGGACTGGTCGAACCCCACCCGGGGCTGGCCACGCTCGGCCGGGGGCTGGCCACGCTCGGCCCGGGGCTGGCCACGGCTAGGCACGCGGGTCGAGCGAGCCGGCCCCGGCCCGCGGCCGCCGCGGTCGGGCCGCGGCCGCGCTCGCCGCCAGGGCCCGCGCCTTGAGGGTCTGGAACGTGTCGATGGTCCCGGCCCGACCCTGGAGCTCCTCGGTCCGCCGCCAGACCCCGTCGGGGCAGAGCTGCCAGGAGCGTCGGTCGTCGGCGAGCATGACCTCGAAGAACACGGCCAGGCGCGCCCGGGCTTCGGGGTCTTCGATCGGAACGACGGCTTCGACCCGCCGGTCGAGGTTGCGGTCCATGAGGTCGGCCGAGCCGATGTACCACTCCTGGTTGCCGCCGTTGGCGAAGCCGAAGATCCGCGAGTGCTCGAGGAACTCGCCGATGATGGAGCGGACCCGGATCCGGTCCGACACGTCGGGCAGGCCAGGCCAGAGCGAGCAGATGCCGCGGACGATGCAGTCGATCTCGACGCCCGCGCGGCTGGCCCGGTAGAGGGCCTCGATGACCGGCTGGTCGACGATGGCGTTCACCTTGAGGATGATCCGAGCCGGGCGGCCGTCCCGGGCGTGGGCGATCTCGCGCTCGACCAACTCTAGGAAGCGGGTCCGCAGGTTGAGCGGGGCGACGAGGAGGCGCCGGAAGCTGCGCTGGCGGGAGAGGCCGGTCAGGACGTTGAAGAGGTCGGTCACGTCGGCCCCGAGTTCGGGTCGGCACGAGAGGAGCCCGAGATCGACGTACTGGCGGGCCGTCTTCGGGTTGTAGTTGCCGGTCCCGATGTGGACGTAGCGCCGGAGGATGGAGCCTTCGCGGCGGACGACGAGGGCGGTCTTGCTGTGGGTCTTGAGGCCGACGAGGCCGTAGACGACGTGGGCTCCGGCCTGCTCGAGCTTGCGGGCCCAGAAGATGTTCGCCTCCTCGTCGAAGCGGGCCTTGATCTCGACGAGGACGACGACCTGCTTGCCCTGCTCGGCGGCTCGGATGAGGGTGTGGACGATGGGCGAGTCGCCCGAGGTCCGATAGAGGGTCTGCTTGATGGTCAGGACCTCGGGGTCGTCGGCGGCCTGGGCGATGAAGCGCTCGACGGAGGCGTTGAAGCTCTCGTAGGGGTGGTGGACGAGGATGTCGCCGGTGCGGATGGCGGCGAAGATGTCGACGGGCTCGTCGTCATCGGGTGGGACGAGACGGGGCGGGACGACGGGGGTCCAGGCCGGACACTTGAGGTCGGGTCGGTCGATGGCGGTGAGCTGCCAGAGGGCGGTGTGGTCGAGCATGCCGCTGATGGCGTAGCAGTCGTCCTCGGTCAGCCCGATTCCCTTCAGGAGGAGGGCGCGGGTGGCCTCGGGCATCGAGCGCTCGACTTCGAGGCGGACGGCCTCGCCGAAGCGTCGGCGTCGCAGCTCCTCTTCGATGGCGAGGAGGAGATCGTCGGCCTCGTCCTCTTCGATGGCGATGTCGGCGTTCCGGGTGACTCGGAAGAGGTGGTGCTCGACGATCTCCATCCCGGAGAAGAGGGTGTCGAGGTTCGCCTCGATGATCTGGTCGATGAGGACGAAGCGGTGGCGCTCGATCTCGAGGAGGCGGGGCAGGATCGGCGGCACCTTGACCCGGGCGAAGCGGAGGTCGCCGGTCTCGGGGTCGCGGAGGTTGACGGCGATGGAGAGGCTGAGGGTGCTGATGTACGGGAAGGGGTGGCCGGGATCGACGGCGAGCGGGGTGAGGACCGGGAAGATCTCCTCGAGGAACCGGGCCCGGAGCCGCTCGTGGTGCTCGGGCACCTCCGCGTAGTCGACGATGGCGACGCCTTCGGCGGCGAGCTCGGCCCGAAGGCCGGCGAAGATGGCCGATTGCTCGGCGACGAGCTCGAGGACCCGGGCCCGGACGGCGGCGAGCTGCTCGGCGGGGGTGCGACCGTCGGGGCTGGGTCGGGTGGAGCCGGCCCGGATCTGCTGACGGAGGCCGGCGACGCGGACCTGGAAGAACTCGTCGAGGTTCGAGGCAAAGATGGCGAGGAACTTGGCCCGCTCCAAGAGGGGGTTGCGTTCGTCCCGGGCCTCGTGGAGGACGCGGGCGTTGAACTCGAGCCAGGAGAGCTCGCGGTTGATGTACGGGGAGGGGGCGCCGCGGCCTCGGGGTCGGGGGGCACGGGCGGGCGAAGCGGTCGGCGTGGGGGCCGGGTCGCCGTCGACGGCGGCGGCGTTCGAGGCGGCAGCGACTGGCGTGCTGGAGGCGGCAGCGGGGTCGCCTTCGGCGGCGGCGTTCGAGGCGGCGGGAGCCGGGGCATTCCAGGCGGCGGCTGCCCGGGATGCCACGTCTCCGACGGGTGCGAGCTGCCCGTGGTGTCTGGTGCTGTCGCCGGTCTCGATGGTTCTCATCCGTCTCCGCACCCCCGATCTCGTCGCCGGCGTTCTGGCGCGGTGCGCAGCGTGGCGATACCTGGAGCGCGGCGCCGTCGAGCTCCCGAACGCCGGGTGAGTGCCGATGCTAGCACGAGCGGGGAGGGCTCCCCGGGGAGCGTTGGTCCGGACCTCGTCGCGCCGCCGCTCGCCGCGTCGCGGTGGCCGACCGCAACCCCCTCGGCGTCTTGCTGCTCACCGCGTCGCCCTGGCCGAACAGAACGACCCTCCTTTGCGTCCCGCTGCTCACCGCGTCGCCGTGGGCGAACAAAACAGCCCTTCGTGCCGTCCCTGCGCTCGTCGCGTCGCCGTGGGCGAACAAAACGGCCTCCCCAGGCCGGCGGCCGCCGCCCGCGTCGCTGTGGCCGAACAGAACGACCGCCTTGCGGGGCGCAAGCCTCGTTGTGTTCGCTCAGGGCGACATCTGGTGCAGACGCCGCGCCCAAACCCGCGAGATGTTCGCTCAGGGCGACACGGTCGTCGGCCGGGGTGCCCAAACCAGCGAGATGTTCGCTCAGGGCGACGTGCCGGCCGGAGTCAGGGCGTCCGGTGTGACTTGGACCGGGCGGCCTCGTCGGCCCCACTGCATCCAGCGACTGCGCACGGTCGGCCGAGCCGTGCTCGTTCCGCCGAGCGGCATCCGGTCAGCCCGAGGTGCGCCCGTTCAGACCGAGCGGCGCGTCGAGCAGACCTCGCACGGACACGCCTCGCGGAGGAGGGCGAAGGTGTAGAAGCCCGTGTCGTGGCCGTCGCCCCAGGTGGGCTTGATGGCGTACTGACCGACCAGGGAGACGTCGACGAGCTGGACCTGG
>DAOTYQ010000059.1:0-3160 GCA_034434735.1 Chloroflexota bacterium
GGGCTCGCTCACGACGGTTCGGGCGGGAGCGGCGCCCGGAAGCGGATCGCCCGCCCCCCGTCGACGACCTCGACCTCGACCCCGATCGGGACGGCGCGGCCGCGAATGTCGCGGAGCGTCGCCGCGGGGAGCCGATAGCGGGCGCTCGCCTCCTCGGCCAGGGCCGCCTCCTTCGTCTTGCGCTCTTCGATGAGGGCGGCCAGGGCCGGCGGCAGCTCCGCCCCTTCGTCCTCCCGCCGGTCGCGGCGGCGGGCGGTCCGCTTCGGCTCCGCCGCTTCCTCGGCCGCCTCGGCTCGAAGCGTCGCCGGGCCCGCCGGAACGACCGCCTCGACGATGGCCTCGACCCCATCCGACCAGTCGAGGCGGAGCGAAACGCGCTCCGGACGGGCAGCGAGGTAGCCGGCCAGGGCCTGGTCGATCATCCGAAAGAGCCCGCTCTCGACGTCGATCGGGAGCCGCCGGTCGGCCCCGGCCGAATCGAACTCGACCGGGATCCCGGCTCGCCGACCCCGGTCGCGGGCGGCCCGCCGCAGGGTCGGCAGGAGACCGAGGTCGTCGAGGACCATCGGCCGGACGTCGAAGATGAACGACTTCGTCGCCTCCAGGGTCTGCTGGACCATCCCGACCAGGAGGCTCGCCTCTCGCCGGGCGGCGGCCGGATCGCGGTCCAAGAGCCGCTCCACGATCTGGGCCTGGAGGACGATGTTCGTGAGGCTCTGGGCCGGGCCATCGTGCATCGCCCGAGCGATCTCGCGGCGGAGGTCCTCTTGGGCGGCGAGGACCATCCGCGACATCGCCGGCGGCAGGACCTCGAGGTCCACCGGCTCGCCACCGGCCGTCCCCTTGGGCGCACCCGGTCCGGTGACCGGGGTCGGGCCGCCTTCGCCGCCCGGGCCGGCCTCGTCGGGCCCGTCCGGCTGAAGGGCGGACGCCGCCTCGAGCTGGCGAGCGAGAACGTCGACGTGGCGGGCCAGGGTCTCCCGGAAGCGGCGGAGGGCCTTCTGCTTGCCCTCGAGGACGTCGATCTGGGATTCCATGATCGCCGCCCGCCGGGTCAGGGTGACGAGCTGGTCGAAGGCCGCCGCCGTGTCCTCGCCCGCCGCTCGCAGGGAGCGGAGGTGCTCTTCGGCCTGGGCCCGGCGCGCCTCGTGACGGCCGGCTTCGGTTCGAGCCTGGCCGATGAGGAGCTCGATCTCGGCGAGCTCCCGGTCGAGGGTCGCCAGCTCCTCGCGGGCGGCCGCCACCGCCGACGGCACGTCGGCCGACCCGAGGCTCGCCCCGACCGTCGGTCCCTGGGGCGTGGCTTCCTGCGACTCGGTCACCGCGATCTCCTGGCTTCCATGGACGCGCCGGCCTCAGTCCTCGGGCATCTTGATCCAGCCCTGGCGCATGGCGTAGACGACGGCCTGGGTCCGATCGTTGACGGAGAGCTTCCGGAGGATCGAGCTCATGTGGTTCTTCACCGTCTGCTCGCTGATCGAGAGGGCGTAGGCGACCTGCTTGTTCGTCATCCCCTGGGCGATGTTGTCGAGGATCTCGACCTCGCGCGGCGAGAGCGGGGCGAAGATCGGCTGGGCCTCCTGGCCGTAGACGGCGAGCTCGCGGAACTCCTTGAGGACCCGCGAGGCGACCGACGGCTTGGCGAAGACCTTGTCGTTGATGAGGTACTCGCCCTGCGAGACCCGGCGGATGATGGTGACCAGATCGTCCGGGCCGACGTCCTTGAGAATGAAGGCGGCGGCGCCGGCCTTGATCGCGTCGAAGAGGGAGTCCTCGTCCTCTTCCATGGCCAGGACGATGATCCCGGTGGCCGGGAGCTCGCGCTTGATCCGCTGCGTCGTCTCGATCCCGCCGGGGGCCGGGAGCGAGAGGTCCATGAGGATGATGTCCGGGGTCAGCTCCAGGGCGGCGTCGAGGGCGCTCCGGCTGCTGTCGGCCTCGCCGACCACGACGAAGTCCGGCTCCTGCTCGAGGATGTTCCGCATCCCGACCCGGAAGAGGGTGTGGTCGTCGACGAGGAGGATCTTCGTCTTCTCGCCGCTGCTCCGGCGGTCGGGGCCGCCCCGCCGCCGTTCCGGTCCGGTGTACTCGCTGCTCATGGGTCGTGTCCACATCCCATCGGAATGGTGAGCCTAACGATCGTGCCCGCTCCGGGGCGCGATCGGATTTCGAGTTCGGCACCGATCAGTTCGGCGCGTTCCCGCATGAACTGGAGGCCGAAGTTCCGGCGGCCCCGCGCCGCCACCGCCTCGACGTCGAAGCCGCGACCATCGTCGCCGACCTCCACCGTCCAGGTGGTCTCGGTGGCCGTCGTCGCGACCCGAACGGCCGACGCGCCGGCGTGCTTGCGGACGTTCTGGAGGGCCTCCTGGACGACCCGCAGGACGACCGTCTGTTGGGCGTCGTCGAGGCGCTTGGTCGGCGCCTCGAGACGCCGCTCCACCGGGATGCCAGCGAGGGCCGAGAACTGGTCGGCGGCCTCCTCGATGGCGGCGTCGAGGCCGCGGGTCTCCAGGAGCGGTGGTCGGAGCTGGCTGATGAAGGTCCGGACGTCGCTCAGCTCGCGTCGGAGGAGTTCGCGGAGGAAGTGGAGCTCCGTCCGGGCGAGCCGCTCGTCGGTCCCCAGGACCCGGTCGATGTACTCGACCTGGAAGATGGCGTTCGCCAGCGCCTGGGCGGGGCCGTCGTGGATCTCCTGCGCCAGCCGCGATCGCTCGGCCTCCTGGGCTTCGACGATCTGCATCCGGACGTCCTCCGGGGTCGTCGTCCCGTCGAGGTTGCCGACGAGGCTCGCGTCGCCGCGCTCCAGGAAGACCCACGTCCGCTCGAGGGCCTGCTGGGCGAGCTCGAGCTTGGTGAGCTCCTGCTGGTGAACGCCGAGGGACGAGGTGAGGAGGGCAACCTCGCGCCGGAGCTCACGGAGGCGGGCGTCCTCCGCGCCGGCTTCGGCGGCCGCCGCCGGATCGGCCGGTTCGGGTGCCGGACGGGGCCGGCCGCTGCGCTCGAGGGGTTCCATCTCGTCGCGGAGGATCTGCCAGCGGGTCAGCTCCTCCAGGTACAGCTCCCGGTAGCGCTCCCGAATGGCACGGAGGCTGTTGGCGCTGTAGCCGATGGCGGCCTTCGCCTCGGCGTGGAGGGCGTCGAAGCGGCTGTCGTGTTC
>DAOTYQ010000060.1:0-3745 GCA_034434735.1 Chloroflexota bacterium
CCCCGACGCCTCGGTGGAGCAACGGGATCCGGAAGAGGTCCCAGGCCACCCGGAGGGCGAGCCCGGGCCGAGCCCGAAGCCGCGAGCCCCGCCGATCGGTCCAGGCGACCGGCACGACCGCGATCCGATAGCCCCGCCGTCGGGCGAGGTAGATGAGCTCGATGTCGAAGACGATGCTCGTGATCCGTTGCCGGGCGAAGAGATCGTGAGCGGCGGCGCGGGTAAAGCCCTTGAACCCGCACTGCGTGTCCTGGATCGAGCCGACGACCCAGACCGACGCGAGGAGGTGGAAACAGCGTCCGAGGACGCGCCGCAGCCACGGCTGGCTCCGGCGCATGTCCCGACCGTCGGGCTGGATCCGGCTGCCGAGGGCGACGTCGTGGTCGGCGAGGGCCCGGACGAGGAGGGGGATCTGGTCGGGCGGGGTGGCCATGTCGGCGTCGGCGAAGAGGACGAGGTCGCCCGTCGCAGCGAGCATCCCCGCCCGAACGGCGGCACCCTTGCCGGCGTGGGGGACCGCCAGGAGCCGGAGCGTCGCCCCGGCGACGGGCACCGCATACTCCGGACGCGCCCGGACGATGGCCGCGGTGGCGTCGGTGGAGCCGTCGTCGACGACGAGGACCTCGATCTCGGACGGCAGCTCGGCCGAGCCCGGCGATCCGTAGCGACCGCGCTCGCCGCGGCGTCGGAGGTAGCCGAAGAGCTCGTCGAGGGCCGGCCCGATCCGAGCCGCCTCGTTGTAGGCGGGCAGGACGATGCTGAGCGAGCGGGCGGCCATGGCGCGTGCAGTCTAGCTGGCCCAACTGCTCTGTCCAGGCACCGACGGCGCCACCGACTCCGCCATCGGTACCATCGACCGGTAGTCACCGGCCCACGGCCGACCCTGATTAGGTCCATCTCGGGAGGGGCAGTGCGGGCACAACGTCGGAGCCTCAGGATCCAGCTCCATCCGGGGTCGATCCGGCTCCTCCGGCTGGGCCTCCTCGCCGTCGCTGTCCTGACATCGCTCCGCTCGGCCGTCTCGCTGGCCCTCCATCACCCGGTGGCCGTCGATCTCGAGATCCCGTTGCGGGCCACGGAGCGCTGGCTCCGGGGGGAGCCGCCGTATCTGGCGTCGGCCTTCGAGTTGCCGGCCGGTCCCGAACTGCCCTTCCTCTACCCGCCGCCCTTGCTGCCGCTGCTGGCACCCCTGACCGAGCTCCCGCGCTGGCTCGTCGCGGGGGCGTGGCTCCTGTTCTGCCTCGGGTGTGCGGCGTACGCCCTTCGACGCCTCGACGTGCCGGCTCGCTGGTGGCTCCTCTTCCTCCTCAGCCCACCGTTCTTGGAGCCACTCATCGGCGGCAACGTGCAGCTCGTGATGCTCGCGCTCTTCGCCTGGCTCTTCTTCGCGCCGTCGGAGCGCGAGCCAACGTTTACGCCTCGGTCGAGGGACCCCGCCGCCCCGAGCCTGGGGCCGGCCAAACCCGGCCTGGCAGCCGGCCTCATCGCCGGACTCAAGGTCTCGCAGGCTCACGCCTGGGCGTATCTCCTCGCCCACCGACCGGGCGCCGCCCTCCTCGGTGGATCCCTCGTCCTGGCTGCCACGATCGCCACGCTCCCGATGACGGGAGTGGACCTCTGGTTCGAGTGGGTCGCCCAAGTCCGCCGGGCGGCCGACCCGACCTGGGTCGCCGCTGGGATCTCGATCGGCGACTATCTACCGCCTGGCATCCCGCCCCTAGTCAGTCTCGTCGCCCTCATCGCCGTCGTTCGAGTACCGAGGGCGCGCGCCGGCGAGTGGGTCGGACTCCTCACGGTCGTCGGCGCCCCATCGCTCCATACCTTCAACGTGCTGCCGATGCTCCCCGCCTTCCTCCGCGTTCGGCGTGAGGTGGCGCTCCTGGCGGCGATCTTCGTTGCCACCCTGACCGAGCCCGGCGTGTGGTTGGCCGTCGGGCTCGTCGGGCTCACCTACGCGCTCGGCGAGCGCCTCCCAGCCCTTCGAGAGCCAGCGGGGGCGTGAGGCGGCACCGAACGGTCGCATGGGGGACGGCTCGGTCGCCTCACGAAGGACGGGCGCCGCCCGAAGGGCCGGGGGCCCCGCGAGGAAGTCGCCAGAGGGCGGCAAGGACCGCGAAGCCCGACGGCCAGAGGACCGGAAGCGCGAGCGTCGCCGCGGCCGGAACGGTCCAGATCCGGTCCGTTCGAGCGCCCCAGATCACGAGGGCGCCGGCGGCGACGAGCCGGGCCGGCAGGGGGATCGGCACCGAGAACTGGTTCAGTGGCGCACCGGTGGCGGTCGGAACGAGGCTCCGTGACACCCAGTCGAGCCAGAGCCGGCCGTCGATGGCCACCGAGACGGCGACGAGGCCCGCCGTTGCCAAGAGGGCCAGGCCGAGAGCCCGCCACTCCCGGCGCACGAGGAACCAGAGCAAACCGATGCCGGGCGTGACCTTCGTGAGGAGGACGAAGGCCCAACTCGCCGGATGGCGGAACCCGATGACGATGGCGGCCGCCAGCAAAAGGTGGATGTTGCCGTGGTAGAGCTCGAGGGCGACGGGCGGGAAGGCGAGGACCGCCGGCCAGCGCCGCCCGCCGAGCCAGATGAGCGTGGCGACGAGGAGCGCCTCCCAGAGCCAGAGGAACTGCCAGAAGTCGAGGCCGCCGGCGAGGGCAAAGATGCGAGCAAGGAGGGGCGAGTACGTGAAGGCGGCGAAGGCGCCAGCGGTCCGTCGATACGGATCGTCGAGGTCGACCGCCCAGTAGGCGTAGGCATCGAAGCCCACGGTCCCCGCTCGAGGGGCCACGACGAGGAAGAGATAGGTCGCGAAGAGAAGGCCGGCCACGACGAGACCGTGGACGACGGCCCGCTGCCGACGCGGGCGAGCAGCCCACCAAGCGTCGAGGCGTGCCACGGCAGTCACGCGATCCATCCCAACACACCTCCGTGGCGAGGCGACATCCACCGCTCTGTCCCCACCAGCCGGACAACAGTACTCCGTTACGGCCCGGCGGCGCCGACTCCTGCGGCCGCCGTTGACAGCGGCGTATCGCGGCGTGACGCTTTCGGGCATGCGGACGACGATCCGAATCGACGATGCCCTCCTCGCAGAACTGAAGGCCCAGGCCACACGCTCGGGCCGGACGCTCACCGCCGTCATCGAAGACGCCCTGCGGGCCGAGCTCGCGCGGCGGGCGGATCGGCGAGCCACCCCGTCACCTGAGCTACCAGTGTCGCGCGGAGGCCGACCGCAGCCCGGAGTCGACCTTGACGACAACGCAGCGCTCCTCGATCTCATGGAGGGCGACGTCCGCTGATCCTCCCCCACGTCAACGTCTACGTCCGCGCCTTCCGGGAGGCTGCCCCCGATCACCCGCGCATGCGCGCCTCGCTTTCGGGGTCTCCGCTGGCGCCACCCCCTCGACCGTCGCTGAGCGCCCGTTCGCACCCCCACGCGCGTTGCGAGACGGCACCCACGACGTCCAACCACTCGAGTACCTGTGGGCTGGGTGAAAGGTACCGCTTCGAGGCCGAGGAGGGCGGTGCTACGCTGCACCGGCCGTGGGTACCCCGGTCCTTTTGTACCTCCTCGCCCTCCTCGTCCGGGCCCTGGCGGCCGCGGGCTTCCCCGACCCGGCCTACCCCGATTCCTTCTACTACGTCGACGCCGCCCGGGCCATGGCCGCCGGCCGGGGGATGGAGGTGGACTTCGTCTGGATCTTCGCCGAAGTGGGTGGGCGCCTCCCGCCCCAGCCGACGCTCCCG
>DAOTYQ010000061.1:0-14931 GCA_034434735.1 Chloroflexota bacterium
CGCACGGGGCCGCTCACCGACGGCCGCCGAGGGGTGGGCGAGGAGATCGAGGGGACCACCGTCATGGCTGCATGACTATACACGAGGCCCGCATAATCATGCAAGTCCCGGCGGCGGCGCGATGTGGCCGGTCACCCGCCCGCCACCCGACTATCCAGGCCACTCACCCCGGTCACCCGGCCATTCCGCCCGGCGATCCGGGCGCGAGCCCGAGCGCTCTCGGGCGACGGGGTGCTCCTCAGGCGGCCGGGTGCTCTCGGGCGACGGGGTGCTCCTCAGGTGGCCCGGTGCTCTCGGGCGGCCGGGTGCTCCTCGGGCGGGTGTGAACGGGGTGCACATCTTCGCCGCCAGCCCGGGCGCTGGACCGACCGGCTCGTCGGCTTTGTGGAGAGGGTGCACACCACCGACGGGCCGGACGGCGGACCCCGGAGGTGGACGTCGAGTTCGTGCGCCGGTCGCACGCTCTGGACCGGCCGGCGCTCCGGGGCGGCCAAGATGGGGGCACCCGGATCACGCCGATGCCGAAGGCGTGCACCGCGCGCCCAGAATGGCCCGGCAGGGCGGGAGGGGGTCTGCCGTTTGGGTCTCGAGCCGCTCGGCGCGTCGCCCGGAGCGACCGTCTCGGGGTTGGCCATCCTCGGGCGTCGGGCGCGTCGCCCTGGGCGAACATCTCGCGGGTCAATGCCGTCGGACTGCTCCGGATGTCGCCCTGGGCGAACATCACGGGCATGGTCGGCCCTCGGGCGTTCGCCACGTCGCCCTGGGCGAACATCTCGCGGGTCAATGCCGTCGGACTGCTCCGGATGTCGCCCTGGGCGAACATCTCGCGGGTCGCTGTCTCCGCGAGGCCCGTTCTGTTCGGCCACGGCGACACGGCGAGCAGCGTGGCGACGAGATGGCCCGTTCTGTTCGCTCACGGCGACACGGGCAGCAGCGGAACGCCCCGCGACCGCGTTCTGTTCGGCCACGGCGACACGGCGAGCAGCGGCGTTACGAGGAGGGCGTTCTGTTCGGCCACGGCGACACGGCGAGCAGCGGGACGACCAAGAGTCGTGTCGTTCCGGTGGCGGCGGCCGCGCGGCCTCGCCCGGCGATCCGCGCCGGCCAGCGTAATCTCGACCAAAACGGTCGGGATAGTGTACGATCTGGCGACCAGCGTCCCAGCCCCAGCAGAGGAGTCCGTCGAATGCCCAGCGCCGTCCCGCGCGATGCGGCAACCCACCTCCCGCCCGCCCGGATGATCGACCCCCGCGGCCACCGCTTCGGTGCGGCCGTCTCGGGCACGATCCTCATCGTCTCGGCCGTCCTCGGCCAGCCCGTCGGTGTCCTGCTCGTCCTCGTCAGCATCGGGGTCAGCGCCGCCTTCGGGATGCGGTGGTCGATTTACGGCGCGATGTGGCGCCGACTCGCCCGGACCCTCCGCCTTCCGCCCGTCGAGCCCGAGCACGAGTACCCGCCCCGCTTCGCCCAGACCCTCGGCTCGATCGCCCTCGGCCTCGCCCTCGTCGCCTTCGTGGCAGGGGCGACCGTCCTCGGCTGGATCTTCGCCCTCGGGGTGGCCGCCCTCCAGGCGCTCCTCGCCGTGACCGGCTACTGCGTCGGCTGCCGGCTCTACTTCCTCCGCTGGTGGCTGCCGAGTCTCGTGACGCGGCTCTGGTCGCGGGGGGCGAGCAGCCGATCGGCCGGTCCCGGCACGGCGCTCCGCTACCGCTGACCCAGCGGGGCCGCGGAGCGGATCGGGTCGCCGCGGACGAGGTCGGCCGTCCGGGCCGTTCGGACGGTCACGGCAGCGCGCCTCACCCTCTCGCGCGCCGGGCTTGGGTGGCGGACGAGCGCCACGCTTCAGACCGTCACGGCAGCCGCTCTTCTGCCTCCCTTGGTCGGCTGGGGATCCCGGCCCGTCCGGTCCCCACGGCTGCCGCGGCGCCTCCGGCCCCCGCGAGCGCTGCTATCCCCGCGACCCCCGCGGCCCCGCTGGCCTCGGCGTCGGCCAGGAACTGCTCCCGGTAGAGCCGGGCGTAGAGACCGCCCGCAGCGAGGAGCGCCCGGTGCGTCCCTCGCTCCACGATCCGGCCGCGATCGAAGACGAGGATCTGGTCGGCTCGCAGGATCGTCGAGAGCCGATGGGCGATGGCGATGGTCGTCCGACCCTCCATGAGCCGCTCGAGGGCCGCCTGGATGAGCCGCTCCGAGACCGTGTCGAGGGCCGAGGTCGCCTCGTCGAGGATGAGGATCCGGGGGTTCTTGAGGAGGACCCGGGCGATGGCGAGCCGCTGCTTCTCGCCGCCTGAGAGCTTGTAGCCGCGCTCGCCGACGAGGGTGTCGTAGCCTTCCGGGAGCTCGAGGATCCGGTCGTGGATCGCCGCCGCCCGGGCGGCCGCCTCGAGCTCGGCCTGGCTCGCCTCCGGCTTCGCATAGCGCAGGTTCTCGGCGACGCTGGCGTGGAACAGGTACGTCTCCTGGGTGACGACGCCGACGATCCGGCCGAGGGCGGCGAGGCGGATCCGGCGCACGTCGATGCCGTCGATCTCGACGGCGCCGTCCGTCGCGTCGTAGAGGCGGGGGATGAGGTAGGTCAGCGTCGTCTTGCCGGCGCCCGACGGGCCGACGAGGGCGACGAGCTGACCGGGCTCCACGCTGACGTCGATCCCCTCGAGGGCGAAGGGCCGGCCGTCGGCTCCCTCGGGACCGCCGTCGCCTCCGTCGTGACCGCCGTTCGGCTCGGGCGGCGGCAGATCGGGCGCCCCCCTCGGCGTCGCCGCGGCGACCGGGCGCCGGGCGGACGGATACCGGAAGGAGACGTTCCGGAAGCGGATCCGGCCCGCGACCCGGGCCGGATCGAGGTCGACGGCGTCGGGCGCATCCACGATCTCGGGCTCCATCTCCAGGTATTCGAAGATCCGATCGAAGAGGGCGAGCGCCCCGGCGATCTCCACCTGGACGTTCAGGAGCTGGCCGAGGGGGAAGAAGAGACGGCTCTGGAGGGTCGTGAAGGCGACGATGTCGCCGATGGTCGGCGCCGTCGGGTCGCCGCCGATGGCGAGCCAGCCGGCGAGCCAATAGACGAAGGCCGGGGTGATCGAGAAGATCGTCCCGACGATCATGAAGAACCAGCGGCCGACCATCGCCTGCCGGATCTGGAGACCGGCGAGGCGCTCGTTCAGCGCCCGGAAGCGCTCGTTCGCCGTCGCCTCCTGGCCGAAGGTCTTCGTCAGCAGGACGCCCGAGACGGAGAGGGTCTCCTCGGTCACGGCGCTGATCTCGGCCAAGGAGCGCTGCGTCTCGGCGCTCACCGCCCGCCGGACCCGGCCGACCCGCAGGGTCAGGTACATGAAGAAGGGCAAGAGCCCCAGGGACAGGGCGGTGAGTCGCCAATCGATGACGAACATGGCGACGATGGTGCTGATGGCGACGGCGAGGTTCGAGGCGACCGAGCTGGCAGTGTCGGTGACGACGCCCTGGACGCCGCCGACGTCGTTGGCGAGACGGCTCTGGATCTCGCCCGTCTTCGTCTCGGTGAAGAAACGGAGCGGCATCCGCTGGAGGTGGGCGTAGAGGGCCGTCCGGAGATCCCGCATGACGCTCTGACCGATGACGTTGTTGAGGTAGCTCTGGCCGACCCCGATGAGGCCCGAGACGACGGGGACGACGATCATGAGCCCGACGTAGAGGTTGAGCTTGCCGAGATCGAGCCTCGGGATCGCGTCGTCGATGAGGAGCTTGAGGAGGAAGGGGTTGACCAGGCCGAGGCCGCTGGTGACGAGGATCGCCGCCAGACTGACGGCGATGGGCAGGCGATACGGGCGGAAGAAGGCGAGGATCTTGCGGGCCGTCGACCGGCGACGTTCCGGCGAGAGCGGTCGCTCGGGTGGCTCGGCGAGGAAGAGGCGCCCGAGCCCGCCCCGACCCCCGGTCGCCGCCCGAGCCGGGAAGCCGCCTGACCCGGAACGGCCGCGCCCGACGCTCACGGCTGCCTCCGGCCGGCGGCGGGCGCCCGAAGCAGCGGGACAGCGGTGGATCGGGTCCGGTCGGCCGGTCCGACCGGGGCCGGGTTCCCGACGGGGAGACGCATGCCCGGCACGCTAGCACGGTCCCGGCCCGGGCGCGGTCCGGCCGTCGCCGGAACGGGGCCCAGCGCGGTGGGCCGACGTGGGAATCGAGCCCCGGCGCGAGATCGACGGGCTGGCGTCTCCGGAGCGGGACTCACCAGGGCGGGGCGAAGTCCTCGACGACGCCACGATCCGGCATCGAGCCGTCGGTGGCGAGCGGGACGAGGCAGACGTGGTCGGCCCCGGCCTCGGCCATCGCCCGGAGCCGGGCCCGGATGGCGGCCGGTTCGCCCCAGGCGACGAGGGCGTCGAGAAGCCGGTCCGAGCCGCCGCCGGCCAGGTCGGCCTCGTCGAAGCCGCACTCGATGAGGTTCGTCCGGTAGGCGGGCATGGCCAGGTAGCGGGCGACGTAGGCCCGGGCCGCCGCCCGGGCGACGCCCGGTTCCGTGCTCGCCACGACGGGTTGGGTCACGACCAAGGCCGGCCGCGGCCGGCCGGTGGCCCCGGCCGCCGCGTCGATCGTCCGCCGGGCGCGCTCGACGTAGTCGGCGGGGACGAGGTACGGAAAGGCGCCGTCGGCGGCCGTCGCCGCCAGTTCGAGCATCCGGCGCCGGAGGGCGGCGACGACGAGGGGCGGCTCCCCGGCCGGCCGCGGCGCTCGATAGTGGGCCGCGGCGGCGCGGTAGCCGTCGAGGTAGGCCCGCATCTCGACGAGGGGCGGACGGTACTCGTGGCCGCGGATCGCCGAGATCGGTCCGGGATGGCCGACGCCGAGGCCCATGACGAAGCGGCCGCCCGTCGCTTCGTGGACCGTGAGGGCGCCGGCGTGGGCGGCCAGCGGGTCGCGCGCGTAGGTCTGAGCGATGCCGACGCCGAGCCAGATCCGGGACCGAGCCGCGGCCAGGCGGCCGAGGAGGGCGAAGGGCTCCCTCGTCCCAGCCCCCTCGTTGATCCAGAAGGCGTCGAAGCCGGCCGCCTCGACGGTGGCGACCAGCTCGAGGATGGCGGAGAGATCGATCCGGTCGAGGTTGGCCCAGACGCCGAACCGGCCGGGACGGGGCGGCGTCGGGGTCGGCTCGGCGGCGGGGGTGCGATCGGTCGTCATCTGCTTCCTCCTTCTCGCGGGGACGCCGGTCGTTCGGGATGCGTCGATGCCGTCGCAGGCTCGACGGCGGGCGCCCGTCGGGCCAGGACGACGATGGTCGAGCGGCGGCTCGGGAACGGCGCCGCCAGCCGGTCGCCGATCCGTCCGAGAAGGCGGGTCGCGCGGCGCCGGCCCCAGGCCGCGCCGAGGTGGCCGACGCCGTCGAGGGCCTCGACGACGAAGCCGGCGGCGGCGAGGGTGGCCCGGAGGGCGGCCGGATCGTTGCACGCCCCGACGAGAGGGTGGGCGTCGGCGGCGGTCCGCTTCACGAGACGCTGGAGCCGGGTCCGGAGGCGACCCGGCACGGCGAAGTACGCCGCCACGAAGGGGTGGCGGCGGTTCACCGTCACGAGGACGAGGCGCCCGTGGGGGGCGAGGGCGCGGGCGATGGTCCGGAAGGCTGCCCCCGGATCGGCGAAGTGCTCGACGGCAAAGATCGAGGCCGCGACGTCGACGCTTCCGTCCGGGATCGGGAGCGGACCGGCGCAGAGGTCGGCGACGAGGAACTCGTCGACGTCGGGACCCTGGTCGCGTGGCGGATGGACGTCGACGCCGATGAGACGCCCGATCCGGGCCCGAACCGCTCGGAAGGCCGTCCGCTCGCCGCACCCGGCATCGAGGGCGACGAGGGGCCGTCCGGCGGCCGCCGCCTCGACCCGGTCGAGGGCGGTCTCGAGCCGCTTGCGAAGGAGGGCGCCGAGGCTCCGCTCGGCCGGCGGGCGGTCTCCTCGGTGGCCGTCGGCTCGGTCCCCCGGGTCGCTCACCACGCCGTCGCCGTCGCCGCCTCCACGATGCCGAGGGACTCGAGCCAGCGCTCGGCGTCGATGGCCGCCTTGCAGCCGTCGCCGGCGGCGGTGACCGCCTGGCGGTAACGGTGGTCGTGGACGTCGCCGGCGACGAAGACGCCCTCGATCCGGGTTCGGGTCTCGTCGTGGACGACGAGGTAGCCCTTCTCGTCGACCTCGAGCCAGTCGCGGAAGACATCGGTGTTCGGGCGGTGGCCGATGGCGACGAAGAGGCCGTCCATCGGCACCTCGCGAACCTCGCCGGTCCGGGTGTCCCGGAGGCGGAGGCCCTCGACCTTCGTCTCGCCTAGGATGTCCTCGACGACGGTGTTCGGGTGGATCTCGATCTTCGGGTTCGCCTTCGCCCGCTCGACCATGATCTTGCTGGCGCGGAACTGGTCGCGCCGGTGGAGGAGATGGACCTTCGAGGCGAACTTCGTCAGGAACGTCGCCTCCTCGAAGGCCGTATCGCCGCCGCCGACGACGGCGACCTCGCGGCCCTTGAAGAAGAAGCCGTCGCAGGTGGCGCAGGCCGAGACCCCGCGACCGCGAAGCCGCTCCTCGGCCGGGAGGCCGAGCCAGATGGCCGAGGCGCCGGTGGCGATGATGACGGCCTCGGCGCGGTACTCGACCCCGGCGGCCCAGAGCCGGAACGGTCGCTCGGCGAAGTCGACCCGCTCGACGTCGACGTCGACGATCCGGGCGCCGAACCGCTCGGCCTGAGCCCGGAAGCGGGCCATGAGCTCGGGGCCGTCGATCCCCTCGGGAAAGCCCGGATAGTTTTCGACCTCGGAGGTGATCATGAGCTGGCCGCCCGGAGTCGTGCCGCCCAAAACGATGGGCCGCAGGTTCGCCCGTGCGGCGTAGATGGCGGCCGTCAGACCGGCCGGTCCGGATCCGACGATGGCGACGAGGGTCTCCTCCGGGCCGCCCTCGGGGCCGGCGGTCGGGGGGCCGCCCGGCAGCGGCTCGGCGACGAGGGCGATGGGGCCGTCGTCGGTGGCGGGGCTCGGCGCGTCGATGGAAAAGTCGATGGACAGGCCCCCGAGGGGGAAGCGGGGCTGGTCGCCCGTGGGTTCGTTCGGCATCGGTCGTGGCTCGGTCCTGTGCTGCGGGGTCGCCGCACCTACTCTAGCAGGGAAGATACTCCCCGAGAGTATATGCCACCGTGGAAGCGTGCTGTGGCCGGCGTTACGGCGTCGCGAGGTAGTCGGTCAGGCTCGTCGCCACAGCGGCCCCGACGACCCCGCTGCTCCCGACGCCGACGAGGAGGACGGCGCCGATCAGGAGCGCGATGGTCCCTCGACCGCCGCCGTGCTGTCGCCGATGCTCCGAGGTAGCCATGCCAGGCAAGCGTCGCCGACGGCGAGGCGACGGGCCATGGGGCGATGGTTCGAGGAGTCGTTGGTCGATCGTCCCGGTCGGCCACGGTCGATCCCGGCGGCGGTCCTCGGCACCTCTCGGCGGCGGCCCTCAGCAGGTCGGTCAGCCGCTCGCCGGAGCGCTCAGCAGCTCTCGGTCGCGGGGTCGCCCCGCCAGCGATCGAAGGCCGGGTGGCCGGGTCCGACGGCGACGAAGCGGCCGCGGGCCGTCGCCGTGACCGTGCCCTCCGCCTCGACCGTCGCCTCGACCGTCGCCGCGCGCTCGGCCGCCTCGACGACCCGGGCCGTCAGCCGGAGCGGGCCCCGGCTCGGCGTCGGGCGCAGGAAGCGGACGGCGAGCTCGGCCGTCACGCAACCCGGCGGTCGCTCGAGGCCGTCGCGGCGCATGAGGTAATGGACGGCGGCCCAGTTGGCGTGGCAGTCGAGGAGCGTCCCCAGGATCCCGCCGTTCACGAAGCCGGCGAAGGCTTCGTGCTCCGGGCGCGGGCTCCACTCGGCGACGAGGGCCTCGCCGTCGGCGGCCGGAACGCTCCGGAGGTGGAGCCCGTGCTCGTTCGCCGGTCCGCAGCCGAAGCAGCGGCTCCGCGGCGCGAGCCGCTCCTGGAGGCTCCGCCCGTCCCCGTCGTCGCTCGCCGCCATCGCGCCTCGCCCTCAGGATGGCTCAGAGTCGCCGAAGTTGGGGGAGGACGTCCCGCCCGAGGAGCTCGAGCTTCTCCGTCCGCCAAACCTCGGGGAGCGAGACGATGACGTGCTGGACGCCGACGTCGGCCAGCTCGCCGAAGCGATCGACGATCTGACCGGCGCTCTCCCGACCGCTGCCGTCGGGGAGGGTGGGATCGATGCGCTGGAGGGTCGTTCGCTCGATCTCCTCGTAGGGGCGGCCGACGGCCTCGCAGTGGGCCCGGAGGACCTCGAACTTGTGGCGGATCGCCTCGGGGCCGCCGAAGACGTTCGTCGCGTCGGCGTACTGGGCCACGAGGCGGAGGGTCCGCCGTTCGCCGCCGCCGCCGATGAGGATCCGCGGGTGCGGGCGCTGGAGCGACTGGGGCGAGTTCAGGCACCGGGTCGCTCGAAGGTGACGGCCCTCGAAGGGCGCCTCGGAGCCGCGCTCGCCGCGCCACATCTCGAGGGCGAAGCGGAGGGTGTCCTCGAGGAGCTCGAAGCGCTCGCCGAGGGGCGGGAAGCCGAAGCCGAGGCCGAGCGACTCCTGTTCGTTCCAGGCGGCGCCGATGCCGAACCAGGCCCGCCCGCCGGAGAGAACGTCGAGGGTCGTCGTCGCCTTGACCCAGAGCCCTGAGGCGCGATAGTGGATCCCGCCGACGAGGAGCCCGAGGCTCGCTCGGGAGGAGTGGGCGGCCATCCAGCCGAGGGTCGTCAGGCCCTCGAGCATCGGCTCCTCCGCCGCCCCGACGCTCCGGATCTGGAAGAAGTGGTCCATCACCCAGAGCGAGTCGAGACCGACGTCGTCGGCCGTCCGGACGATCCGGGCCAGGGTGGGTCCGATGGCCTCCGGGCCGCCCGGCCAGGTGAAGGAGGGGATCTGGAGCCCGAGCTTCACGAGCCGCGAGCGTAGCAGGTGGCCCTGCCTGCCGTGGGGTGCCGGCCCCTCGAGGGGTGGCCGGGCCGGCGGGCCAGGGGCGGAAGCTCAGCGGAAGAGGTCCGCCTCCGCTGGCATGAGGAGGTCGCGGATCGAACCCTCGCCGCGAGGCGGGTGGGCACCCCGGACCAGGGCCACCGGTCGGGCCGCCGTCTTGCCGAAGACGAGCTCGGCCGCCGAGGCGATCTCGTCGGCGACGGCCCGGACCGTCGTCCGCATGATCCGGCCATCGTGGTCGGGCCGACCGCGCAGGTCTTCGAGGGGCAGGAGCCCGGAGACCCCGATGGCGACGTCGACGATCCCCCACCGCCACGGCCGGCCGAAGCTGTCCGAGACGACGACCGGAACGTCGACCCCGAACCGCTCCCGGATCCCGGCTCGGATCCGACCGGCCGAGGCGTCGGGATCGCGGGGCAGGAGGGTGACGATGGAGCCGCTCGCCGGCCCGACGTTCGAGGCGTCGACCCCCCCGTTGGCGCAGACGAAGCCGTGTCTCGTCTCGACGATGAGGACGCCGCGGGCCATCCGGACGATCCGGACCGCCTCGCGGAGGACGACCTCCACCTGGCGGGGGTCGCGATCCCAGTCTCGCGCCCACGCCACGGCCTCCGGGCGCGGCTCGACGGTCACGAGATCGACGATCGCCCCTTCGGCCTTGGAGACGATCTTCTGGGTGACGACGAGGACGTCGTCCTCCCGGAGCGGGAGCACGCCCGGCGTCCGCTCGAGGGCGTCGCCGATGCAGGCGGCGAGGTCCGTCCCGGGGGCGATCTCCGGGATTCCCTCGAGGGCGACGACCTCGAGCCGCCCGGCCGGCGGGGTCGGGCTGGTTCGGGCGGACCGGTCGTCAGCGGCCATGGATCGGCCCCAGGAGGAGCGGCTCGGCGAGGACGAGGTCGTCGGGTGTGTCGAGATCCATGGCCAGCGGCCCGTTGAGCTCCCGATAGGCGACCCCGGCGGCGTCCGCCCGGGCGGCGTGGGCGAGCCGGCTGTCGCCCCCGAAGGCGACCTCGATGACGTCCGGCGGCCGGAGGAAGAGGGCGTTCGTCCCCCGGCCGTGCCGATCGGGAACGAGGAGGACGAGCGGTCCCGGCGTGTCGCGCGCCGCCCGGACCAGCTCGTCGATGGCAGACGGCGAGATCTGGGGCAGGTCGGTCGGCAGGACGATGACCTCGGTCGCCCCGAGGCGACAGGCCTCCCGCCGGGCCTCGGCGACGGCCGCGTTCAGGCCGCTCGTGCGCTGCCGGAGCGGGTGGGCGCCGCCGCCGGCGGCGATCTCCAGGGCGACCGGGTCGGGGCTCACGGCGACGACACCGGCGACCGTGGAGGCGGCGACGGCAGCCCGAACCGTTCGCTCGAGGAGGGCGACGGCGAGGTCGTGGCGCTCCTCGGCGTCGAGGACTTCGCCGAGGCGCGACTTCGCGCCTTCGAGGGTTCGGATCGGGACGATGGCCCAGCAGGCTCCGGGGTCCGGCTGGGCGTGCCCTGACGGCGTCATCGGGCGGGTCCGGTCGCCAGAGCCCGGCCGAAGTCGAGGACAGCACCCCCGAGACGGGCCCGGGCGGCGTCGTCGGTCATGATCGTGTCGGTGGCGAGGACCCGGAGCCCGAGGCCCTCGATCTCCGGTCCCAGGTCGGCATCGACGGCGTCGATGACGAAGCCGGTCACCAGATCCCGGTAGATGGCGGCGACCCCGGCGGCGCTGACCGGGTGGCCGAGCGAGGCGAGCATCCGGTCGGCGGGCCCCTTGAGCGCTCGGCCGGCGACGATGGGGCTGACGCCAACGATCGGCACCCCGGCCGCCCGCCGCTCGAGGAGGAGGTCCCGCAGCCCCGGGACGGCGAGGATGGGGCCGATGGAGACGATGGGGTTCGAGGGAGCGACGACGACCAGGTCGGCTGTCCGGATGGCGGCCTCGACCTCGCCCGTCGGTCGGGCCGCTTCCACGCCGACGAAGGCGACGGCCCGAACCGTGGGTGTCTGGCGGAGGCGGACGAAGTACTCCTGGAACTCGAGCCGCCCGACGTCGGTCTCGACGACGGTCCGGACCGGCTCGTCGCTCATCGGCAGGATGCGCGGGCCGATGCCGAAGCGGCGCTGGAGGTCGAGAGCGACCTCCGTGGGCCGTCGGCCAGCCCGGAGCTGCTCGGTCCGAAGGAGGTGGGTCGCGATGTCGCGGTCACCGAGCCGGAACCAGGTCTCCTCCCCGAGGCGTTCGAGCTGGTCGATGACCGTCCACGTTTCGTCCCGGAGGCCCCAGCCCCGTTCCCGGTCGTCGAGGCCGGCCAGGGTGTAGAGGACGGTGTCGTGATCGGGCCAGACGACGAGGCCGTGACGCTCGAGGTCGTCACCGGTGTTGACGACGACGCTCAGCTCGGGGCCGAGGTGGGCGGCCAGACCATGGGCCAGCCTCGCCCCGCCGACCCCGCCAGCGAGCTCGACGACCCGCATCAGGCGCCCTCCCGCGGGGCGTCCTCCGGGGTGGGATCGACGCCGGACGGCGCCGGCGGTTCGGTGGGGCCGGGGGTGTCGTCCGCGACCGGGGCGAGCTCGAAGACCTCGGCCCACGGGATCCGGCGGCCCATCCGGCCCATGCGGGCGACGAAGGTCGCGATGGCGGCGTCGCGCTCGCCGCCCGAGAGCAGCCTCGCCCGGAACGTCCCGCCTCCGTCCCGAGTCTCGAAGCGGCACGTCGCATGGGCGCGGAGATTCGCCACCCACGATCGCCCGGGTCCGCCGGCGCCGATCAGGTAGCGGCCGTCGGCGAGTCGGACGTATCCGACGTATGCCAGCCGAGGCTGCCCGGTGCGGCGGCCCGTGGTCGTCAGACGCCCGACCCGGCCGAGACGGACGAGGAGCTCGCCACCGATCCGATTCCAGAGCCGTGCGAGGGGTGAGCGACTCATCCGGCCAGGTGGTCGTGGACCCCGAGGATCCGGATCCGGAACGACACCCGCTGCTGGCGCCGGAAGCGGTCCCGGATGAGCGTCTCGGCGCCGTCCGGGTCGTCGGCCATGTAGCGGCGGGCGAGCTCGGCGATGTCGGCCTGGGCGACGGTCTGGTCGTCGACGATCTCGACGACTCGGCCCGTCAGGCCGAGCCAGCGGTAGGGATCGTGGGCATCGACGACGGCGATGGCGACGCGCGGGTCGCGCTGGAGGTTCGCCGGCCAGCGCCGACCGACGGCGCTGTTGACGACGACGGTGTCCGGCGGGTCGAAGCGGTACCAGGCGACGGCCTGGCGCGGCGAACCGTCGGGGTCGAGGGTGGCGATGGTCGCCGGGTGCGGGGCGCGGAGGAAGGCCTCCATCTCCGGGGAGAGGACCGGGGATCGCTCGAGAAGCTCGCTCGTCATGCGTCGATGGTACGCGACGAGCGGCGCCCCCTGCGCCGGGCGGGGCGTTAGTCGAGGGGCGAGCCGGCGGTGCCGCCGAGGGCGGCCGACAGGTCGGGACCACTCGCCTCCAGCCGAGCAGCGAGGCGATCGCCGAGGGCCGCGCCATCGGCCAGCCCGATCCGCCGGGGACGAGCCGGGACCGGCGCCGGCCGGCCGAGGAGGTAGCCCTGTCCGTATTCGACCCCGAGCCGGCGAACCACCGCCAGGTCGTGTCGCGTCTCGATCCCCTCGGCGACGAGCCGGGCGCCGATGCGCCGGGCGAAGGAGACGAAGGCCTCGATGAGGGCCTGCTTGGCGTCGTCGACGGCGACCCGATGGACGATCTGGCGGTCGACCTTGATCTGGGAGGGCCGGAGGGCGGCGATGAGGGCGAAGCTCGCATAGCCGGCCCCGGCGTCGTCGACGGCGAACCCGAATCCGGTGCGGCGGAGGGCGCGGACCTGGCGCCGCAGCGGCACGACGTCCGGCACGGCCTGCTGCTCGGTCACCTCGAAGGTGAGCTGGCTCGGTTCCAGTCCGGCCGCCCGGACGCGCTCGGCGAGGCGACGGGCGTCGAAGCGCTCGTCCTGGAGGGCCGCCGGCGTGACGTTGACGGCGAAGCGGAGCGCGCGCCCGTCCCGTCCGGCGGGCTCGCCGACCACGGCTTCGAGGCGAGCGAGGACCGCCTGGAGGACGAACTCATCGAGCTCTGCCGCCCGGTTCGTGTCGATGGCTGCCTGGACCACGGCACCGATGGACGCTCCGACGGTCGGCAGGTGGGGGCGGAAGAGGCACTCGTACTCGAGGACCCGGCCGCTCCCCAGCTCGACGATGGGCTGGAAGGCGACGCCGTGGCTGTGGCGGAGGGCGAAGAAGTGGTCGAGCAGCTTGGTCTTGAGGACCTCGGCCGAGCGGGCCATCCCGATCCGGTCGGCGATGCCGGAGAGCTGGACCGCCGTCGAGAAGGCGACGATGTAGCGCTCGGCGGGCGCTAGGCTCGGGTCGACCGGCGCCAGCCCGTAGTCGGGGTCGTGGGCCGCCTGGGCGACCTCGGCGGCGATCCCGTCGGTGAGCCGCTCCGCCTCGGCGACGAGGCACGACCCGGCTTCGAGCTCGATCAAGCGACCGTCCCGGATGCGCCGGGCGAGCTGGGCCACGAAGCGCACGTCCCGGGACCAGAGGAGGCGCTCTCCTGGTTGCTGGCGGTGGTTGGCGAAGAAGCGCACGCGTACCCTCCCGGGTCTCGTCCGGCGGGGCGCGGACTCCGGACGGCCCGTCGCCGCCATGATCGGGGCTGCCGCTGGGATCCGGCCAGGCGCCGTCGGTCCGATCCCGGGCGGGACCTTCGTACCGTCCGTCCGTTCTCCGTCGGGGTCGCCGTCTGCTCGCCCGACGGCCGGCCGGAGGTTCGCCCAAGGGCCGACCGTACTGCCCACGTTGAGACCGGACAGTGCGGACATGGAGAAGGGGCCACCAGCTACCCTGACGCTGTTGATCGTCAAGTCGACAGCGGAGGTTTGCCTGTGGCCCCAGCCGATAGTTTGGCACGTCTGCGGAAGGCGCTCATGGATCGGGCTGAGCGGAAGGAGGCGCCGGTGACCCAGCTCTGCCGGGAGGCCGGCATCAGCCGGAGCCGCTTCTACGAGCTCCGGGCCCGCTACCGCCGGTACGGCGAGGCGGGCCTGCGGCCGAAGCCCCGACCGACGGCGCGACCCGACCGGCGCCTGCCCGAGCCCCTCCGGGATGCGATCCTCGCCTACGCCGTCGAGCACCCGACCGCCGGCGAGCGCTCGATCGCCGACGCCCTCGCCCTCCCCCGCTATGGCGGCTGGCGGGTCAGCCACGGCGGGGTCGGGAACGTCCTCCGTCGGGCGGGCCTCTCCCGGCGGGCGGCCCGGCTCGCCGCCGCCGAGTCGCTCGCCGCGGCCGAGGGCGGCCCCTTGACCGAGCGGACCCTCCGCCAGATCCGGGCGATCGAGCGGGCCCGGACGACCCACATCGGTTCCGACGTCGTCGGCGAGCAGCTCTTTCTCGACACGATGTACGTCGGCAACCTCAAGGGGGTCGGCAAGGTCTGGCAGTACTCCGCCGTCGACGGCGCCTGCAGCTTCGGCTTCGCCACGGTCCGGGGCGGGCCCAAGACGGCGGCCCAGATGGCGGACTTCCTCGAGCGGAGCGTCCTGCCCGCCTACCGGGAGGCCGGGATCGTCGTCCGCGAGGTCGTCACCGACGGGGGCCCGGAGTTTGGGCGGGCCTTCCGGGAGCGCTGCCGAACCCTGGGGATCCGCCACCGGAAGCTCCCGCCGCGCTCGCCCGACCTCAACGCCTTCGTCGAGCGCTTCCAGGGGACGGTCCTCCACCTCCACTACCGGGTCGCCTTCCGCTACCGGTACTACGTCTCCGTCGCCGACATCGACGCTGACCTGCAGGCCTGGCTCCGCCACTACAACTTCGAGCGGCCCCACCGCGGCTACCGGACGCAGGGCCGCCGGCCGGCCGAGATCTTCTACGCATCGCGATCTGATCTCTTGGTTGAGAAAGGATGGGACCTCCATGACTACCCGTCGCTCACTGTCCGGTCGTAACGCGGGCCGGACG
>DAOTYQ010000062.1:0-14750 GCA_034434735.1 Chloroflexota bacterium
CGAGTGACCCCCGAGCCCGGCGCACGGCGCCCCTGCCGCTGATAGCGCTTCCGATAAGGATAGTTATGTCCGGAAGCCCGTCGAGCTGGCGCACGGGAGCGAGCTGATCGAGGGCCCGCCTACGACGGCCAGGCAGGCGCCAGGGTGAGCGCGTCTCGTTCGAGACCGACGAGATTCGCGGAGGCCATGTCGACGAGCCACAGAGTTCCGAGGAAGGCGAGGCCTGGCACCGCCGTGCGGCCGTCCGTCTGGATCGGAAGTGCCCAGTCGTCGAGGACGGGGAACTCGATCCAGCGGAAGTCGGGACGGTAGCCGGTCGTCCAGACGATCGTGCCGATCCCGGCGCACTCGAGATCGAGCTCCCGAACCGGACGGGGCTGAAAGGCAGACTGGGCCGGCTCATCTTCCGGGAGGTCGAGGCCGGTTCGCGCAGCGAACGTATCGAATCGCGGCTTGAACTGGCGGGCGAAGAACGTGTCCGCGAAGTCGAGGTTGGCCGCCAGGTCGTCGGCGAAGCGGACCCGGGTGCCGTCCACCGCCTCGAGGCGCCCGGCCAGGCGGAGGCCGGCGCGCGCCATCTCCCGCAGGTCCGTGTCGTGGCGCTCACCGTGCCCGGTCAGCTGCGGGTTGCAGGCGAAGCGAGCAGCCGGGCTCGGCAAGTCGGCAGCGGTCGGCAACGGGGTCCCCACCTCCCGACCGTCCGTCGCGAGCCGACGAAGCCACCAGAAGACGTCGCGGCCCCGGTAGGTTCGGGGAACCCGTCCGCAGCGGCCGACGGCTATCGTCACCTCTCGCCCGGCTGCCATGAGCTCCTCGGCCAGCTGGACCCCCGACTGACCGCTGCCGACGACGAGGACGCCGCCCGGCGGCAAGGCACCCGGATTTCGATACTGGTGGATGTGGAGCTGGTGGATCGAGCCAGCGACGGCCCGACCGACGGCCGGAACGTGGGCCACTGGAACGGGCCCGTGGCGACGACGACGTTCCGAGCTCTGATCTGGCCCTGGTTCGTGTCGAGCCGGAAGCGGGTCGCGCCCCGTCCATCGGCGGACCGAAGACGGGCGACCTCGGTCGAGAGCTCCACCGGGGTGGCCATCGCCGCCGCCCAATCGCGAAAGTGGGCGACGATCTCATCCCGGGGAGCGAACCCATCCGGGTCAGGGCCGCGGTAGGCGAAATCCGCCAGCGACAGGGTCCAGTTCGGCGAGACCAGGCGGAAGCCGTCCCAGCGATCCTGCCAGCCGCCACCCAGGGTGGGCCGTCGATCGAGAACGAGGTGCTCCCGACCACGCTCGCGGAGCAGGCTGCTGACGAGGAGGCCGGCCTGGCCGGCGCCGACCACGACCGTCTCGACGGACGTGGGGCGCGAAGCGGCGCGCATTAGCCCATCCTATCGCACCCCGCCCGGGGGTATCGACGGCGCACGTCGCACCCTTGGCCACAGGAGCTGGCCCGGCTCAGCTGGCGCCGGGGGCCTCGACCCGGAGACCGACGAGCCGAGCCGTCGCCGCCTGCCGCGCGTCGTAGGTGACGAAGGCTGCGACCGCCCCGCCGAGGCGGAGCGCCGACGCGACGTGGACGGCGTCGAGGGATCGGACCGCGGGTCCGCCGATCCGGGCCGCCAGCTCGGCCAGCTCGGCGTCCAGCTCGACGAAGGCAAAGCGGCGAAGGATGCGTCCCGGATCGGCGCTCGGGTTGGCCCGGCCGACGGCCTTGCCAACCTCGACGACGGCGATGCGGGAGGTCGCCCACCGTTCGCCCCGGACGCGGGCCTGGAGGGACGCGGACTCCGGCTCCTCGATGACGAGCTTCGTGATCGCGGAGGCGTCGAGGTAGAGGACGCTCAGCGTGGGTCCTCCCGGCGTTCGGCGAGGAGGGCATCGGTCGCCGTCGTCGGGCCGGCGGGAGGAACCAGCGGGGGCAACGATACGGTGTCGCTCTCAAGGGCCGGCGTCAGCCGGCCCTCTTCGACGAGGCGCTCGAGCGTTCCGGCGCCGCCGCCGAGCGGTACGAGCTCTGCCACCGGTCGATCGAAGACCGTGATCTCGAACCTCTCCCCTGCCCTGACCCTGGCGAGATACTCGCGGAGACGATGGCGAAGATCTCGTACGCCGACTCGCGTCGCCATGCGTCACATCGTAACACAGCGCCCTCGTGACAGATCGAGGGCGGATAGCATTCGGGTCATGGATCGCCACCCGCCGCTTCGGGACCGGCTCGCGAGCCGGCCACGGCCCGCCGGCCGATGAGCCGCCGCGGCCTCCTCCTCTTCGCCGCCATGGCCCTCATCTGGGGGATCCCGTACCTGCTCATCCGGATCGCCGTGGCCGAGATCTCGCCGGCCGCCCTCGTCTTCGCCCGAACGGCAATCGGGGGAGCGATCCTCTTGCCGGTCGCCCTCCTCCGGGTCGATTTCCGCCGACTCCTTCGCCGCTGGCCGTGGGTCGCCGCCTTCGCCCTCGTCGAGATCGCCGTCCCCTGGCTCCTCCTCGGCTCGGCCGAGCAGCGGATCTCGAGCTCGCTCGCCGGGCTCCTCGTCGCCGCCGTCCCCCTCGTCGGGGCGGCCATCGCCATCGCCACCCGCGGTGCGGACCGCTTCGGCTCGGTCGGCCTCCTCGGCCTCCTCGTCGGGCTCGCCGGGGTCGCGGCCATCGTCGGGACCGACCTCGAGGCCGAGGACGCGGTCGCCCTCGCCCAGATGGCCGGCGTCGTCGTCGGCTATGCCGTCGGCCCGGCGATCCTCGCTCGTCGACTCGGCGGCGAGTCGTCGCTGGGGGTCATGGCCCTCTCGCTGGCCGGCTGTGCCGTCCTCTACGCGCCGATCGTCGCCCTCGATCCGCCGGCGGCCCTCCCCTCCCCCGCCGTCCTCGGCGCCATCGGCGTCCTGGCCGTCGTCTGCACGGCCGTCGCCTTCCTCGTCTTCGCCGCCCTCATCGCCGAGATCGGACCCGTCCGGGCCACGGTCATCACCTACGTCAATCCGGCCGTTGCGGCGGTCCTCGGGGTCCTCGTCCTGGGCGAGGCGTTCACGCCGGCCATGGCCGTCGGCTTCGCCCTCGTCGTCGCCGGCTCGAGCCTCGCCACCAGACCGGCGGCCCCGGTCGCGGCCACGAGCAGAGCGGACCTCGGGCCGACCCTGGACGGCGAACCGGGTAGGGTCGCAGCGCCCTGAGGGCCGGCGGCGCGGGATGGGCCGTCCCGGCCGGTGCCGGGGCCTCCCCTACCCCGCCGAGGCCGGCGTTCCGGCGTCGTCGCGACGCGACTCGACGAGCTCGCGCGGAGCACCGTGGACGGCCGGGATCCGGCCGAGTCGCCCGGCCTGGTAGTCGGCGATCGCCTCGAGGATCTCCTCGCGCGTGTTCATGACGAACGGCCCGTACCAGGCGATCGGCTCCCCGATCGGCCGGCCACCGAGGAGGAGGAGCTCGAGGTTCGGGCTCCGGCGCTCCTGGACCCGGGCCGCCGCAACGGTCAGGGCGTCGCCGGCTCCGAAGACCGCCAGCTGGCCCGTGGCGAGCGGCGCCCGCTCGAGGCCCGCGAAGCCCGCCCCCGCGAGGGCGTAGACGAGGGCGTTGAAGTCGGGTCGCCAGCCGAGCGACAGCTCGGCCCCCGGGGCGAGGGTTGCATGGACCATCGTGATCGGGGTCGTCGTCGTGCCCGGGCCCCGGTGGCCGGCGAGCTCACCGGCGATGAGCCGCACGAGCGCCCCGCCGTCGTGCGAGGCGAGGAGGGCGACCGCCTGGGCCCGCAGATCCTGGTAGCGCGGCGGCGCCCACTTCTGGGCGCGCGGCAGGTTGACCCAGAGCTGGAGGCCGTGGAAGAGGCCGCCCGAGGCGACGAGCCACTCGGGCGGTCGCTCGATGTGGAGGATCCCGGCGCCGGCCGTCATCCACTGCGTGTCGCCGTTCGTGATGACCCCGCCGCCGCCGTTCGAGTCCTGGTGCTCGAAGGTCCCGTCGATCATGTACGTCACGGTCTCGAAGCCGCGGTGCGGGTGCCAGGGCGTCCCCTTCGGCTCGCCCGGTGCGTACTCCACCTCTCCCATCTGATCGAGGTGGATGAACGGGTCGAGGTCGGCCAGGTCGACCCCGGCGAAGGCCCGCCGGACCGGAAAGCCCTCCCCCTCGAAGGCGTGCGGCGCCGTCGTCACCGCGCGGACTGGCCGCTGGCGGACATGAACCGGGTCGGGTCGCGGGATGCGAGACAGGACGGTGATGTCGTCGACGCTGACGGCGGGCACGGGCAGCCTCCTTTGCCGGCCATCGTCGCACAGACTCGTTGCGCTGTCAACGACCAGGCGACGGATGGGCCGGCCCGGGCTCGGGTCCTCAGGTCGTCAACGGGTCGCGAAGGGGTGGTCGTTCACGCTCACCCAGCGCCGATCCACGACCAGGTGGAGGACCGTCGGCCGGTCGGCAGCGAGGGCGTCGCGGAGCGCCGGGCCGACCGCGTCGTCAGTCTCGATCCGGACACCCCGCCCGCCCAGGGCCCGGCCGACGGCGGCGAAGTCGACGGGGCCGAGGTCGGTGGCGATACCCCGCGACCGCCCCGCATCCTGGTGCATCCGGATCATCCCGTAGCGCTCGTTGTCGAAGACGACGACGATGGGTCGAACCCGCTCCCGGACGGCGGTCTCGAGCTCGGCCATCGTCATCGCCATGCCGCCGTCCCCGACGAGGGCGACGACCGGTCGGTCGCGGTGGATGAGGGCCGCCGCGACGGCCGCCGGGACCGCGTAGCCCATCGCCCCGGAGGTGGGGCCGAGGAACGTCCCCGGGCGCCGGAACCGGAAGCCCCGAGCGGCCCAGCCGGCGAAGTTCCCGGCGTCGGTCGTCAGGATCGCCGCCTCCGGAAGGAGCCGCCGGAGGGTCGCCACGACGCGCCCCGGGTGGACGCCCGGCCCCGCCCAGTCGCCGGCCTCGACGACGCTCGCTGCCTCGAAGGCGGCCCGATCGGCCGCATTCCGGGCCGCCCGGGCATCGGCGACGGCGGCATCGAGGACGCCGTTCGCGAGTCGGGTCAGGGCAGCCCGGAGGAAGGCCCGGGCGTCGGCGGCGAGGGCGAGGTCCGGCGGACGGAGTCCCACCCGACCGCCCCGCGGCTCGACGTCGACGTGGGCCCACCGCGTCCCCGGCGCCGGGATCTCGTACCCGTACGTCGTCACCTCGTTGAGCCGGCAACCGAGAACGAGGAGGGCGTCCGCGCTCCGGAGCCGTTCGAGCACCGTCGGCGGGGCGCCGTGCCCGGCCATCCCGAGGTAGAGAGGGTGGTCGTTCGGCACGACGTCGCCTCGCCGCCAGGCGGCGACGATCGGGACCCGGAGGAGCTCGGCGAGGCGCACGAGGTCGGTCGAGCAGCGCGCCCGGAGGACCCCACCCCCGGCCAGGATGACCGGTCGCTCGGCACAGGCCAGGAGCTGGAGGATCGAGCGGACGAGGACCGGGTCCGGTCGGGCGCTCGGCGCGGGCGTCGGCGACCGTTCGGGGAGGGGCGCGTCGAGGGGCTCGGTGAAGACGTCTTCGGGGATCGAGAGGAGGACCGGCCCGGGTCGGCCCGCCGTCGCTCGGCGGAGGCCCTCGTCGACGAGGGCCGGCAGCTCGGCGGCCGTCGCCGGCTCGGCGGCCCACTTGGCGAGGGCGCCGACGCTGCCGACGAGGTCGGCCTCCTGGAACGCCTCCCGGCCCAGGAAGCGGCGCTCGACCTGGCCGGCGATGGCGAGGAGGGGCGTCGAGTCCGCCAGGGCGGTGTGGAGGGCGATGCCGAGGTTCGCCGCTCCGACGGCCCGGGTCACGATGACGGCGGCCGGGCGCCCGGTGAGCTGGCCGTACGCCTCGGCCATGAAGCCGGCGCCGGCCTCGTGCCGCGTCGCGACGACCGCGATCCCGACCTCGTCGAGGGCGTCGAGGAGGGGCAGGAAGCTCTCCCCGGGGACGGTGAAGGCGTAGCGGAGGCCGGCGGCTCGGAGGGCTCGGGCGAGCCAGGCGGCGGCCGTCGTCGGGGGGGCGGCCGTTGCGGACGGACGGACGGCGGTCGCCTCGCCAGGCTCGAACTCGGGGAGGGCCGAGCCGTCGGGGGCCTGGCCGACCGCCGGTCCGGGGGCCGGCCCTCGGCCGTCGGCGGGCTCGGCTGGCGCGACCGGCAACGCGTCGAGGATCGGTGACCGAGCACCCGGCGGGTCGGACCCGGCATCGGTCGCCGGTCCGAGATCGGGCGCCGATTCGAGGGCTGCGGCGGAGGGTTCCTGGGCCGGGAGGCGCGAGCCGACGGGGTCGGACTCGGCGCCGGCGACGTGATCGGTCATCGGTGTCACCTGTAGCGCGGGCTGGAGCGAGCGATCAGAGTGGGTAGGCGATCGCCGAGACGACGAGGCCGACCACGACGACGATCGCGACGATCGCGAAGACGATGCGGGCGAGGCGTGTCCCTGGCAGCATGCCATCGGTTCCTTCGAGAGCGGTACCGACGGCCGGCTCGGAGCTCCGGCCCGGCCGGCGGCGACGGGGAGGCGCGGGTGCGCTCCAAAGAGTATGCCCGAGTCGGACGGACGGTCGGGCGTCGGCTTCCAGCTGTGGTCGGGCGGCCGCTCAGCCGCCCTCGGTGGCCGGGCGGCTCCGGGTCCGATCGGTGAGGGTGGCGAGGAGGAGGCGGCCGATCTGGTAGCTCCGACCGCCGCCCATGACGAGGATGAGGTCGCCCGGCCGGACCCGCTCGGCGAGCCAGGTCGCCGTCGCCTCGACCGAGCCCGGCGCCCCGACGACGCGGCCCGGCGCGCGCGCTGCCACGGCCGCGGCGAGGCCGCCGGCCGAGGCGATCGTCCGGTCCGGATCGCGCCCCGGCCAGATGTCGGCCACGGCGACCCCGGCATCGGCGGTGGCAAGGACGGCGGCAAAGGCGTCGAGCATGGCCGCGGTGCGGTGGAAGGTGAGCGGCTCGTAGACGGCCCAGACCCGTCGCCCGGGCTCCCGCTCGCGGACCGCGTCGAGGGTCGCCGCGATGGCCGTCGGATGGTGGGCGTAGTCGTCGTAGACGACGACCCCATCGACCTCGCCGAGCCGCTCGAGGCGGCGCCCGACGCCGGCGTACTCGGCGAGCCCGGCGGCGACGACCGCCGCGGGGACGTCGAGGACCGCGGCCGCCGCGGCGGCGAGGAGCCCGTTGGCGGCGTTGTGCCGGCCGACGAGTCCGACCCGCAACCGGAGTGGGCCATCCGCCCCCGGGAGGCCCGCGACGACGAGCCGCGAGCCGGCGGCCGTCGAGGCCTCGAGGCCGGCGGCGATGGCGACGGCGGGGCCGGCGCGCGTCCGATAGCGCGACGCCAAGGCCGCCGCGACGTCCTCGACACCGGCCGCCGTCGCTTCCGTCGTCAGGGCGACGGCGACGAGTCGTCCGGGCCAGTCGCCGAGTCGGCCCGCCAGCTCGGCACCGCCCGGATCGGCGACGTTGACGACGGCCTGGGTCGAACCGGCCTCGGCCGCCCGGCGAAGCCAGCCCTCGATGGCCGCCACGACGCCGGCTCGGTCGGCGAAGACGTCGGGATGGTCCCACTCGACGTTCGTGACGACGGCGAGGTCGGGGCGGTACGGGTCGAAGTTGCCGGCGTACTCGTCGGCCTCGACGACGGCGAGGGGCCCAGCGCCGACCCTGGCCGTGCTCGGCGGCCCGCCGGTGAGCGCCGGGGGCAGGAGCGCTCCGACGAAGGCGAGGGGGTCGAGGCCGGCTCGGACGAGGAGATCGACGAGCCAGCCCGCGGTCGTGCTCTTGCCGTGGGTCCCGGTCACCGCGACGAGGGTCCGGCCGGCTGCGGCGTCGGCGACGACCTGCTGCCAGGCCTCGAGGGGGATCCCGCGGGCGCGCGCCGCGGCGAGCTCGGGGTGGTCGGGCTCGACCGAAGTGAGCGCCTTGGTCACCGCCAGCCGGCTCGGTCGCGGGATCGCGGCAACGACGTGGGCCGGGTCGTGGCCCGCGGCGACCGAGATCCCGACCGCCTCGAGGGCCACCGTGTAGGGCGACGGGCCGCCGCTGTCGCAGCCGGTGACGATCGCCCCGGCCGCCGCGGCGAGACGGGCCGCTGCGCTCGCGCCGGCACCGGCCGCCCCGACGACGTGGATCACCTCGCCGGGCGCGATCGGCCGGGCGAGGCGAGCCGGGGCGAGGCCGGCCGCGATCTCAGCCGCCGTCCGGAGCACCGCTCGGATGGCCTCAGGCGCCCGGCCGGTCGGTCGGCGTCCCGGGCGCCGCCTCGAACCCGCCGCTCCGTCGATCGGCGAGGGCGCTCGCCCGCTCGAGGAGGAGCTCGAGGGCGAGCTCGGCGGAGGCCCGCTTGTTCTCGTGCCGGTCGCCGCTCCAGACGACACGTCGAACCGTCGCCCCATCGGGGTCGGCGACGGCGACGTAGGTCAGCCCGACCGGCTTCGCCGGCGTGCCCCCCTCGGGGCCGGCGATCCCGGTCACGGCGCAGGCGACATCGGCCCCGAGGCGCACCCGGATCCCGACCGCCATCGCCCGCGCGACCTGGGCCGACACCGCCCCGTGGGCCTCGATGAGGGCCGGATCGACCCCGCAGAGGGCGACCTTCGCCTCGTTCGCGTAGGCGACGACGCCGCCTCGGAAGTAGGCCGAGGCCCCCGGGATCTCGGTCAAGAGGTGGGCGAGGAGCCCACCGGTGCACGACTCGGCCGTGGCGACCCAGAGTCCGGCCGCGACGCACCGCTCCTGGAGGGCCGCCGCCCTGGCGACGAGGGGCTCGTCCACGTCGCGCGCCCCTAGCGACGGTCGGTGCGGACCGGCGGATTCGGCGGCTCGAACCGCCACGTCTCGGGGACGCCGACCCGACCGAGCCGACCGAGGGAGACGCCGTTCAGGGTGAAGTACGTCACGCCCGACGATCCGGTTCGGACCTCGATGGAGCGCTGGCCGGTGAAGGTGAGCGTCTTGCCGTCCCGGTAGACGGTCCCGGCGGCACCGACGGTCGGGTCGACCCGGTCGTCGACCCAGACCTTCAACCAGGCTCGGCCGCCCTTGATCTGGACGACGAGGGTGACGCCGCGGTAGCTCACCTCGACGGTCCGTCGGAGGGTGACGGTCCGGTTCTCGGCCGAGGCCGCTGTGACGGTGATCGTCCAGCGGCCGGTCGTGAGATCGAGGGGGACGCTGAAGGTCCCGTCGTCGGCCGGCGCCGCCGTCTGTGGCTCGGGCGCGGGCGGCGGCGACGGCGACGGTCCCGTCGAGGGCTGCGGCGCACCGCTCGCCGGCCCGGCGTAGGTCGCCTCGACGGTGACCTTGACCGCGTTCGTCGTTCGACCCTCGACCGGGACGGCCCCGTTCTCGTACGTCGCCCCGTCGACGGGCGAATCCACGGTCAGCGTCGGCGCCGCGATGACCGGGAAGGGCACATTGATGAGGACGCGGACCGGCGCCTCGGCGACCTTGCCGGTCTCGGGATCCTTCGCCGTCACCTCGAACTCGTTTCGGCCGCGACGCAGCTCGACGACCACGCTCCAGCTCCCGTCGGGTCCGGCCGTGACGCGATACGGCTGGTCGCGCCCCGGAGCGCTGATCTCCACCGTCGCCCCGGGCTCGGACAGCCCCCGAAGCGTGTACTCGGCGGTCCCTTCGTCGACCTCGACGACGGCGACCGGTGGGTCGGTGACGGTGATGGCAGGCGGCTTCGCGAAGCGGACGAGCTGGAGCCCGAGGTAGCCGACGAAGGCGACGACGGCGACGGTGAGGAGGGCGGCGACGACGACGCCGGGGGTGAAGGTCAGCCCCCCGCGCGGCGCCTCGAGCGGTCGGGGAACGGCGAGCGGCGGGGCGGCTAGGGCGGCGTCGCCCCGCTCGCGGCGCCACTGGCGCAGGACGTCGTCGGGATCGAGGCCGAGGTAGAGGGCGTAGTTGCGGAGGAAGCCCTTCGTGTAGACCGCCCCCGGGAGCTCCCGGTCGTCGCCTCGCTCGAGGGCGGCGAGATAGCGGGCCCGGATCTTCGTGTCCCGCTCGGCCCGATAGAGATCGACCCCCTTCCGCTCCCGGGCGGCGACGAGGCGCTCGCCGAGGGTCGGCTCGGCGCGTTGCTCCCCCTTCGTCTCGGCCGGCGCGTCGAGGTGGCCCGCCCCGGGCGACGTCGGGCGCGGCGCGGTCCCCGATGGACCGGCGCCGTCGAGGGCGGCATTCGGTCGGGCGTGGTTGCGGGTTCTCATCGATCGAGCTCGTCCTCGTCGTCGGCCGGCGTCCGCCGCGGGCTCGGCTCGTCCCGGCGGAGGACCTGCCGGGCGTTGGCGCCGTCGGCCGGGCCGACGTAGCCGCGCGCCTCGAGCTGGTCCATGATCCGGGCCGCCCGGGCGTAGCCGATCCGGAGGTGGCGTTGGAGGAACGACGTCGATGCCCGATCGTACTCCCGGATGATGGCGATGGCCTCGGGCAGGAGGCGGTCGGCATCGCCATCGACGGGTTCGGCGCCCTCCTCCTCGTCGGCCTCCCCGGCGATGATCTCGAGATCGTAGCGGTGCGGCCAGGATCGCCAGTACTCGGTGATGTTCCTGATCTCCCGGTCCGAGACGAAGACGCCCTGGAGGCGGATCGGCCGCGGCACGTCGGCTGGCTGGAAGAGCATGTCGCCGCGCCCGATGAGGTCCTCCGCGCCCGGTGCATCGAGGATCGTCCGCGAGTCGATCTGGGAGGCCATGGCGAAGGCGATCCGCGACGGGAAGTTCGCCTTGATGAGGCCGGTCACGACGTTCACCGAGGGCCGTTGGGTAGCGAGGACGAGGTGGATGCCCGTCGCCCGGGCCTTCTGGGCGAGGCGGACGATCGGGTCCTCGATGTTCTTGCCCTCGCGCATCATGAGGTCGGCGAGCTCGTCGACGATGATGACGATGTACGGCAGCCGATCGGCCGGGTCAACCCGGCTCTCGTTGAAGGCGGCGATGTTGCGGGCACCTGCTCCGGCGAAGCGCCGGTAGCGGTGCTCCATCTCGCCGACCGCCCACCGGAGGGCGGCCTTCGCCTTTTCCGGTTCGGTGACCACCGGCACGAGGAGGTGCGGGAGCTCGTTGTAGGCGGCGAGCTCGACCCGCTTGAGGTCGACGAGGATGAAGCGAACCTCGTCGGGCGTGGCGTGCATGAGGAGGCTGCTGATGAGGGCGTTCACCATGACGCTCTTGCCCGAGCCGGTGGCCCCGGCGATGAGGAGGTGCGGCATCTTCGCCAGGTCCGCCGCCCGGGCGTGCCCGGCGACGTCCCGGCCGAGGGCGAAGGAGAGCTTCGGCCCATGAACGATGTCGACCTCCTCGAGGACCCGGCGGAGCGAGACGATGTTGAAGTCACTGTTCGGGATCTCGATCCCGACGACGCTCTTACCCGGGATCGGGGCTTCGATCCGGATCGTCCGGGCGGCGAGGGCCATCGCCAGGTCGTCGGCCAGGGACTCGATCCGGCTGACCTTGACCGATGGGTCGGGCTCCACCTCGTACTGGGTCACCACCGGCCCGGCGTTCCAGCGGACGACCTTCGCCGCGATGTTGAAGCTGGCGAGCTTGCGCTCGATGATCGCGGCGTTCTGGTGATGGTCCATGACCGGTCCCCCGGCCCGGCTGGCGACGTCGTCGAGGATCGTCAGCTCTGGGAGCCGGTACGGGTCCGGGATGGCCGCCTCGCCCTCGTCCGCTCCTTCCGCCCCGGCCCCTCCGCCGCCAGCACCGGCGGGCCGGGTCGGCCCGGCTCCCGGGGCGCCGAGCGGCGACCGAGGCCCGATGAGGGTCCCCGAGGCGGCGATGAGACCCGGGCCCGGCAGCGGCTCGCTCGGCGCCGGGCTCGGTCGATCCCCCGGCCGATCCTCCGGCTCGGGTCCGTCCAAGCCCCAGAGGCCTCGCTGTTCCGGTGCCGGTCGCTCGAGGAGGGCGCGGGCCGTCCCGCCGACGCGGGCCCGGAGGGCAGCCAATCGACCCGGGCGCCGCTCCGAGGCCGGCGATCGGGTCGGCCGGCTCGGTGGCTCGGGCCGCTCGGGCTCCGGACGCTCGGTGCGGCTCGGGTGGGCCGAGGCGGCGAGGGCCGAAGCCACCGCGCCCCCGACCCGGCCGATCGGCGCGACGAGGGCCCGGAGGCTCGTATCGAACATGACGAGGAGGCCGGCGACGAGGGTGGCGGCCAAGATGACGAGGGCCCCCGCCCGACCGAACAGCGCTCCGGTGACGGCGACGAGCGCGCTCCCGATCCGGCCCCCGGTCAGGACGTCCCCGTCGCGGAAGGGGTTCGGCGGACCGACGAGTTCGAGGAGACCGAGACCGGCGGCGAAGGCGAGCCCGGCGCCGACGAGGGTGAGCCGCCAGCCACCATCGGTGGCCCGGGCCCGCTCGACGTAGACCCCGGCGGCGAGGAGGGCGAAGGGGAGGGCCCAGCGGCCGGTCCCGAACCAGGGCGCGAAGACGTTCCGCCACCAGGTCGTCAGCGTCCCCTCTCCGGGGAGGGCGAGGGCGATGAGGGTGACGGCCCCGAAGGACAGGAGCGTGACTCCGACGAGCGACCGGACGACCTCGGGGCTCAGGCGCCAGCCCGCCCCGAGGGCCGGCCAGCCGACCCTCCCTCGGCGGCGGTTTCGAGTGGCGGTCCGCCGAGTCGGCGCTCGAGTCGTGGAGCGACGGCGGGTGACCATCGGCCTCGCCGGGTCCTAGACCTCGACGACGACCGGCAGGACCATCGGTCGCCGCTTCGTCTGCTCGTAGAGGAAGCGCGAGACGCTCTCCTTGATCTGGGCCTTCAGGAGGGCGATCTCGCTGATGTGGTCGCCGGGGTTCTCGATGGCCCGGACGACACGGTCGGCCGCCTCGATGATGAGCGGATCCCGCTCGTTCAGGGGGACGAAGCCGCGGGTTACGATCTCGGGTCGGCTGACGAGGTTGCCCGTCTGCTTGTCGACGGTGACGACGACGATGAACATCCCGTCGGCAGCGAGGGCCCGTCGATCGCGGAGGACGACCTCGCCGACGTCGCCGACGGAGAGGCCGTCGACGAAGACGTAGCCGGCCGGGACCGGCGTCCCGCGCCGGGCTCGGCCGTCGGGGAAGATCTCGATGGGCTGCCCGTTGTCGATGATGAAGACGTTCTCCGGGCGGACGCCCATCTCGACGGCGAGACGGCCGTGCTGGACCATCATCCGGAACTCGCCGTGGATCGGGATGAAGTAGCGCGGCCGGGTGAGGCCGAGCATGAGCTTGAGCTCCTCCTGGCTCGCATGGCCGGAGACGTGGACCCGCTTGATCGTGTGGTAGTAGACGTTCGCCCCGGCCTTGAAGAGGTTGTCGATGGTCCGGGCGACGTACTCCTCGTTGCCGGGGATCGGGCTCGCCGAGACGATGACCGTGTCGCCCGGCTCGATCTCGACGAACCGGTGATCCCGATTTGCCATCCGGGCCAGTCCGGACATCGGCTCACCCTGGGCCCCGGTCGTGGCGATGACGAGCCGCGCGGGCGGCGTCTGGGCGATCTGGTCCTTGGCGATGACGCCCGACGACGGGTAGCGGAGGTAACCGAGATCGACGGCGATCCGGACGTTCTGCTCCATCGACCGGCCGACGACGGCGACCTTGCGACCGAAGGTCTCGGCGGCGTCGTAGACCTGCTGGATGCGGGCGATGTTGCTGGCGAAGGTGGCGACGATGACCCGGCCCTCGAGGGGCTCGATGATCTCGCGGAAGGCCTCGCCCACGGTCTGTTCCGACGGGGTGTAGCCCGGGTTCTCGGCTCGGGTCGAATCGGAGAGGAGGCAGACGACGCCCTCCTGGCCGAGCCGGGCCAGGGTCGCGAAGTCGGACGGCTTCCCGTCGACCGGGGTGTGGTCGAACTTGAAGTCCCCGGTGTGGACGATCGTGCCGACCGGCGTCCGGAGGGCGATCCCCATGGCGTCGGGGATCGAGTGGCCGATCCGGAAGGGCAGGGCCCGGAACGGTCCGATCTGGAGCTCGTCTCCCGGCTCGAGGGCGACGAGGGGGTGGTCGGCGAGGCGGTGCTCCTTGAACTTCGCCGCCAGGAGCCCTCGGGCCAGCGTCGAGGCGTACACGGGGACGCCGGGGAACTCCGGCAGGACGTACGGCAGGCCTCCGACGTGGTCCTCGTGGGCGTGGGTGATGAGGAACGCCCGGACGTTCGCCCGCCGCTCGCGGAGGTAGGTGACGTCGGGCACGACGAGGTCGATGCCGAACATCTCCTCGTCCGGGAACATGAGTCCGCAATCGATGATGACGATGTCGTCGCCGTACTCGAAGACGTACATGTTCTTCCCGATCTCCCCTACCCCACCGAGGGGGATGATCCGGAGCGGGCGGTTCGGGTCGGCCATGGTTCGGTGCCCCGTCAGGCTGGTGAAAAGAGGGTGAGTTGATCGCGGTCGGCCTCGCCGGGTGCCGCCTCGGCGGCACCGTCGCCGGTCGCGGCCTGGGTGGGACCGGGAGTCGGCCTGGCCGGCCCGGCCGGAGCCGTCGGTGCGGTGCCGACCGTGACTTCGGGCCCCTCCCTCGGCGATCTGGCATCGTCCTCGGCGAGCCCCGCCGGCGAGACCGGCTCCTCGTCGAGCCCGACTGGGCCAACAGCCCCGGCCACCGGCTCGGCCCCGCCAGCGGCAGCCGTCTCTTCGGCCATCCGGGGCGGGCCGCCCGCCGGATCGAGTCCGAGCCGTCGGCGGCGTGCCTCGATGAGGGCCGCCGGGATCCGGAGGACGTCCGCCTCCAACGTCGGCCGGAGAGCGCCCTGGTGGAGCGCGGCGG
>DAOTYQ010000063.1:0-4414 GCA_034434735.1 Chloroflexota bacterium
CCGGCTCCCGGAGTGAGGCATGCCACGGGATCACGACCCGCTCGAGGGCGACGACGCCGAGATAGAGGATGATCCCGGTGATCGAAGCCATGACGATGGCCGCCCAGGTGACGTCGAAGCGGAGGGCGCTCGCGCTCTGGACGATGACCCGGCCCAGGACGTCCGAGGCCCCGCCGAAGTACTGGGCGACGATCGCCCCGATGAGGCTCAAGGTCGTCGCCACCTTCAGGGCCGTGAAGAAGAAGGGCAGCATGTTCGGGATCCGCAGCTTCCGGAGGATCGTCCACTCCGAGCAGGCGTACGAGCGCATCAGCTCCAACGACGCCGGCGAGACCTGACTGAGGCCCCGGGTGACGTTGATCATGACCGGGAAGAAGACGAGGAGGGCGGCGACCATCATCTTCGAGATCGGGTTCGTCAAACCGAACCAGTTGTTGAAGAGGGGCGCCACGGCGATGATCGGGACGGCGTTGAGGGCGACGGCGATGGGGAGGATCGAGTCCCGAGCCGTCGTCCAGCGAGCCGTCAGGAAGGCGGCGGCGACGCCGACGAGGGTCCCGACGACGAGGCCGCCGATGGCCTGGACGAAGGTGTTGGCGAAGGCCGGGCCGATGGGCCAGCGGCCGGCGCCCCAGGAGTCGACGAGGGCGGTCACGATGGCCGACGGGGCCGGCAGGATGAAGGCCCGGATATCCAGAGCGACGACGAGGAGCTCCCAGAGGCCGAGGACGCCGACGAAGACGAGGACTGCCGGCAGGTAGTAGCGGGTCCGCTGGGCGAGGCGGCCGCGGAGCGGGCGGCCGGCACCGCCCTGGGCCATCTCGAGGACGGAGCCGGCGCCGGCCATCAACCGAGCCCCTCCGCGGCGAGGCGGTCGCTCGACGGGCGACCGGGGGCCGGCGCCGCCTCCGCCGCGGCCCCGTTCCCCTCCCCCGCCCGGAGCGCCTCGCGGACCTCGGTAACGAGCTCGAAGTAGCGCGGCAGCTCGCGGGTCTCGAAGCCCCGCGGCCGCGGCAGGTCGACCTCGATGATCTTCGTGATCCGCCCGGGCCGGGCGCTCATGACGACGACCCGCGAGGAGAGGAAGACCGCCTCGGGGATCGAGTGGGTGACGAAGACGATGGTCGTCCCGGTCCGCTCCCAGATCCGGAGGAGCTCCTGGTTCATCCGCTCCCGGGTCATCTCGTCGAGCGCCCCGAAGGGCTCGTCCATGAGGAGGATCGCCGGCTCGAAGGCGAGGGCCCGGGCGATGGCGACCCGCTGCTGCATCCCGCCCGAGAGCTGATAGGGGTAGTGGCGGGTGAAGGCGCTCAGCTCGACGAGCTCGAGCATCGCCCGCGCCCGGGCGACCCGTTCCGCCTTGGGCCGGCCGAGGATCTCGAGCGGCAGGAGGACGTTGTCCTCGACGGTTCGCCAGTCGAAGAGGACGGGGGCCTGGAAGACCATCCCGTAGTCGCGATCGAGCCGGGCCTGGGGCGCCGGCTTGCCGTTGACGGTAATCGTCCCGGCGCTCGGCGGGGTGAGGTCGCCAATGAGCCGCAGGAGGGTGGACTTGCCGCAGCCCGAGGGCCCGATGAGGGAGACGAACTCGCCGCGCCGGATGTCGAGATCGATGCCGGTCAGGGCGAGGGTCGTCGAGCGGCCCCCCACCTCGAAGCGCTTCTCGACGCCCGAGATGCGAACGACGGTCTCGCTGGCGGTCGTCGTGCTCACGGTCCTCCTGGTCCTCCTCTCGGTCGTTCGTGTCCGTCGGCCTGGCCGGTGTGCCGCTCGACGCCGCGGCCGCGACTGACGCTCCCGGGATCCCGCATCACGCCTCCTGGGCGTCCGGACGGCTGCGGAGCACGAGGAGCTCCACCGCCCGGACGATGAGGAAGAAGACGATCCCGAGGACACCCGAGGCGATGATCGCCGCCCAGAGGCGCTCGGGCGCGGTGATGTAGTACTGGTTGAAGTTGATGATGGCGCGCCCGAGACCGTCCGGGATCCCGCCGGGGCCTTCGCCGATGATGGCGCCGACGATGCTCGCCGTCGTCGCGATCTTCAGGGCCGTGAAGAGGTACGGCAGGGAGGCCGGGAGCCGGACCTTGAGGTAGACGTCGCGGGCCGAGGCCGCATAGGAGCGCATGAGCTCGAGGGCGCGGGGATCGGGCGAGCGAAGGCCCCGCATCATGGCGATGGTGACCGGGAAGAAGGTCAGGTAGGTGGCGATGACGACGACCGAGAAGACGTTCGCCCCGAAGTAGACGACGATCATCGGGGCGAGGGCGACGATCGGGATCGTCTGGCTAGCGATGACGTAGGGGACGAAGGCCCGCTCGAGGAGGTGGGAGTGGACGAAGACCGTCGCCAGGAGGAGGCCGAGGAGCGTTCCGGCGGCGAAGCCGAGGGCCGCCTCCCGCCAGGTAAAGAGGGCCTGGCCGACGAGGAAGGCGAAGAGGGAGGTGTCGCTCCCCCGCTGGACCGGGGCGGCGAAGGCAGCGAGGACGTTCCAGACGTGAGGCAGGCTGATGTCGTCGGCGAGGGGGAGGCGAAGCGGCGGGTCCCAGACGACCCGACCGTCCACGCGCCAGGGGTCGCCGCCGACGAACTTGACGAGCTCCCAGACGACGGCGACGACGGCGAGGAAGATGGCGAAGGTGACGACCGAGCGAAGGAAGGCGCGCGGCCGGGTCGGCGGTGCCGCCGCTTCGAGGGCCTCGGCGAGCTCGAGCTCGGTCCGCTCGAGCTCCGTCGGCTCGAGCTCGATGGCTGCCGCCTCAGCGGCGGGCGGGTCAGCCGGCGCCGCGCCGGGCAGCGGACGCTCGTCCCCCCGTGAGATCTGGTTCGTGCCCTCGACCACCCTGGTCGTGCCTCCTCGGGACGCGGTTTCCGGTCCTGGCGACCTCGTTCTCTCGATCCTAGCCGGCGACGGCCTCGTCGGTGATGGCGAGACCCCGGTCGATGATCTCGAAGGCTTCGGCCATCTCGGCCTCACTGATGACGAGTGGTGGGTTCGTGAAGAACGTGTTCCAGCGGACGAAGGTGTAGAGGCCGTTCTCCCGGAAGAAGCGGGCCAGGGCCGCCATCTCGTCCGACGTCCCGTTGTACGGGGCGAGCGGAGTCCACGGATCGCGCCGTCGGACGAGCTCGACGATCCCGAACAGGCCGATGTTCCGGACCGCACCGACGGACGGGTGGCGGGCCTTGAGGTCGACGAGGTGGCGGGCGAGGACCTCGCCCATCCGGGCCGCCCGCTCGATGAGACCGTCTTCCTCGTAGACGCGGATGGTGGCGAGGGCCGCCGCGCAACCGAGCGGGTGGCTGTTGTACGTCAGGCCGCCGTAGAAGACGTTCTCCCGGAAGTGATCGGCGATGGGGCGCCGCATCCCGACGGCCCCGAGCTGGACGTAGGCGGACGTGAGGCCCTTGGCCATGGTCAGGAGGTCGGGCACGACCCCCCAGTGGTCGACGGCGAACCAGCGACCGGTCCGGCCGAAGCCGGCCATGACCTCGTCGGCGATGAGGAGGATGCCGTGGCGGTCGCAGAGCTCGCGGAGACCCTGGAGGTAGCCGTCGGGCGGGATGAGGATGCCGTTCGTGCCGACGACGGTCTCGACGATGAGGGCGGCGATGGTCTTCGGGCCCTCGTACATGATGACCCGTTCGGTCTCGGACAGGACCTCGTCGACCGGGCGCGGCTCGGGCTCGCCCCAGGGGTGGGTGTCCGGGATCCGAAAAACGCCCGGGATGCCGGGTTCGGCCGCCCAGCGGCGGGGATCGCCGGTGAGCGTGATCGCGCCGGCCGTGCCGCCGTGGTACGAGCGATAACGGACGCCGATCTTGTGACGACCGGTCACCATCCGGGCGATCTTGATGGCGTTCTCGTTCGCCTCGGCCCCGCCGTTCGTGAAGAAGAAGACGTCGATGTCGCCCGGGCAGATCTCGGCCAGCTTCGCGCCGAGGCGGGCACGGGGCTCGGTGGCCATGAAGGGGTTGGCGTAGGCAAGCTGGGCCGCCTGGCGCTGGATGGCAGCGATGACCCGCTCGTCGCCGTGGCCGATGTTCGTGCACATGAGCTGGCTGTTGAAGTCGATGAAGCGCTTTCCCTCGGGGGTCCAGAAGTAGACGCCCTTGGCGCCGGCGACCGGGATCGGGTCGACCTTCGCCTGGGCCGACCACTCGAAGATCGTGTGGCGCTTCGTCAGCTCGACGATCTCGGCGCCGGTCATCGTCGATTCGGTCGTCTCGATGCCCATCGCTCCACCTTCTCCGGCTTCCGGCCGGCCAGCTGCCCGCTCGTGACGGTCGTCGCCGCCCGCTCGCCGACGGCGACGACCACGGGTCCCTCGTCGGTGCCGTCGCTGCGCGCCGCCTCGAGGGGCCGGCCCGGGCGGAGCGGCCGCGATGTCGCCGCGCCGGAGGCCGGTCGAGC
>DAOTYQ010000064.1:0-42525 GCA_034434735.1 Chloroflexota bacterium
TTCCGGTACCGAGCCCTCCCGAGCGGACCGGAGGAACGCCGGGTCCAGGTTCGACTGCGCTCGGCGGAGACGGCGGTCTCCGGCGAGACGACCTACCGCGTTCCGCCGAGGGAGGAGCGAGCTACCCCGCCCGCCCTTTCCGGTCTCTACCTCCGCGTCGAGATGGGGTCTGCGCACGAGATCGGGAGTCTGACTACGGAACGGACGTTGGCCGGGCTCCGAACGGACAGCCCCGACGCGGTGGTGACGGCGGCGACGACGGAGGCCGTTCGGCGGGCCCTCTTCGGACGGTACGTCCTCTCGTTCGAGGCGGCAGGGCCTCCGCCGTCGGTCGTCCTCGACGAGATCGTGAGCGCCGTCCTCGCGGCCCGCCCGTTCGTGGAGGCCACGCGCCGCGACGAGCGTCTGGCCGCCCTGGCGGGCATCCGCTTCCTGCCACCGCCGACCTATCACGCCCTGTCGATCCGGCTCCCCGCCGAGGGCTCCAAGGCACTCACCTACGAGGTCGGGCTTCGGGTGACCCTCCACCGCGAAGTCGTGCTGCCGACGGGGGACGGGCGCGCCCGCCGACTTCGCAGCGTCGACATCCTGCCCCAGACGCGCTTCGCCACCACTGACACCGATCCGGTTGCCGCCTTTCGGACCACCGCGCGACGGACGGCTCGCCTGGCCGTGGCGGAATCGGTCGTCTTTCCGACGAGCACGAGGACGACTCTCCAGGAGGCGACGCTCGTGCCGGTCCGCTCGTCCCTCTACAGCACCCTGGAGGGGATCGATCGCCAGCTCGTCGACGCCCTCGCCGAGGCCATCGCTCCGTGGGCGGCGCTCAGACCGCTCGCCCTCGTCCCGCAGTCCGGTCGCCCGACCGCAGCCTGGCTCTTCGATGTGCAGACGGGGAGCCTCTACGGCGTCCTCGCCGACGGGTCGGGCGGCGGCTCCGAGGTCGAGGAGATCGAGGACACCTTCGAGTCGGCGCGGCGCCTCCTGGGCGTCGCCGATCTCCTCTCCAACGTCGCCGCCTTCGCCGGCCTTGGCGGCTTCAGCTTCGCCGGTGGTGTCTGGCTGCAGCTGGAGCAGACGAAGATGGAGAAGCTCAAGGCGGCGACGCTCATGCTCGCCACCCTCGAAGCTCCGGCCGAGGACATCGCGGATCTGTCCGACCTCGGCTGCGGCGTCGCCCAGGCAGTGGCGACGGAGGCGGCGAGCGCGATCGCCGGCCGCTTCGCTGGCGAGTTCGGAGAGCGGGCGTTGGCGGCCGTCTCGGTCGCCGACAGCGTCGCGAGCCTGGCGAGGGGCGAGGGCCTCTTCTGCTGAGGAGGCTCGGGCCGGTTCGGCGAGCGGGCTCGGCCGACGGGCCCTCCATGGGCCGGTCGACCCGGCGCCGAGTGACCCATGACCCTGGAACGGCGCGACTCCGCCGACGACCGTTCGTCGTAGCCACGGGGCGTGGCGCCCGACGGATGGGCGCCGACCGTGGCTGGATGGAGCGCGACGAACGGCGCGACGGAGGCAGGCCGATGACGCGAGTCCTCATCGTCCATCGCGACCCGGCTGTCGCCGAGCGACTGGCCGCCGACCTGCGGGACGCGGGCTACGAGGTCGAACGCTGCAGCGGGCCGCAGCACGTCCCGTGCCCGGTCCTCGAGCAGCTCCCCTGCTCCCTCGTCGACTGGGCCGACGTCCTCGTCTACGACGCCTGGGTGGCCGGGAGCAGCGACGGCGGCCGGCAGCTCGTCGTCGACATGCGGGAGACGTACCCAGACCTGCCGGTCGTCCTCACCTCGGTCGACGAGTCGCTCGACTGGGTCGAGACGGAGGGGCCCCACCGGGTGACGGCCCTGCCCGGGATCCCGACCCGGGCGGCGCTCGTGACCGCCGTCGAGGCGGCCCTGTCCGAGCAGGGCATGGCGGTCTGATCGCGGCCGGCCGCGCGGCGACCGACCGGGCAAGGATCGATCGGACGGCCGGCGGTCGTGACCGGCCCTGGCAAGATTCGCCCAAAAGGCGGACAATTGCCTCGAGAGGTTTCGAGGCATGCGTACCTTCGTTGGGCCCCACACCATCGCGACGGAGTACTGGCATCGCCTCGCGGACGGCCGGATCCAGTGCGACGTCTGCCCGCGCAACTGCCGCCTCCACGAGGGCCAGCGGGGACTCTGCTTCGTTCGCGCCCGGCAGGGCGACCAGATCGTCCTCACGACGTACGGTCGCTCGTCCGGGTTCTGCATCGACCCGGTCGAGAAGAAGCCCCTCAACCACTTCCTGCCCGGGACGAGCGTCCTCTCCTTCGGTACCGCTGGCTGCAACCTCGCCTGCCGCTTCTGCCAGAACTGGGACATCAGCAAGAGCCGCGAGATCGACACTCTCGCCGACGAGGCGAGCCCGGAGAAGATCGCCCGGACCGCCAAGGCCCTCGGGTGCGCCTCGGTCGCCTTCACGTACAACGACCCGGTCATCTTCATGGAGTACGGCATCGACGTTGCCGACGCCTGCCACGAGCTCGGGATCAAGGCCATCGCCGTCACGGCCGGCTACATGAATCCCGAGCCGCGAGCCGAGTTCTACCGGCACATGGATGCCGCGAACGTCGATCTCAAGGGCTTCACCGAGCGCTTCTACCACGAGCTCTGCGTCGGGCACCTGGAACCGGTCAAGGACACGCTCCGTTACCTCAAGCACGAGACGAACGTCTGGTTCGAGATCACGAACCTCCTCATCCCGGGCTGGAACGACTCGGACGAGGAGATCGACGCGATGACCCGCTGGGTCGTCGAGGAGCTCGGTCCGGACGTGCCGATGCACTTCACGGCCTTCCATCCCGACTACAAGATGCTCGATACGCCGCCGACGCCACCGGCGACGCTCACCCGGGCCCGGTCGATTGCGATCCGGAACGGGGTCCGCTACGCCTACACCGGGAACGTCCACGACGCGGACGGTGGGAGCACGTACTGCCACGGCTGCGGGACGCTCGTCATCGAGCGTGACTGGTACGAGCTCGGCACGTACCGTCTCACCGACGATGGCCGCTGCGAGGTCTGCGGAACCCAGATCCCGGGCGTCTTCGCCGGTCCCCCCGGCCGCTGGGGGCGCCGCCGGGTCCCGGTCGTCATGCGCGGCGACGAGGGCCGCCCGCTCGTCTTGATCGGCTAGGCACCCGAGCGACCCGGAACGATCTGACACCCCGTCGCCGCGACGCTGCTGGGTCGTAGGCTCGCCTCGCGACGGCGAGCGCGGCCGGGTGACGGTCGGCGCCAGGGTCGGCATCGGCGGGGCGCCGCGCCGCGCGTTCCCCTGAAGCGCCTCAGGGCGATCCGTTGCCGATGGCGTAGACCGGCGTCTGGAGGACCCCAAAGTGCTCCGGCGGCCAGTAGCGGAGCCAGGCCCGACCGATGATCGACGAGCCCGGGATGGGGCCGAAGATCCGCGAGTCGGCCGAGCTCGCCCGGTGGTCGCCCATGACGAAGAACTCGCCCGGGGGCACCGTGAACGTGTCGCGATCGGGTGGCGCCGTCGTCGGCTGGCCGTCGTAGACATACGGCTCGGCGAGGGCGACGCCGTTCACGTAGACCCGTCCATCGCGGATCTCGATCTCGTCCCGGCCCACCCCGATGATCCGCTTGATGAAGGGGGTCCGGTCGCCATCCGACCAGCCAGGCGGCGGTTCGAAGACGATGACGTCGCCGCGCTTGTAGCCGTCCCAGCGGGGCGTCAGCTTGTCGACGAGGACGTACTGACCAGGCTCCAGGGTCCGCTCCATGGACTGTTGCCGAACCTGGTACGGCTGGGCGACGAAGGTCTGGATGACGAAGAAGATGATGACCGTCAAGACGAGCGTCTCGACGACCTCGAGGAGGCAGCCGAAGGCGCTTCGGCGCGGCCGCTCGACCGGGGGCGGCGCGGGCTGACCGGGTGGCCCCGGCGGCCAGGTACTCATCGCGGCGTGGCGGCGTCGAGGTCCGCCACGTTAGGCGCGGAGGAGGTACGGCGTCAGCCGGATCGTGAGCTGACTCTTCGGCAGGGCGCCGACGATCCGATCGACGACGCGTCCGTTCCGGATGACGACGAGGGTCGGGATGCTCATCGCCCCGAAGCGGGCGGCGAGGGCCGGGTTCTCGTCGACGTTCACCTTGACGACCTTGAGCCGGCCGGCGAAGTCGCGGGCGAGCTCCTCGAGGATCGGTCCGACGACCCGGCACGGCCCACACCAGGGAGCCCAGAGGTCGACGAGGACGGTCACGGCTGCCCTCGCCTCGACGTCGAAGGTGGCGTCGGTGGCGTTGACGAGCCAGGGGAGGGGCTTGCCGCACGACCCGCAATGGGGCACACCGCGCTCGCTCGGCCGGATCCGGTTCTTGGCTCCGCAACCCGCACAGACGAGGATGGACTCGGGGCCCTTCGGGGTCGCCTCGCCGACCGGACCGGCTCCCGAGGCGGGGCTTCCGGCCGGGTTGGACCCCGTCGCCGTCGGGGAGCCATCGTCGGACGACCGACCCGACGGTTGGTGGAGATCGTGACGCTCGGACACGGGTTCCTTCGCTGGACGCAACGAGACGATCAGGAGCATGGCACCGAGGGCGGCGCCGTGGCCTCCAATGATGCCGTACTCCGTCGATCCGTGTCGCCCCTCGGCGCGCGCGGCGAGGACCGACGGCGATCAGCGAGGGACGCCTCGCCCGCTCGTCCGGTGACCCTCCGTCGTCAGCGGTCGCGCTCCCCCACCCCGGCGGCTCGGGCGGCGAGGGCCGCCTGGGCGGCCGCGAGCCGGGCGACGGGGACCCGGAACGGCGAGCAGGAGACGTAGTCGAGGCCGAGCCGCTCGCACTTGGCGATGGAGTCCGGGTCGCCCCCGTGCTCGCCGCAGATCCCGAGCTCGAGGCTCGGTCGGGCGCGCCGCCCCTTCTCGACGGCGATCTGCATGAGGTCGGCGACCGCGTCGTCGAGGGTCTGGAACGGGTTGAAGGGAAGGATCTTGTCCTCGACGTACTTCAGGAGGAAGCCGCCCTCGGCGTCGTCGCGCGAGAAGCCGAAGGTCATCTGGGTCAGGTCGTTCGTCCCGAAGCTGAAGAAGGCGGCCTCGCGGGCGATCTCGTCGGCGGTGAGAGCGCCCCGCGGCACCTCGATCATCGTCCCGAAGGAGTACTCCACCGAGACGCCGGCCGCCGCCTCGACCGCCTTCGCCTCGGCCTCGAGGATCCGTCGCGTCTCGGCGAGCTCGTTCACGTGGCCGACGAGGGGGATCATGATCTTCGCGATCGGGCGCCCGCCGGACCGGGCGACGGCGATCTGAGCGTTGAGGATCGCCCGGGTCTGCGTCTTCACGAAGTCTGGGATCACGAGCCCGAGCCGGCAACCCCGGAGCCCGAGCATCGGGTTCTGCTCGCGCATCGATTCGACGGCGGCGAGGAGCGTCCGGGCCTCGGCGTAGGTCGGGTCGTCCTCCGGGGTCCCGAGGGTCCGATGGCGAACCACTTCGGTCAGGAGCTCGTCGTGGCTCGGCAGGAACTCGTGGAGCGGCGGATCGATGAGCCGGATGACGACCGGCAGGCCGTCCATGGCCCGGAAGATCCCCTCGAAGTCGCCCTGCTGGAGCCGCTCGAGCTTCGCCATGGCGGCGTCGAAGCGGGCGATCGCCGCCTCCTCCTCGGCGGTCAGCACCTCGCCGGCGGCGCGGCGGGCCTTCGCCCGCGTCGCCTGGTGGGCGACGAGGATCGCGTCGCGGACGATGGCGAGCCGCTCCCCCTCGCGGAACATGTGCTCGGTCCGACAGAGGCCGATCCCCTCGGCGCCGTAGCTCCGGGCGAGGGCCGCCTCCTCGGGCTTGTCGGCGTTCGTCCAGACGCCGAGACGGCGGATCTCGTCGGCCCAGGCCAGGATCCGCTGGAGCTCCGGCTGATCCTCGAAGCGGGCCGAGACCGTCGGGAGCGCCCCCAGGTAGACGTCGCCGGTGGAGCCGTCGAGGCTGATCCAGTCGCCCTCGGCGAACCGACAGCCGGTCTCCGTGCTCCGAGCCGTCTTCGTCCGATAGTCGACGACGAGTTCGGTGGAGCCGGCCACGCACGGCTTGCCGATCTGGCGAGCGACGACGGCGGCGTGCGAGGTTGCCCCGCCCCGAGCGGTGAGGATCCCTTCGGCGACGGCCATCCCGTGGAAGTCGTCGGGCGAGGTCTCGACCCGAACGAGGATGACCTTCTCGCCCCGGCCGACCCACTCGACCGCGTCGTCGGCCGAGAAGACGGCCCGTCCGACGGCCGCGCCGGGCGAGGCGTTGAGACCCCGAGCCACCCGCTGGGCGCGCTCGAGCGCCCCCCGGTCGAACTGGTCGCGCAGGAGCTGCTCGACCTGGGCCGGCTCGACCCGAGCGACGGCCTCCTCCTTGGTGATGATCCCCTCGTCGACCATGTCGGTGGCGATCTTCACCGCCGCCGCCGCGGTCCGCTTCCCGCTCCGGGTCTGGAGCATGTAGAGGCGGCCACGCTCGATGGTGAACTCGAGGTCCTGCATGTCGCGGTAGTGGCGCTCGAGGCGCTCGGCGATCCGCTCGAACTCCGCGTAGACCTCGGGCATCTGCTCCTTGAGCTGGTCGATCTTGTACGGCGTCCGGATCCCGGCGACCACGTCCTCGCCCTGGGCGTTGGTCAGGTACTCGCCGAAGAGCCGCTTCTCGCCGGTGTTCGGGTCGCGGGTGAAGGCGACCCCCGTCCCCGAGTCGTCGCCCATGTTCCCGAAGACCATGGTCACGACGTTGACGGCCGTCCCGAGGTCGTGGGGGATCTTGTTGTACTCGCGGTAGTCGCGGGCGCGCTTTCCGAACCAGGAGGCGAAGACGGCCTTGATGGCGAGCTCGAGCTGCTCGTAGGGGTCGGTCGGAAAGTCGCGCCCGGTCGCCTCGCGGACGATGGCGAGGTAGCGGCGGACGACCTCTTGGAGCGCGTCGGCGTCGAGGTCGGTGTCCTGGCGGGCGCCCCGCTCGCGCTTGACCGCCTCGAAGGCGTGGTCGAACTTCTCGCCGTCGACGCCGAGCACGATCCGGCCGAACATCTGGATGAAGCGACGGTAGGCGTCCCAGCCGAAGCGCTCGTTGCCGGTCAGGCGGATGAGGCCGCCGAGGGTCTGCTCGTTGAGACCGAGGTTGAGGACGGTGTCCATCATGCCCGGCATCGAGAACTTGGCCCCGGAGCGGACGGAGACGAGGAGCGGATTGTCGGGATCGCCGAAGCGCTTCCCGGTCAGTTGCTCGACCTCGCGGACCGCTTCGAGGACGTCCTCCCAGAGGCCGTCGGGGAGGCGTTCACCGTTGGCGAAGTAGTCGTTGCAGGCCTCGGTCGTGATCGTGAAGCCGGGCGGCACCGGCAGCCCCGCGTTCGTCATCTCGGCGAGGCCGGCGCCCTTGCCGCCGAGGAGGTCGCGCATCGAGGCGTCGCCCTCGGCCCGGCCGCCGCCGAAGGCGTAGATGTAGCGCTTGGCGGCCCGGTGGGCACGCGTTCCAGGGGTGGTGAGCGTTTCGGCCATGGAGCGGCTCCTTTGGGCGATCTTCGCACCGGGTGGGGGACGCGCGACGCGGTCGCGGACCGGCACCGGACCGCGCGGAATGTCGTGACGTTCCGGGCGATTGTAGCGCGGGGCCGGCCTGGGACCGGGCGTTTCGACGGCCGGAACCGAGGGCGCCGCCGGAGCGGGCTCGGGCCAGTACACTGGGGGCCGCCGCCGGCAATCGCCCCACGCTCGTCGCGGCGCTCGGGCCGACGAGCCCGCCGGTGGTCGCGGCGTCGTCCCTCCGTCGCCGCGCCGCAGCTCGATCGCAGCCGAGGACCGCCCACCGATGACCCACCACACCGAAGACCGGCGCGAGATCGCGGCCGAGGCGCCGCAGTACAACGCCCGCCTCATCCGGCGCGTCGACCAGACCGACGACCTCGCCTACTTCTGGGTCAAGTTCGACGGCGACCCGGTCCCCTTCGAACCCGGCCAGTACATGACCATCGGCGTCTTCGCCGACGGCAAGCTCTGGCAGCGGCCTTACTCCGTCGCCTCGGCGCCGGAGGACGCCGGGACGGACGGCTACGAGCTCTACGTCCGCCTCGTGCCGGTGAACCGCTTCACGACGCTCCTCTGGCGCCTCCCGGTCGGGCATCGGATGCGGATGATCGGCCCCAAGGGTCGCTTTCTCCTCGAGCCGAACGACGAGCGGACTCACCTCTTCGTCTCCACTGGCACCGGGATCGCGCCCTTCATCTCGATGATGCGCCACCTGCTCCGGCAGGGACGCCCGCGACGGACCGTCCTCCTCCACGGGTGCAGCTACGTCGACGAGCTCGGCTACCGCGACCTCCTCGAGCGCTGGGAGCGGGACGGGACGTACCCGCTCCGCTACGTTCCGACCATCAGCCGTCCCCACGAGGCTCGCAACGACGGCTGGACGGGCCGGACGGGTCGAGTGGAGGCGAACGTCCTCGACGTCTGCCGGGAGTATGGGCTGCGTCCCGAAGAGACGGTCGTCTACATCTGCGGCAACCCGGACATGATCGTCAACGTCGAGGAACAGCTCCTCGCCGAGGGCTACCCGGAGTTCCACGTCAAGAAGGAGCTCTACTGGCCGAAGGCGAAGGCGGCGGTCGGCGCGGGCGGCGAGTAGCGGCGAAGGCTAGGGCCGGGCCAGGCCCGCCGGCCCGACGGCGTCCGGCGAGGACCCACCTTCGGCCGGCCAAGCTCCCCACCATCCAGCGCGGGCCGCGCCGGTCGGCCCCGGCCATGAGGTGACCTTCGGCCCGCCCCTTCGGGCCGGCCGGCGATGGAGGCGCGCCCATCCCCCCGGCACGATCGGAGCATCGAAGCGGCCCGGGGGCCGATCCCACCCCCCGCGCCGTGGCCGCTCGATGGTCGCCCGCCGAGGGCAGGAGGCGAATGCACCGGATCGTCGATCGCGCCCAGCTCTCGCCCAACGTCTTCCGGATCGTCGTCGAGGCGCCCCGGATCGCCCGGACCCGACGGCCCGGTCAGTTCGTCATCGTCCGTCGTGCGCCCGGCGCCGAGCGGATCCCCCTCACCATCGCCGACGCCGACCCCGAGTCCGGGACCATCACCCTCGTCGTGCAGGCCATCGGCAAGAGCACCCACGAGCTCGTCGAGATGGCCGTCGGCGACGCGATCGCCGACGTCCTCGGTCCCCTCGGCCGGCCGACGGAACTCCTCGAGGCCGGGCGGGCCGTCTGCGTCGGGGGCGGCGTCGGGACGGCCGTCATCCTGCCCATCGCCCGGGCCCTCGCCGAGCGCGGGGTCCGGGTCACGAGCATCATCGGCGGCCGATCGCGCGAGTGGGTGATCCTCGAAGCCGAGCTCCAGACGGCCGGCGAGGTCGTCACCTGCACCGACGACGGCAGCTACGGCCGTCCCGGCTTCGTCACCGAGGCCCTTCGCGACGTCCTCGCCGAGGGCGGCGTCGACGCCGTCTACGCCGTCGGCCCCGTGCCGATGATGCGGGCCGTCGCCGAGATGACCCGGCCCCTCGGCCTGCGGACCATCGTCTCCGTCAACCCGATCATGATCGACGGGACCGGGATGTGCGGCGGCTGCCGGGTCACCGTGGCCGGCCAGACCCGCTACGCCTGCGTCGAGGGCCCGGAGTTCGACGGCCACGCCATCGACTTCGCCGAACTCGCCGATCGGCTCACGACGTACCGGCCCTTCGAGCAGGCGGCGCTGGCCCGCCACCAACCCTGCAAGATCGGCCTCCCGACGGCCCCCGGAGGCGCCCCGACGCCGACGACGCCAGCGGCCCCGACGGCCGCATCCGGACGCTGATCCCATGATCGACCCGACAGACCCGACCGCCCCGCCGCCGAACCGCCCGCTGACCCAAAAAGAGCGGATGGCGATCGACCGGACCCCGATGCCGGAGCAGCTCGCCGAGGTCCGGGCGACGAACTTCCGAGAGGTGAACCTCGGCTTCACCGAGCAGCTGGCGATCCTCGAAGCCGAGCGCTGCCTCCAGTGCCCGAAGCCCTACTGCGTCGACGGCTGCCCCGTTCGGGTCAACATCCCCCGCTTCATCAAGCTCCTTCGCGAGGGGGATCTGGCCGCCGCGGCCCGCTCCTTGCTCGACGACAACGCCCTGCCGTGCATCACGGGCCGGGTTTGCCCCCAGGAGATCCAGTGCGAGGGTGTCTGCCTCCGCGGCAAGCGGGGCAAGCCGGTCGCCATCGGTCACCTCGAGCGCTTCGTCGGCGACTGGGCACAGGCGCATCCCGAGGTCCTCGAGGCCGGGCGGGCGGCACCGATCGGCCGCCGGGTCGGGATCGTCGGCTCGGGACCGGCTGGCCTGACCGCGGCCGGCGAGCTGGCGAAGCTGGGCTACGAAGTCACGATCTTCGAGGCCTTCCACGCCCCGGGCGGGGTCCTCATCTACGGGATCCCGGAGTTCCGCCTCCCGAAGGACATCGTCCAGGCCGAGGTGGAGCGCCTCGTCGCCGCCGGCGTCCGGATCGAGACCGACGCCGTCGTCGGCAAGACGTACACCCTGGCCGAGCTGCGGGAGCGGTTCGACGCCCTCTTCATCGCCGTCGGCGCCGGGCTGCCGGTCTTCCTCAACATCCCCGGCGAGAACCTCAAGGGCGTCTACTCGGCGAACGAGTACCTGACCCGGGTCAACCTCATGGGCGCCTGGCGCGACGATGCCGACACGCCGGTCCTCCACGGCCAGCGGGTCGTCGTCGTCGGCGGCGGGAACGTGGCGATGGACGCCGTTCGAACCGCCCGCCGGCTCGGCGCGGCCGAGGCGACGATCGTCTACCGCCGCGGGCGGGCGGAGCTCCCGGCCCGGGCCGAGGAGGTCCACCACGCCGAGGAGGAGGGCGTCCGCTTCGAGTTCCTTGCCGCCCCGCTCGAGATCCTCGGCGACGAGCAGCGCTGGGTCCGCGGCATCCGCTGCATCCGGATGGCCCTCGGCGAGCCCGACGCCTCCGGGCGCCGGCGGCCAGAGCCGGTGCCCGGATCGGAGTTCGTCATCGACTGCGACATGGTCATCGTCGCCATCGGGACCCGGGCGAACCCGCTCCTGACGGCCACGGCGCCCGAGCTCGAGCGGAACGAGTGGGGCTACATCGTCACCGACGAACACGGGATGACGAGCATCCCCGGCGTCTTCGCCGGCGGCGACATCGTCCGCGGTGCGGCGACGGTCATCCTCGCCATGGGCGATGGCAAGCGCGCCGCCCGGGCCATCGATGCCTATCTCCGGGGCGAGTATCCGCCCCGGGACGAGGTGCCCGACGCGACCGGACCGGCCACGGAAACGAAGCGGGCGGCGCGGGGGCCGGCGGCCCAGGTCGGGACCGGCTCGTAGGCGGGCGCCGGAGGGCCCGGGAGGTGGCGTCCGGTCAGGGCCGGGCCGCGTCCAGGCGGTCGAGGATGGCCCGGACGACCCCCTCGATCGGGACCCGCTCCTGGAGCATCGTGTCCCGATCGCGGATCGTCACCGCACCGTCGCTGAGCGTCTCGACGTCGACGGTGATGCACCACGGCGTCCCGATCTCGTCCTGGCGGCGATAGAGCTTGCCGATGGCGGCCGTGTCGTCGTAGACGGCCATGACGTGCCGGGCGAGGTCGGCCCGGATCTGGTGGCAGAGCTCGACGATCTCCGAGCGCTTCTTGAGGAGGGGCAGGACGGCGACCTTGTAGGGGGCGAGCTCCGGGTGGAGGCCGAGGACGACGCGCTTCTCGCCGCGGACCTCTTCCTCGCGGTAGGCGTCGATGAGGAAGGTGAAGGCCGCTCGGTCGGCCCCGGCCGAGGTCTCGACGATCCAGGGGATGTAGCGCTCCCCGGTGACCGGGTCGAAATACTCGAGGTTCTCGCCCGAGGCCTGGGCGTGACGGCCGAGATCCCAGTCGCCGCGATTGTGGATCCCCTCGAGCTCCTTCCAGCCGAAGGGGAAACGGTACTCGACGTCGACGGCCCGGCGGGCGTAGTGGGCGAGCTCACCCGGGCGATGCTCGCGCTCGCGGAGACGGGCCGGGGCGACCCCGTACGCCTCGTACCAGGCCCGGCGGCGCGGCAGCCAGGCCTCGAACTCGGCCGCTGCCCGGTCGGGGTGGACGAAGTACTGCATCTCCATCTGCTCGAACTCGCGCATCCGGAAGACGAAGTTCCCGGGGCTGATCTCGTTCCGGAAGGCCTTCCCGATCTGGGCGATCCCGAAGGGGATCTTCTTGCGGGCCGTGTCGCGGACGTTCCGGTAGTTGACGTAGATCCCCTGCGCCGTCTCCGGTCGGAGGTAGACGACGGCCGCCTCGTCCTCGACAGGCCCGAGGAAGGTCTTGAGCATGAGGTTGAAGCGGCGGGGTGGGGTAAGCGAGCCGGCGTCGTTCGGGCAGACGAGCCCGAGCCGGTCGACGAGCCCCGGGTCGAGGAGCTCGGCGGGGGCGAGGCCCTCCGTTCCGGCGAACTCGTCGACCCGATAGCGGCGCTTGCAGGTCTTGCACTCGACCATCGGGTCGTTGAACTCGGCGACGTGGCCCGAGGTGACCCAGACCTGGGGGTGCATGAGGATCCCGGCATCGAGGCCGACGATGTCCTCCCGCTCCTGGACCATCGACCGCCACCAGGCCCGCTTGACGTTGTTCTTCAGCTCCACCCCGAGGGGGCCGTAGTCCCAGACGGCGTTGATGCCGCCGTAGATCTCGGAGCTCGGGAAGATGAAGCCGCGGCGCTTGCAGAGCGAGACGATGACGTCGAGGTCGGCGACGGCGGGGGCGACGTCGGTCGGATCGGTGATCGGGGTCGTCACGCGCTAGCTCCTCCGTGGGCGACCGGCCGTGGCAGGGACGGTCGCGGTGGTCGATTCGGCCCTGCGATGCTAGCAGACGCCGGCCCCCGGGCCGCCGGACGCGCAGCGGGCGACCGGATCAGCATCCGGGTGCGTGCCGGACCGCGTCGAGGAAGGCGAGGGAGCGCGGCTCGCGCTCGAGGGCGAAGCGGACGAAGTCGCGCATCGCACGCTCCACCTCGGCCTCGACGGTCGCCGGGACCCGGAGCCGGGCGAGGGTCTCCGCGTCGAGCCGCCGGTAGGCACGCAGGAGCTTCACGGCGTCGGCGGACAGGCCGACGCGGCTCTCCGGTGGACCCGGGCAGCGTTCGCAGAGGGCCCCGCCGAGCGGTGGGACCCAGCGCACGGCCGCCCCGGCGGCGAGGGGGGTCTCGCACTCGCAGCAGCGGTCCGTCTCGGGCCCCTGGCCGAGCTCGTCGGCGAGATGGAGCTCGAACCAGCGGGCGACCCGCCATGGGGCCATCCCGGCGTCGAGGAGCTCGAAGCCGCGACGGAGGAGGGCGAAGACGGCCGGGACCGGCTCGCGCTCCTCGACCGTCCGCTCGGCCAGCTCGGCGAGATACCAGGCCGTCGCCGTCGCCTCGAGGGAGTCGCGAAGCCGGAGGAAGGCGCGCACGAGGGCGACCCCCGTCACGACCTCGAAGGTCCGGCCCCGGGCCAGATTGACCCGCAGCTCGGCGAAGGGTTCGAGGGCGCCACCGAGACGGGACGTCGGGCGTCGGACGCCCCGGGCGATGGCCTTGAACTTTCCGCGGTCGGGCGTGAGGAAGGTGACGACTCGATCGGCCTCGCCGAGGTCGAAGCGAGACAGGACGATGGCGTCGGTGGCGTAGAGGCGGCGGGCGACCATCGCCGTCACGGTAGCACCGGGCCGGCCGCGACGCCGCGCTCGACGGCGTCGGCGACGACCATCGCCGGACGTGCGGAGCAACCCGCTACCGGAAGCGAACAGGTTTCGTCGAGCGGGCTACACTGGCAGCGATGACGACGACCGCGCCGCCCCTCGAGATCGCCAGCCTCATCGCCGAGACCGAGGCCGAGATCCGCCGCCTCGTCGCCGACGGCGACCCCGCCACGGCCGGTGTCTACGAGATGTGCCGCTATCACCTCGGCCTCGACGGCTCCGGTGCCCCGAGCGGGAAGCGGATGCGGCCCGTCCTCGGCCTCCTCGCCTACGCCTCGATCACCGGCGACTACCGGCCGGCCCTGCCGGGCGCCGCGGCGGTCGAGCTCGGCCACAACTTCAGCCTCGTCCACGACGACATCGAGGACGGCGATCGGGAACGCCGCCACCGGCCGTCCCTTTGGACGGTCTACGGGGTGCCCCAGGCGATCAACACCGGCGACATGCTCTTCACCCTGTCCCGGATCGCCCTCCACCGCCTGACCGAGCTCGGCTTCTCGGACGCCAAGGTCCTCCGCCTCATGCGCCTCTACGACGAGACCTGCCGTCTCCTCTGCGAGGGCCAGTACATCGACATCGCGGCCTCCGAGCAGGAGGCGCCGATCTCCGTCGAGCGGTACTTCGACATGATCGGCCGCAAGACGGCCGCCCTCATCTCGGCCTCCATCGAGGCCGGCGCCCTCCTCGCCACCGACGACGAGGCCGTCATCGCCCGGTACCGGCGCTTCGGCTGGGCCCTCGGCATCGCCTTCCAGCTCAACGACGACCTCCTCGGTATCTGGGGCAGCGAAGAGATCACCGGGAAAGAGCCGACCGATCTCGCCCGCCACAAGAAGACGTTGCCCGTCCTCTACGCCTTCGAGCACGCCGGGCCCGAGGATCGAGCCCGGCTCGAAGCCCACTACCGCGACCCGGCGCCGAGCCCTGCCGCCGTGGCCGAGGTCGTGGCGATCCTCGAGCGCACCGGCGCCCGCGAGTACACCCGCTCCGAGGCCCGTCGCTACCGGGACGAAGCCCTCGCCGAGCTGGCGGCCGCCGGCGTCGTCCGAGACGACGTCCGGGCCAAGATCGAGGAGATCATCGTCTCGGTCATCGGCGCCTGAGCCGCCGAGCAGCCCGGATCCGAGGGGAGGCGCCGGCGGGCTCGGCCCGAGGGCCGACCTAGCGGTCTTCGGCCGCCTCCGTCAGCTCCGCCGTCGCCGTCCGAACGACGAGGACCTTGCCGACCCGCCGGCCGTCGGTCGTCTCGACGGTCATCGTCAGCGGTCCGACGGTGACCCGATCGCCGGGTTCGGGGAGCTCGCCGAGGCGGTGGAAGATGAGGCCGCCGAGGGTGTCGTACTCGTCGCGGTCGTCGAGGTCGAGCTCGATCTCGAAGGTCTCCTCGAGTTCCTCGATGGAGACCCGACCGTCCATCCGGGCCTCGTCGGGCGAGAGCCGGACGACGAGGGGCTCTTCGACGTCGTACTCGTCCTGGATCTCGCCGACGATCTCCTCGAGGAGGTCCTCGATGGTCACGAGCCCGGCCGTCCCACCGTACTCGTCGAGGACGATGGCGAGGTGGACCTTCCGGCGCTGGAGCTCGTGGAGGAGATCGTCGATCGGCATCGACTCCGGCACGAAGACGGGGGTTCGGAGGATCGAGCGGAGCGGCGGGCGCTCGGCCCCGTCTTTGAGGATCGGGAGGAGGTCCTTGGCGTAGAGGATCCCGACGATCTCGTCGATCGACTCCTCGTAGACCGGGATCCGGGAGTGGCCTTCGCGGACGATCACCTCGACGGCCTCGTCGATGGTCGCCGAGGCGGGCAGGGCGACGATGTCGGGCCGCGGGACCATGACCTCGTGGAGACGCCGGTCGCCGAGCTCGATGACGGCGTGGATCATCTGCTCCTCTTCGGCCTCGAGGATCCCCTGCTCGCCGCCGCGCTCGACGATGAGCTTCAGCTCTTCGGCGCTGATCCGGGCCTCCTTGGTCACCTCGATCCCGAAGGGCCGGACCACCGAGCGGGTGATGCCCGCCAAGAGCGCGACGAGGGGCCCGAGGAGGCGGCCGAGGAGGTCGACCGGCCCGGCGAGGACGAGGGCGACCCGGTCCGGCCGGGCCAGGGCGATCGACTTCGGGACGAGCTCGCCGAAGACGATCGTGAAGAGCGAGAGGAGGAGGGTGACGAGGACGAGGGCGGCCCCGGTCGCCAGCTCCTCGGCGAGGCCGACCCGGACGAGCGCATCGGCGAGGGCCCGGGCGAGGCTGATCGCCGCGAAGGCCGAGGCGAGGAAGCCGACGAAGGTAATCCCGAGCTGGATGACGGCCAGGAACCGGCCCGGGTCGTCGGCGAGGCGCCGGACCCGGACGGCCCGCCGGTCCCCCTCGTCGACGAGCTCCTCGATCCGGCTCCGTCGGACGCTGACGAGGGCGATCTCGGCGGCGACGAAGAGGCCGTTGAGGAGGACGAGGAAGACGATGACGAGGAGCTCGCCGACGACGCCGTTCATCGGCCTCCCGCGTCCGTCGTTCCGTCGCTTGCCGCAGGCTCGGCCGCCGGCTCGGTCTCGCGCACGGCGCCGGCCGCGGCGTCGGCACCGGCAGCGGTGGCGTCGGCGTCCTCGCCGCTCGCCCCAGGACGCGGCTCCCGGATCCGGGCCGGCACTCCCAGGACGAGGGTCCCCGGCGGCACGTCGTGGGTGACGACGGCCCCGGCGCCGGTCTTCGCCCCGTCGCCGACGGTGATCGGCGCTCGAAGCATCGTGTCGACCCCGAGGAAGACGCGCCGCCCGATGGTCGTCCGGTGCTTCCGGCGGCCGTCGTAGTTGGCGGTGATCGTGCCGGCCCCGACGTTCGTCTCCTCGCCGACCTCGGCGTCGCCGAGGTAGCTCATGTGGTGCTGCTTCACCCGCCGACCGAGATGGCTGTTCTTGATCTCGGCGTAGTTGCCGATCTCGACCTCGTCGTCGACGATCGAGCCGGGTCGGAGGTGGCTGAAGGGCCCGATCGTGACCCGGTCGCCCACCGTCGAGCCCTCGACGACGCTCGCCCAGACCCGGCACTCGCGACCGATGGTCGAGTCGATGATCTGGGAGCCGGCGCCGATCCGGGTCCCCTCCCCGATCCGCGTCCGGCCGCGCAGGACGACGAAGGGCTCGAGGACGACGTCGGTCGCCACCTCGACCTCGGGGTCGGCATAAACCGTCGAGGGGTCGAGCATCGTCACCCCGGCCCGCATGAGCCGGGTGTTCGTCTCCATCCGGAGGTCCCACTCGGCCTGGGCGAGCTGGACCCGATCGTTGATCCCGAGCTGGCGGCCGTCGTCCTCGATGTCGAGGCTCGTGACGAGGCGGCCCTCGGCCCGGGCGAGGGCGACCAGCTCGGTCAGATAGAGCTCGCCCGTCGCCGGCGACGGCTCGACGTCGCCGATCCGGCGCCGGAGCCAGGCGGCATCGAAGGCGTATGTCCCGGCGTTGATCTCGCTGATCTCGAGGATGGCCGCGTCCGCGTCCTTCTCTTCGACGATCCGCTCGACGGAGCCGCCCGCCGTCCGGACGATCCGCCCGTAGCCGGTGGGATCGATGGCGTCGACGACGAGGAGGGTCATGACCGCCGCATCGAGGCGCCGGGTCTCGGCCAGCCGACGGAGGGTCTCGGCCTCGATCCGGGGGACGTCCCCGGACAGGACGAGGATCTCCTCGACCTCGGCCGGCACGGCCGCCAGGCCGGCTCGGACCGCGTCGGCGGTCCCCCGAGGCAGGTCCTGGACGGCCCAGACGGCAGCGTCGCCGACGGCCTCGCGGACGGCGGCCGTGGCCGGCGAGACGACGACGACCGGGTCGGCACCCGTCGCCTCGCGGGCGGCATCGAGGACCCAGGCAAGGAGGGGTCGGCCGCCGAGCTCGTGGAGGACCTTCGGGATCCGGGACCGCATCCGGGTCCCCAGCCCGGCGGCCAGGACGATGGCTCGGATCGGGCTACCCGGCGCGGACGATGATGAGGTCACGGGCAAGCCCGCCGCATGATGCAGCGGGACGAACGGGGACGGTGTCCGCCCGGGTCACCGTCCGGCGAGGGTGGTTCGGCAGTCATGATCGTGGCACGTCATCCTAGGGCCGGCTCGGCGGGCATGTCAATCGGAGGCGAGCGGCGCGGCGAGGCCCGTCAGCGCGGCCGGACGGCGATCGCCTCGATCTCGACCCGGGCGCCCCGCGGCAGCCCCGCCACGGCGACCGTCGTCCGGGCCGGCGGCGGATCGGGCATGAAGCGGGCGTAGACGGCGTTCACCGCCGCGAAGTCGGCGATGTCGGCGAGGAAGATCGTCGCCTTCGCGACGTCGGCCAGACCGAGCCCGGCGGCATCGAGGACGGCAGCCAGGTTCCGGAGGGCGCGCTCCGCCTCCGCCTCGACGCCACCCTCGACGAGGGCCCCTGTCGCCGGATCGATGCCGATCTGGCCGGAGCAGAAGACGAGCTCCCCGGCGGCGATGGCCTGGCTGTACGGTCCGACGGCCGCCGGCGCCATCGTCGAGGTGACGACCTGATGACTCATCGTTCCATCTCCTCCTTCGGTGCGTCCCGGAATGGGCCCGCGGTGGCGCCCGGTTCGACCCGCCGGGCCCGAAGCGGCGCGGCCGCAACGAAGAGTTCGCCCGAGCCGGGAAACGGGAGGCGTCCCGCCGCGGCGGCGCTCCGGACGATCTCGGCGGCGGCGGCCGCCTCGCTCGGCGAAGGATAGAGCAGCCAGGCCGTCGGACCGGACCCGGCCTGGCCGACGGGTCGGCCGAGGAGGCGTCGCAGCGCCGCCCGGAACCCCGCCAGTGCCGGCGCGACCGCCGTCGCGGCGGCGACGAGGTCGTTGGCCGCCGCGAGAACCCCGGCCCGGGCGAGGAGTGCCACCGGGTCGAGGCCCCGCTCCAGCTCCTCGGCGAGATGGCGCGAGGCGAGGGTCGCGGCCCCGCTCGGCCGGGGCCCGGCGGCGAGGGCGGCGAAGACGTCGGCCGTGGCGAGCCGGAGCGGCGGCGTGACGAGGAGGACGCCGAGGTCGGCAGTCCCGACGACGCCCCGCAGCGGCCGGACCCGCTCGCCGCGTCCCTCGACGAGGGCCGGGCCGGAGGCGAGGAAGAAGGGCACGTCTGAGCCCACGGCGGCGCCGACGGCGAGGCGTTCGGCGGCCGGAAGGTCTACCCCCCAGGCCTCGAGGGCGCCGTCGATGGCGGCCGCCGCGTCGCTGCTCCCGCCGCCGAGCCCGGCGGCGACCGGGATCCGCTTTTCGAGTCGGCAGGCCAGGGCGATCGGGCTCGAAGGGAGGTGGGGCCGGACGGCCTCCCGGGCGGCGGCGAGGGCCCGAAGGACGAGGTTGGACGCGATGGGCCCGCAGTCGGGGCCGGCGACGACGAGGCTGTCCCGCGGCGCCGTCGTCGGGGCGAGACTGAGGCGATCGAAGAGGTCGACGGCGGCGACGACGGAGTGGAGGGCATGGTAGCCGTCGGGGCGTCGGCCGAGGACGGCGAGGGTGAGGTTGACCTTGGCCGGCGCGAGCCGGACCACCGGGGCGAAGCGGTCGAGGGGGCTCGAACCGCGCGGTGCGGCGATCATCGCCCGTCGCTCCCGACGCCCACCTGCGGCTCCGGCGAGCCGGCATCGGCTGGCCCGGCCTCGGCCCGGCCCGCTTCGGACGGGCCAGCGTCGGGCGGAGCGGCCGCGGGCGTGCGGCTGCGGGGTCGACGCCAGATCGGCGTCAGGGCAGCCCGGAGGGCGAGCCAGTCGGCGACCGCGAGGGTCTGGGGGCGCCGGTCGCCGGCGATCCCGGCCGCGGCGAGCCCGGCCTCGATCCGGCTCGCGCCGATGGGTAGACCCCGGAGGAGGACGTTGCGGAGCATCTTCCGACGCTCGCGGAAGCCGGCCTGGACGAGCCGCCAGAGCTCCTCCTCGGCCGTCGGGTCGAGACGCTCGCCGCCGGGGCGGACGTCGAGGACGAGGACGGCGCTCCAGACCTCGGGCACCGGCTCGAAGGCCTCCGGTGGCACGAGGCGAGCGATCCGGGCCCGGGCATGGTACTGGACGAAGACGGACAGGTAGCTCATGGCGCCCGGCGCGGCGACGATCCGCTCGGCCACCTCGCGCTGGACCATGAGGACGAGGCGATCGGGGCGCGGCGGCTCGCCGAGGAGCCGATGGAGGATCGGGCTCGTGATGTGGTAGGGCAGGTTGGCGACGACGTCGTAGGGTGGCTCGACGATCGCCCCGAGATCGACCTCGAGGACGTCGCCCTCGACGAGGACGAGGCTCCCTGGGGCCCCCGGGCTCCGGCGCCCGAGACGGAGCGCTGGCCCGAAACGCTCCTGGAGCCGCCCGATCAGCCGGCGATCGAGCTCGACGGCCGTGACCGCGGCGCCGGCCTCGAGGAGGGCGGCCGTGAGGGCACCGGGGCCGGGTCCGATCTCGAGAACCCGTCGGCCCGGCGTCAGCGCCGCCGCGGCGAGGATCGCCTCGAGGACCTCCGGGTCAACGAGGAAGTTCTGGGAGAGGGCGCGCTTCGGCCGGACCGCCACGGCCGCGGTGCGGCGCCGATCCGCTCGCGGGCCCGCCGGCCGTCGCGATCCGGCGGCGCGCTGACCGGCGATCCCGAGCGACGACGACGGGCCGCTCATGCCGAACCGAGGGGGAGCGAGGGCCGCGCGTCCAGGGCGAGGTCGGCCCGGTCGCCGCGGGCGAGGCGCCGCGCGCCGGCGGCGCCGATCATCGCCCCGTTGTCGGTGCAGAGGCTCGGCCGCGGGACGATGAGGGGGACGCCGAGCTCCCGGGCCCCGACGGTCAGGCGCTCGCGGAGGGCCTGGTTCGCCGCGACCCCGCCGCCGACGACGATCGAGGCAGCCCCGATCTCCCGGGCCGCCCGGAGGGTCTTTTCGGCCAGGACGTCGACGACCGACTCCTGGAAGGCGAAGGCGAGCTCGGCGACGAGGTCCGGGCTGAGGGCCCCGTCGGCCGCTCCGGTCGCCGAGGCAAACGAGCCGACCGACCCGCCGGCCGCCGCACGGACCGCCCGGAGGACCGCGGTCTTGAGACCCGAGAAGCTGAAGTCATACGAGCCCGGCAGCCAGGCCCGAGGGAAACGGAGATCGCGCCGCACCGCCATCGCCGCGGCCCGTTCGATGGCCGGCCCGCCAGGGTAGCCGAGGCCGAGGAGACGCCCGACCTTGTCGAACGCCTCGCCGGCCGCGTCGTCGACGGTCTGGCCGAGGAGCCGGTACGTCAGGTGGTCGCCCATCTCGGCGAGGAAGGTGTGCCCGCCCGAGACGACGAGGGCGAGGACGGGGAAGACCGGGACCGGCCGATCCGGCGCGTCGGGATCGTCGAGCCAGGCCGCGTAGATGTGGCCCTCGAGGTGGTTGACCGGGACGAGGGGCCGCTCGAGGGCCCAGGCGAGGCCCTTGGCCGCGTTGATGCCGACGATGAGCGAGCCGGCCAGGCCGGGCCCGGCGGTCACGGCGAGCGCCTCGATCTCGTCGAGCGCGGTGCCGGCCTCGGCGAGGGCGGCGTCGAGGAGCGGCAGGATCCAACGGAGGTGGGCGCGGGCGGCGAGCTCGGGGACGATCCCCCCAGCCGGAGCGTGGAGGGCGACCTGGGAGGCGACGACGTTCGATCGGATCCGGCGGCCGTCTTCGACGACGGCGATCCCGGTCTCGTCGCAGGACGTCTCGATGGCGAGGAGGAGGGCGCCCGTCACCCGTCGATCTCCTCCGGTCGCTCGGACGGAGCCGTTGCCTCGGGGGCCGGCGCTTCCGCCTCGGCCTCGAGGGCGGCTCGCAGGGCGGCCAGGCGCCGCTGCATCGAGGGCGAGGCGAGCGGCTCCGTGGTCATGACGAGGGCGTCCTCGCCGTCGTCGGAGTAGTACCGCGGCCGGACGCCGACCGGCCGAAAGCCGTACTTCTCGTAGAGGCGCCGGGCGGCGAGGTTCGAGACCCGGACCTCCAGGGTCGCCTCGCGCGCCCGTCGGGTTGCCGCCAGGTCGAGCATCGCCAGGAGGAGCCGCTCCCCGATCCGCCGGCGACGCCAGCTCGGGTGGACGGCGAAGGTCGTGATGTGGGCCTCGTCGACCATGAGCCACATGCCGGCGTAGCCGACGACCCGATCCCCGATCCGCGCCACGAGATAGCTCGCCAGCCGGTTCTCCGAGAGCTCGGAGCGGTAGGCGTTCGGCGGCCAGGGCGTCGTGAAGCTCGCCCGCTCGATGGCTTCGACCTCCGGGAGGTCGGCCATCCGCATCGGCTCGATCCGGACCTGGACGGGGGGGCGGGCGACCATGGTCAGACCCGGACGAGACGGACCTGGCCGTCGACGGCGGTGAGGCCCCGCGGCAGCGTCACGTACTCCGGCTCGGGGACGGTCAGGGTGCCGCCGGTCGCGGCCGGCGGGGCGGCGCGACCCAGTCGCACGAGGGCGGCGGCGAGACGCTCCGGTGTCGAGGCTCGGAGGCCGAGCTGGAGGGCCTCGGCCGGGGCCCGGCCCGGCAGGTCGACGGCCACGAGCATGGTCTCGGGCGCCAGCTCTGGCTCGTGCCCGGCCGGAAGGAGGACCGGCCGAGCGCCGGACCGGACGACGACCCGGTCCTTCGGGCCGGCCGGGAGAAGCAGCAGGACGGCCGCCGGAGCGCAACCGGCCACCTCGGCCGCGGCAGCGACGATGGCCTCGCCGGTCGAGACCCCGACGAGAGAGCGACCGAGGGCCCGGGCGATCCCGGCCGCCGTCGCCAGACCGACCCGGAGACCGGTGAAGGCTCCCGGCCCGGTCCCGACGATGATCCCGGCGATGTCGGTCTTGGCCCGCCGGCAGGCGGCCAGGACCCGATCGACGAGGGGCAGGAGGAGCTGGCCGTGTCGATACCCGGAGGGCTCGCCCTCAGCGGCGAGGAGGCGACCGTCGGTCGCGTCGGCGAGGCCGACGACGAGCCGGCTCGTCGCGCTGTCGAGGACGAGGGTGACGGCACCGCCGCCGATCGGCGGTCCGGGGTCCGCGAACGGTTCAGCGCGCATCACCGGCCCCGCTCGACGGCCGCCCGGCAGTAGCGGCGGTAGCTCGGATCGAGGGCCTCGATGGCGATCCGCCGCGGCTCGTCGGCGACACCCTCGATCCGAACATCGAGGCGCGCCGCCGGCAGGAGCGAACCGAGTCGCTCCGCCCACTCGACGACCGTCACGCCGGCCCCCTGGCGCTCGTCGAGGACCCCTGCGGCGACGGCCTCGGCCGGATCGGAGAGGCGATAGAGGTCGACGTGGAAGAGGGGGAGCCGCCCGTCGTACTCGGCGACGAGGACGAAGCTCGGGGAGTTCACGACGGCCGTGATCCCGAGCCCGCGGGCGAGCCCCTTCGCCAGTTGGGTCTTTCCGGCGCCGAGGCTCCCGGTCAGGGCGATGAAGTCGCCGGGCTCGGCGACGGCAGCCAGGCGCTCGCCGAGACGGAACGTTTCGCTCGGCGTCCGGGTCACGACGACGGTGCGCTCGACGACGGCGGTGGCCATGGCCTCGATTGTCGCCGACGGCGGCCGTCCGTGCCGGCCCGTCCCCTTCAGCCCGAGCCCGGAGGCGAGCCCGCTTCAGCCCGGGCTCCGGAACCGGACGAGGTCGGCCACCGGGACGACGAGCACCGCCCCAGCGTCGCTGACGACCCGGGCCGCGGGGAGGTGAACGCCGAGGGCGAACCGCCAGATCCCGACGAGGCCGTCGAAGCGGCCCTCCGTCCCGGCCCAAGGGCCGGCGCGGACGACGACCCGGTCCGGGGGAACGACGACCCGGGGCAGCGGGTCGGCGAAGACGAGACCGGGCGGATCGGCGACGATCCCGACGGAGCGGCCGGCCAGCGCCCCGAGGAGGACCCGAAGCTGGCTCGGGATCGGCCGCCGGAGCTCACCGTCGAGGACGAGGACGGCGAAGGGCGGGCGAGGGTGGAGGGCAGCTCGCTGGCGGACCTCGGAGGCCGCCACGGCCTGCCAGACACGCCCGGCCAGCGAACCGACGACGAGCCCGCGGAGGCCCATGGCCCGGGCTCGGGTGATGGTCTCGGCGTCGACCCGACCTCCGACGACGACGATCCGCCCGGCGAGGCCGACGTCGAGGCTCGGGGGCCGACCATCGGGCGGGTCGGGGACGACGCTGAGCTGACCAAAGGTCGGCTCCCCGAGGACCCCGGTCCCCGGGGTCCGCCACCACCCATCGGCCTCGATCTCGATGGCGCGGCCGGGCTCGACGGCAACGACCGTCCCGGCGACGGGCACGATCCCGAGGTCGGTGCGGTCGCCGCGCACGACGAGCCAGCGGCGCCGTCGTCGGAAGAGGAGCTCGCCGGAGGGCGTCGGCCCCGCCTCGGCCGGAGCGGCGGGCGGTCGGGGCTCCGCGGCTCGATCGGCTCGACTGGGAGCCAAGCGGTCCCCCTCCTCGAGCCCCTGGCCTTCCTCGGCCGCCGCCCCGGCCCCCTCGCCGGCGGCGGACTCGGGTGTCGATGCCGGCGTCGCCGGCCCCCCGGCGGACGCCTCGTCCGGCTGGGCCGGGACCCGAGCGCCCGACGCCAGCTCGGCCTCGCCGGACGGGATCGCCACCTCCTCGAGGCGGGGGTCGCGCAGCCGCTCGACGATGGCGGCGCCGGCCTCGACAACCTCGCCCGGGGCCACCCGGATGATGTCGCCCGGGGCGACCGCGATCCGGACCCGACCCGCCGGCACGACGAGCGGCCGCTCGGCGACGAGGGCGAGCCCAAGCGAGGCCGCGGCCGGCGCCGGCCCCTTCCCTCGGCCAGACCGAGCGGCAACCGACCCGTCGCTCATCGTGGCTGCCCCCCATCGGCCCCCTCGTCGAAGCCGGGCCAGAGGGCGGCCTGCCAGGCGCCGAGGAGCTCGCGCCGCCGTGCCGCCCGATCCGGGAGGCGGAGCGGGATGTCCCGCAGATCGACGAGGAGCCCGCCGAGGCCACCGGCGACCTCGAGGGCGAAGCGGCGACCCCGGGTCCCCAGGACGACGGGGTGCTCGAAGCGAAGCTCGATGGTCGTCCGCTCGCCGGGGGCGAGATCGACGAGCTCGAGGCCGCCCGGGACGAGGTCGAGTTCGGTGGGCCCCGACGGGCCGTGGACGACGAGGGTGCCGGCACTCGGGCCGGCCCGCAGACCCATCGGCATGACGACGGCCCCGATCGGCACGAGGAGGTCGCCGGCGAGGTCGGCGAGGACCGCGCGCCGGTCCTCTTCCACAGCGATGGTTCCGAGCGGGGCGAGGAGCCTCGCCTGGTCGTAGGCGATCTGCCACGCTCCCGGCCGGCGGAGCACGTTCGCCGCGGCCAGGGCGACCGCCGGACCCGGCACGGCCGACCAGACCCCACCGGCGAGGACGAGGAGATCGGGCGCCGGCTGGGCCGTCAGCTCGGCCGTCGCGGCCACGAGGCGGCCCAGGGCGGCTTCGGCCGCGGCGAGCCGGAGCCGGGCGCCGTCGCCCGGGAGCTCCGTCCACGGCTCCCGACGGAGGGCCGTGAGGCGGTCCCGGAGCCGCGAGCGCTCGACGGCGACCGTCGACCAGGGCAGGACCCCATCGAGGAGCTCCTCGGTGACCTCGCCCGGGACGAGGGCGGCGCCGGGCACGAGCCGATGCTCGACCCGGGGTGGGTCAGCGGTCCGCGGTCCCGGGACGGCCCGCGCCCGGAGCGCCCCGTCGTGGCCGATCTCGACGAGCTCGATCCGGAGCTCGAGCACCGCGGCGAGCGATCCGAGGGACCGGACGAGATCGTCGCGCCCCGCGTCGGGCCTCGCCGCCAGCCCGGCGAGGATCCGCTGGAGCGGTTCGCCCGGCCGCTCGCCGGCCGTCGCCGCCGGGGCGAGGAGGATCGGGCCAGGACCACCGTCGGCGCCCCGGGTGACCCGCTCGCTGTCCGATCGCGCCGGCGCCGGCACCCCCCGTTTCGCGTCGGCTGGTTCCGCCTCCGGGGCCTCCGACCCCCCGCCGCCCGGGCCTACCGCGTGGGCCCGCTGGGCGAAGAACGCGTGCCGCTCGGCTTCGACTGCCAGGGCACCGGCGAGGACGACCGGCAGCCCGGGCCGCCGCTCGGCCGCGGCGGCGACGGCGGCGGCGAGCTCACCGAGGCCGCCTCGCTCGTCGGCCCCGGCCGGATCACCGGCCCCGGCGAGGATGGCCTCGATCCGGTCATCGAGGAGGAAGCGGAGCAGGGCCAGGGGATCGAACCGCTCCATGCTCGCCCGCCAGGTCCGCCAGCCGGCCCGTTCGGCGGCGCGACCCAGCGGCCCCAGGGCCCGCTCGGTGACCCCGACCAGGCCGAGAGTCGGCGTCCGGCTCGTCAGCGAGACGAGGCGTGGCAGCTCGCGCAGCGGCGCCTCCTGCAGGCCGACCTCAGCGGCCAGGGTTGGATCGCTGCTCCGGACGATGGTCCCGAGCAGCTCGACGGCCGCCTCCGGATCCACGGCCGCCGGCACCGCCGTCGAGGCGAGGAGGCGCCAGCGACCCGCCACCCGGCCGACGAGGGCCGCGGCCGTCGTCGCCCCACCGAGGTCGAGGGTGACGAAGGCCCCCGACGTCCCGGTCACCGCCACCCCCGGCGCCGCGGCGGCGCCCCACGTCCGCGGGTCACGGCCGACCTCGGCGGACGAAGGAGGAGCCGGCCGCGCTCCGGAACCCCGGACGCAGTCGCTGGGGCCTCGTCTTCGACCGGACCGGCCGCATCCTACTCAGGCGTCCCAGGTCGTCTCCTCGTCGAGTTCTTCGAGCCGCTCGATGAGCTGCTCGATGCCGACGTCGTCGGCGAGGATCTCCGAGGCCGAGCCGAGGCCGCCGCCGAAGAGCGACCGGAGGACCGGGTCGAAGAAGAGCATGGCGTGGGGCCCGAGGGGGCGATAGGGCCGGCTCGCCTGGAGGAAGTGAACGGCCGGGCCAGTCAACCCCCGAAGCTGGATCTCGCGGGCAACCTGTTCGACGAGCTCCTCGCGGCGCTCGTCGTTGCGCTCGAAGGACGGCATTTCAACCTCGCGTCACTCGAACGGGGAGTCCATTCAGCCGAGGGTCGGGCCGCCGACCCCCGAGCCGAGCGGGGACGCCGGCCGGGGTCCCGGCCCCGGAGCGGGGAGGCCGGCCGTCAGGGCCAGCTCGAAGGCCGCGTACGCCGCCGCGCCCCTGAGGGCAAAGACGACGTGCTCGATGCCCGGCGATCGCGTCAGCTCGTCGCGAACCGTCGCCACCGTGATCCGAGCGGCCTCGTCGAGAGGAAAACCGCCGACCCCCGTCCCGAGGGCCGGGAAGGCGATGCTCGCCGCCCCGATCTCGCGGGCGCGGGCCATCGCGCTCCGAACCGCCCCTTCGATGGCCGCCGCGCTCGTCCGTCGATCCCGGTCGAGGGAGACGGCGTGGATGACGGCTTTCGCTGCCAAGCGACCGGCGGGCGTCACGATGGCGGCGCCCACCGGGAGGGGCCCCTGCCGGACGGCCGCGAACTCGATCGCGTCGCCGCCGGCGCGCTTGATCGCGCCACCGACGCCCGTGCTCATCCAGAGCGATGGATGGGCCGGGCAGACGATCGCGTCGACCTCGAGATTGCAGATGTCACCGTGCCAAAGCTCGATTCGGGCCATCGATACCATTCGTCGGTCAGGGTCCGGATACCGATCGGTCCGGCCCCCGCATAGTACACCCGGGGTAGCCGCCGGGCCATGGTCGTCACGACCTCCCAGGAGATCGTGGTGCGCCCCCGCGCCAGCTCGACGGCGTCGATCCGTTCCCCGTCTTGCTCCCCGAGGAGGACGAACTCGTCGTCGACGCCCACGGGCGGCCCAGGGACGTCGGTCACGTCGGCCATGATGGCGTCCATCGCCACCGTCCCCACGAGCGGGACCCGTCGGCCGCGGACGAGGGCCGTCGCCTGGTTCGAGAGCCCTCGGGCCCAGCCGTCGCCGTACCCGATGGGGAGCGTGGCGATCCGGCTCGGTCGGGCCGTCACGAAGGAGGGACCGTAGCCGACCCCGTGGCCGGCTGGGAGATCGACGACGCGGACCGGCCGGGCGAGCAGGCGCATGACGGGTCGGAGCCCGGCCGCCAACGGCGCCAGGCGCGGCTCGACGGCCAACCCGTCCGGGACGATCCCGTAGAGGATGAGGCCCGGCCGGACGACCTCGAGGGCCGGCGCCGTCCCGGCCAGGATCGCCCCCGAGGCCGCCAGGTGACGGGCGACACCGACCCGGCGGCCGACCCCCGCGACGAGACGCTCGAAGCGCCGGCACTGGGCGCCGGCCAGGATCACGTCGTCGGGGGCCGAGAGGTGGGACCAGAAGCCGACGATTTCTACCCCGGGGGTGGCACGGATGGCCTCGACGGCCCGGGCCAGGTCGGCCCCGGCAAAGCCACCGCGTCCGAGGCCGGTCTCGACCTCGACGGAGAGGAGGAGGACCCGCCGCCGGCTCCGGTCGGCCCACGTCCGGCCGGCGACGGCGAGGGTCCGCTCGAGGAGGGTGGTGTCGCCCGCGGTGATCGTCAGGCGGCCTCGGGCCGCCTCGACGACCCCCTCGGGCGGGATCGGGAAGAGGATGCTGATCGGGAGGCGGATCCCGGCCGCCCGGAGGGCGAGGGCCTCGTCGAGGGTCGCCACGCAGAGGCCGTCGGCGCCGGCGGCCTCGAGCGTCCGGCTGACGGCGACGGCGCCGTGGCCGTAGGCGTCCGCCTTGACGACCGGCTCGATCCGGACCCCGGCCGGCAGCACCGATCGAAGGCGGACGAGGTTCGCACGCAGGCGATCGAGGTCGATCTCGAGCCAGGCCGTCCGCGGCAAGGCCGGCAGGCCGGCGGCGGCGAGCTTCGCCTCGATGGTCCCGTCGGCCAGGGTCGCTGGGATCGCGCTCACCCGCCGGCCTCGACCGCTCGCGCGGACCGGACGACCCGAGGTCCGCCCGGGTCGGATGGACCCGCACCGACCGCCGCTCCCGTCGCCCCCGCCGCCTCGACCGCCTGGCTCCTTCGCCGCAACTCGACGAGCCAACGCCGGGCGAGCGGGAGCTCGTCGGGGAGGTCGCCGGCGAGGAGTCCGGCGTCGCCGAGCCGAGCCCGGACCGCCTCGCCGGCCAAACCGTGGAGGTAGACGCCGAGGCGCGCCGCCGCCGAGACCTCGAGACCCTGGGCGAGGAGGGCTCCGATGGTCCCGGCCAGGACGTCGCCGGTCCCACCGGTGGCGAGGGCCGGGTTGGCGAAGGGTGCCACCCAGGCCCGGGCCGGGCGCGCCGGCCGAGCGTCCCGGCCGGCCGTGGCGACGGGCGCGGCGACGACGGTGTGGGCGCCCTTGAGCACGACGACCTGCCGCCAGCGTTCCGCGGCGTCCGTCGCCGCCCAGATCCGGGCCGCGTCGTCGTGGTTCAGGTCGCCGTCGGTGGTCGGATCGCGACCGCTCGCCGCCCGGAGGCGGGCGAACTCGCCGGCGTGGGGCGTCAGGATGCACGGGCGCCGAACGGCCCGCCACCAGCCGTCGAGGCTGGCCAGGGAGCGAAGCGCTTCCGCGTCGAGGACGGCTGGAACCGCCGCCGGCTCCTCGGTGGCGGCGAGGAGGAGCCGGACGAGCTCCGTCGTCGCGAGACCGGGCCGGAGCCCGGGTCCGACCACGAGGGCATCGTGATCGTGGTCGAGGATCCGAGCCAGGGCTGGCTCCGGGTCCACCTCCTCGACGTCGTCCTCGGGGAGGGCCATGGTCGTCGCCTCGACGACCTTGGCGGCGAAGAGCGGCTGGAGCGATTCCGGAACGGCCAAGGTGACGAGACCCGCCCCGGCCCGACCGGCGGCCCGGCACACGAGGAGGGCCGCTCCGGCGAAGTCGAGGGATCCGGCGACGACGAGGAGCTTGCCGAAGGTCCCCTTGTGACCGCGCGGCGGGCGGTCGGGAACGAGAGCGGCGACCTCGACCTCGCTCAGCCAGACGGCCTCGCCAGCGGCGGGGCCGGGTCCCGCCCCCGCTGCCTCCGGCTGTCGCCCGGTGGCCTCGACCGCCGAGCGACGGCGGCCCCGCGTCGACCGGCCCGGGCTCGACGGGGGCTCGGCCCGGCGGCTCATCGGCCTCCTCCGCCACCGTCGGCGGCCACGCCCTCCGCGGCGAGTCGGGTCGCCTCGCGAAGCTCGGCGGCGAGGCCGCGGACCCGCTCGAGCCGGGCCAGGAGGCGCCGTTCCCGCTCGGCGAGCCGATCCTCGATGTCGGGCGGGAAGACGAACGCCCCGCCCTTCGTCCGGACGGCGTAGGCGACGGCGACCGCGTAGTCGGCCTCGTGGCTGATCGAGCAGGCGATCGGCCCGAGACCGAGTTGCTCGGCCCGCCGCGCCGCCCGACCGTGCAGACGGACCGCCGGCTGGCCGGTCGCGAGCCGTTCGATCTCGATCTCTCGCCAGCCGACGCCCCGGACGCCGAGCCCGAGGACCTTGCTCACCGCCTCCTTGGCCGCCCAGCGGCCGGCGAGCGACTCCGGCCGACCGCGGACGTGGGCCGCCTCGGCGGCGGTCAAGATCCGGCGGCTGAAGCGATCACCGAAGCGGTCCAGGGTCCGACGGATCCGCTCGACCCGAACGATGTCGATCCCGAGCTCCGGGATCGCCCGCGGTGGCGCTTCCGAGGGCGCTCTCGGCCCAGTAGTCGTGGCCAGGCGCGTTCGACGCGGCATCGACTACTCGACCGTCACCGACTTGGCGAGGTTCCGCGGCTGGTCGACGTCCGTGCCGCGGGCCACCGCGGTGTGGTAGGCGAAGAGCTGGAGGGGGATGATGGCGAGGACCGGGCTCAGGATCTCGTCGGTGTCGGGGACCCAGCAGACGTCGTCGGCGAAGCGCTCGATCTGGTCGTCCCCCTCGGTCGCGACGGCGATGACCCGGGCGTCGCGGGCCCGACCCTCCTGGATGTTGCTGACGAGCTTCGGATAGACGGCGCACCGCGTCGCCACCGCGACAAGGGGGCACTCGGCGTCGAGGAGCGAGATCGGCCCGTGCTTGAGTTCGCCGGCCGGGTAGCCCTCAGCGTGGATGTAGCTGATCTCCTTGAGCTTCAGAGCCCCCTCGAGGGCGGCCGGGTAGGTCGGACCCCGGCCGATGTACATGAACCCGCGGCTGTTGACGTAGCGGCGGGCCAGATCGGCAGCCCGCGGTGCGTTCCAGTCGAGGGCCTGCTGGGCCGCCCCCGGCAACGCCCGGAGGGCGATCGCGAGGTCGCGCTCGCACTCCGCCGGAAGCGTGCCCCGAGCCTTGGCCAGGGCGGCGGCCAGGACGACTAGGGTCGTGACCTGGGTCACGAAGGTCTTGCTCGCCGCCACGGCGATCTCCGGGCCGGCCTGGAGGTAGAGGACGGCGTCCGCCTCCCGGGTGATGGCCGAGCCGACGGTGTTCGTCACGGCGACGACGGGGCAGCCGCGGGAGCGGGCGAGACGGGTCGGGGCGATGGTGTCGGCCGTCTCGCCCGACTGGGTCACCGCCACGACGAGGGTCCGCTCGTCGAGCGGCGGCGGGCTGTAGCGGAACTCGGAGCCGACCGTCGCCCGGGCCGGCAGGCCGGTCCAGGTCTGGATGGCGGCCGCCCCGACGAGCGCGGCGTAGTGGGCGGTCCCGCAGGCGACGAGTTCGACCCGATCGACCCGGGCGAGGACGCCGGACTCGACCACGGCGGTCAGCTCGTCGGCGCGGATCCGGAGGTCCGCCGTCACCCGGCCGGCGATGGCCTGCCGGAGGGCCTGGGGCTGCTCGTGGATCTCCTTGAGCATGAAGTGCGGGTAGCCGCCCTTCTCGGCCGCCTCGGGCGTCCAGTCGACGGTCATCGGGACGCGCTCGCGCGGCACCCCGTCGAGACCGCAGATCAGGACGCTGCCCGGCCGCAGATCGGCGACGTCGCCGTCCTCGAGCACGATGACCCGCTTCGTGTGAGGCAGAACGGCGGCGACGTCGGAGGCGAGGAAGGTCTCGTCCGAGCCGAGACCGACGATGAGGGGGACGTTCCAGCGCGCCCCGACGAGGCGGTCGGCCTCGCCGCGGTGCATGACGGCGATGGCGTAGGCCCCCTCGACCTGGTGGAGGGCGATCCGAACGGCCGCGGCCAGGTCGCCGGTGTAGGCCTCCTCGACGAGGTGGGCGATGGCCTCGGTGTCCGTCTCCGAGGTGAGCCGATGGCCACGGGCGGCGAGGGCGTCGCGGAGCTCGCGGAAGTTCTCGACGATCCCGTTGTGGATGACCGTGATCTGGCCGCTGCAGTCGACGTGGGGATGAGCGTTCAGGTCGTTCGGCCGACCATGGGTCGCCCAGCGCGTGTGGGCGAGCCCGATGGCCGCCCGGGGTGCTCGGTCGGCGATGGCGCTCCGCAGGACGGCGAGCTTGCCGGCGCGCTTCTCGACGAAGAGATCGCCCCGATCGTCGACGAGGGCGATGCCCGCCGAGTCGTAGCCCCGGTACTCGAGCCGGGCGAGCCCCTCGAGGAGGATCGGCCCGGCTTCGCGGGGTCCGGTATAACCGACGATGCCACACATGGTTCCGCTTCCACCCCTTCTCGGTACGGGCCCAGAGCCCGGCTAGTGTATCCCGCGGTCGCCGCCCTCCCGGCGCACGCCGTCCTCGACGTCGAGCCGGGCCTTGGCGAGCTCGGCGAGCTCGTCGGCCAGGGCGGCGACGAGGTCGGGATCCTCGCCTTCGACCATGACCCGGAGAGCCGGCTCCGTCCCCGAGGGCCGGACGAGGATCCGGCCCCGTGGGCCCAGGCGGGCCTGCGCCGCCCGGATCGCGGCCTGGAGGGGCGGGTCACCCTCCCAGGCCTCCTTGTGACGAACGCGGACCGTTCGCTGTTCCTGCGGCAGGAGCGGGATGGCGGCGGCGAGCTCGGCGAGGGGACGCTCGGCTCGGGCGAGAACCCCGAGGAGCTCGATGGCCGTGACGACGCCGTCGCCCGAGGTCGTGTGCTCGAGAACGATGACGTGGCCGCTCTTCTCGCCGCCGAGGACGGCGCCCGAGACGAGCATCGCCTCCAAGATGTACTTGTCGCCGACGGGCGTCCGGATGACGTGACCGCCGGCCGCCTCGACGGCCGCCGCCAGCCCGCCGTTGGAGAGGACCGAGACGACGAGGCCGCCGCCGGGCAGGGCGCCGCGGCCGAGCCGGTCGAGGGCGAGGATCCCGAGCACCTGGTCGCCGTCGACGATCCGGCCGGCGGCATCGACGGCGATGCAGCGATCGGCGTCCCCGTCGAGGGCGATGCCGAGGTCGGCGCCCCGCTCGACGACGACCCGTGCCAGGCGCTCCGGAGCGATCGCCCCGGCGGCGGCGTTGATGTTCGAGCCGTCCGGTTCGTTGTGGATGACCTCGACGACGGCGCCCGTCGCAGCGAGGATCCGGGGGGCCGTCGCTCCCCCCGCCCCGTGGGCGCAGTCGACGACGATCCGGAGCCCGGCGGCCGGAACCCGGCGGGCGAGGGCCTCCCGGTGGGCGATGTACGACTCGAGGCGGGAGGTGGCCTCGATGGCCCGCCCGAGGTGCGCGTTCGGGACGCCGGTCAGCTCGTCGGCTCGCCAGATGAGCTGCTCGAGCTCGTCCTCCAGGGCGTCGTCGAGTTTCAGGCCCCGATGGTCGAGGACCTTGAGACCGTTGTCCTCGGCCGGATTGTGGGAGGCCGAGACCATGATCCCGGCCGCGAAGGGTCCGGCCGCGGTGAGGAAGGCGAGGGCCGGGGTCGGGACGACGCCGACCCGGTGAACGTCGACGCCGAGGCTCGTCGCCCCGGCCGTGATGGCGGCCACGAACATGTCGCCCGAGCGCCGCGTGTCCTGGCCCACGAGGATCGCCCCGCCCGGGCCGACGAGGCGGTGAGCCGTCGCCCGGCCGAGGGCGTAGGCGAGGGTCGGCTTGAGGTCGATGTTGGCGACCCCACGGATGCCGTCGGTGCCGAAGAGTCGCGTCATCGCTCCTCCGGATCACGCTGCGTCACGACCGCCACCTCACGGGGCTGGGCTCGGCGACGGTGACTCGGGGCTCGCCGACGGGCTCGCCGCCGGGCTGACCGTCACGGTCACCGCCGGCGGACTGACGGCGACGACGGTGAGTCCGGCCGGGAGGGTGATCCGGACGTCGACGGGGTAGGCCCCCGGTCCGAGGGCCGCGACGTCGAGGGTCGCGACGAGGTCCCGGCCGACGAGTCGAGCGAGATCGGCGACGGTCCCGCCGACGGTCACCGTGACCCGGTCGGTCGAGAGATCGTAGCGCCGATCGTCGCGGGCACCGGCGAGGACGAGACCGACCGAGTACGCCCGCGTCCCCGTCTGGGCAGAGATCCGGACCACGACCCGAACCTGGTCGGCCGAGATGGCACGGACCCCGTTCGGGAGGGCGAGGCCGACGGTGGCGGCCACATCGCCCGTGGCCCCCGAGATCGAGACCGGCTGGGTATCGATCCGGGCCAGCGGGGCGAGGGCATCCGGGTCGCCCTCGACGGTGACGAGGACCGGCTCGACGCTGACCGCGGTGACCTCGTACCCGGTCGCCGGCGTCCCGGTGGCGACCGGATTGATCGGCAGGGTCTTGGTCTGGGCTTCGCTCCCGACCCGGATCCGGATCCGGACGGTCTCCGGCCGGATGTCGACGGGTCGGACGGTGTTGCCGAGGGCATCGACGGCGACGAGCGGCACGTCGGCATCGACGTCGAGGCCCGAGGGCTGGATGACCACGGTGGCCCGGGCAGCCCGGACGAGATCGACGACCGAGGCCGGACCGGAGACGGTGACCTGCGCCAGGGAGATCTCGGGCGGCCCGACGGTGAGCCCGCTCGGCACGTCCCCGGTCTCGACCTCGACCGGAACCGACCTCGAGATGAGCGGGTCGAGCTGGACAAGGATCTCTCGGGGGGTGTAGTCGACGATGGTCACCCGGCGATCGGCCACCTCGAGGCGGACGCTCGCCGTCACGAACGGCCGCTCGGGATCGACGACGGCGGCCGAGAGGTCGACGCTGGCCCGGAAGCTGTCGCCCGTCAGTCGGGCCGCGACGTCCGGGGCGGCGATGAAGCGGATCCCGGTCACCGAGGGGAGGTTGCCGACCAGGACGGCGTTGGCCGGCAGTCGGACCGGGACGATGGGGACCGGGCTCGCCCACGTCTGGACGTTCTCGGAGAGGACGAGCCCACCATAGAGGACCGTCGCCAGGGCGACCGCGGCGAGCTTGAGCGGCCAGTTGCGAACGAGGAAGCGGAGGAGCCCGATCACCGGCGCTCCTCGCTCCCGGTGGGGCCGGCGGTCGGGGCCCGCGGCGCCGCCCCCCGGGCAGCCCGAAGGACCCGACCGAGGAGTCGCGGCAGTTCGACGAGGCCGCCGCTCGGCGCCCGGCGCTCCGCCCCCGCGAGCTGAAGTCGGCCCGGGCGGCCCGGCTCGAGGAGGGCCTTGAGGGCCCGCTCGAGCTGCCGTTCGTTGAGATTGCGGACGATCCGTGCCCGCTCGACGAGGCTGACCTGGCCGTTCTCCTCCGAGACGACGACGCTGATGGCGTCCGTCTGCTCGGTGATCCCGAGGGCCGCCCGATGGCGCGTCCCGATCCGCTCGGTCTGGACCGTCGTCTCGGCCAGGGGGAGGAGGGCTCCGGCGGCGAGGATCCGGTCGCCCCGGACGATGACCGCCCCGTCGTGGAGGGCCGAGCCCCGGACGAAGATGGTCCGGAGCAGCTCGGCCGAGAGGTCGGCATGGAGCATGACCCCGGTTTCGGCGATCTCCTCGAGGCCCGTCTCCCGCTCGATGACGATGAGGGCCCCGAAGCCGTCCTCGGAGATCGCCTGGGCCGCCCGGGCGATCTCGCCGGCGATGTGGTCGATGGCTCGGCGGTCCGCCGGGGCGAAGAGCCAGGCGACGGAGCCCACCCGTCCGATCCGCTCGAGGGCGCGCCGCAGCTCCGGCTGGAAGACGACGACGAGGGCGAAGATCCCGACGAGACCCCCGGCCTGGAGGATCTGGGTCAGGAGCCGCAGTTCGAGCGCCTGGGCGGCGAAGTAGACGAGGACGAGGACGCTGACCCCGATGACGAGCCGGACCGCCCGCGTGCCCCGGATCAGCAGGAAGAGCCAGTAGAACAGGAGCGCCGTGATGGCGATGTCCAGCAGCGCGGTCGGCCGGATCTCCTCGAAGAGCGACGCAAAGGGCTGCGGCATCGTCCCGTGAGTGTACCCCGCCCCATGGCGCGCTCGGCGGGGCAGCGGCCGAGAGGCCGTCAGCCGGCGCCGCCGACCGTCGACGGCTCGAGCCCGAGCTCCCTGGCCAGGAGGAGGACGCGCGCCCGAAGGAGCGGGTCGCTGCCCATGGCCGTCAGGCGCTCGAGGAGGGCGACCTTCTCGAGGGCCAGGGCTCGCCAACCGAGCTCGAGGTAGAGGTGGACGAGGGCCTCCTGGGCCTCGAGGGCGTCGGGGTAGGCGGCGACGATCCGAGTGCACGCGTCCAACGCCGCCACCGGGCGGCCCGCGGCGGCGTGGGCAGCCGCGACCTCCAGGAAGCGCTCCACGGCCGTGGCCCGATCGTCGGCCTCGAGCGCCGCCTCGGCGGCGAGGGTGAGGGCGGCGGCATCAACGGCGCGCATCGGCGCCCTGGCGGCGCGCGATCCGTCGGCCGCGCCGGCCGGTTCCGGAGTGGCGACGGGCACCGCTCGTTCGGGAGTAGGTGCCGCCGTTTCGGCGGCCGTCTCCGGCGTTGGCGTCCCGGCCGGCTCGGGATGGCCCGTGGCGGCCTCGCCAAGCCCGGTCTCCGATGGTTCGGCGGCCGCCTCAGGCGATGCCGCTCCGGCGGCGCTGGAGCCGACCGAGCCGCCCTCCGCCGTCGGGCCCTCGTCGCGCTCCCGGCGCGTCTCGCCATACCCGCTCGAACCGAGGATGCCGACCGCCCGGGCGAGGGCCGCCTCGGCGGCGGCGTCGAGGGGCGACGCTCGGAGCTGGGCCACCAGGCGAGCCATACCTTGGCGCCGGAGACGCGACTCGGCGAGCTCCAGGGCGCGGGCGACCGTGTCGCACGCCTCGGCGATCCGGCCCTCGGCTTCGAGGAGGCCGGCGAGCCGGTCGAGCGCTTCGGCCGCTCCGGCCCGGTCGCCGAGGGCAGCCAGCGCGTCGGCCCGGCCGGCGAGGGCCCCTTCGTCGCTCGGCGAGCGCTCGAGGGCGGCCTCGAAGGCGGCGAGCGCCTCCGCGGGGCGGCCCCGTCGGAGCTCGACGGCGCCGATGCTGGCGTGGGGCAGGGCCCGCTCCGGGACGATGGCCGCCGCCTCGCGGTAGGCCTCGATGGCGAGGTCGAGCTGGTCGCGCAACACGGCCAGATGCCCGCGCCGAAGCGCAGCCTTGTAGCGCTCGTAGATGGAGTCGCTCATCGGGTGGGCAACGGGGCGGCCATGACGCGGTCGAGGGTACCGCGCCGGGCCACGGCGTCAACGCCCCTGGGGTCCGCAGCCGGGCCCGCAGCCCAGGCCCGACTAGCGCTTCGTGTACTGCGGCGCCTTCCGGGCTCGCTTGAGGCCGTACTTCTTCCGCTCCTTCATCCGGGGATCTCGGGTCAGGAGGCCCGCCGAGCGGAGGACCGGCCGGAACGTCGCCTCGTCGACCTGGAGGAGCGCCCGAGCGATGCCGTGACGGATCGCGCCCGCCTGCCCGGAGACACCGCCGCCCTCGACCTTGACCATGGCGTTGAAGCGGCCTTCGGTCCCCGTCACCCGAAACGGCAAGAAGATGTCGCTCAACGGAACGGCGTCCCCGAAGTGTTCCTCGAGCGACCGCCCGTTCACGACGATCTCGCCCTCGCCGGGCAGGAGCCGGACCCGGGCGACCGCGGTCTTGCGGCGCCCCGTCCCGTAGAAGAAAGGTGGCGTGGACATCGCGACTCCCTCGCGGTCAGCCGAGCGGCTCGGGCCGCTGGGCCTGGTGGGGGTGGTCCGGGCCGGCATAGACCTTGAGCTTGCGGAGCTGGCGGGCGCCGAGCCGGTTGTGGGGCAGCATCCCCTTGACGGCCCGCCGGATGACCTCTTCGGGCCGCCGGGCGAGGAGTTGGCCCAGGGTCTCCTGCTTGAGACCGTGCGGGTAGCCGCTGTGGCGGTAGTAGATCTTCGTGTCGCGCTTGTCCCGCGTCACCGCCACACGGGCGGCGTTGAGGACGATGACGTGATCCCCGCAGTCGAGGTGCGGGGCATAGGTCGGCTTGTGCTTGCCCTCGAGGACGCGAGCGATCCGCGAGGCGAGACGACCGAGGGTCTCGTTCGTGGCGTCGACGACGTACCAGCGTCGCTCGATCTCGCCCGCTCGCGGGCTATACGTTCTCGCGTTCATCGTTCTCGTCTATCTCGCTACTCCATCCCATGTGGCCGGTCGGGCCGCCCGGCGGGCGGTCCGCCGTCCGGCGCCCCCGACCGAGGGCGACCCGGCGGAGGCAGAGGCCCTTTGCCGGGGCCGTCGCCCCGTGGAGGGCCGGCCGCCCCGAGGCAAGAGCGGTCGCGACGACCGCCTCGTCGGCCCGACCCCGGCCGACCTCGATGAGGACGGCCGCGATCCGGCGAACCATGCCCCGCAGGAAGGCGTCCGCCCGGACGTCGATGGTCACGAGCGGGCCACGCTTCCGAACCCGGACCGCGTGGACGGTCCGGACGGGCTGCCGGTCTGCCGCCCCGAAGGCGCTGAAGTCGTGACGGCCCACGAGGGCCGCTCCGGCTCGCGCCATCGCGGCGACGTCGAGTGGCTCCCGCACCCCGAGCGCATGGCGCTCGCGAAGCGGGCTGCGCGGCCCGTTCCAGACGGTGTAGCGGTACTCCCGGTACCGCGCCGCGCGACGGGGGTGCCAACCGGCCGGGACACGCCGGAGGTCGCGGATCGCGACGTCCGACGGGAGATGGGCGTTGAGCGCCCGCTCCAGGTCCGGCGCCGAGAGTCGGCCCTCGTAGGTGAAGGCGATCACCTGGTCGAGGGCGTGGACTCCGGCGTCGGTTCGGCCGGCCCCGACGACCGGTCGCCGCACGCCACCGGAGAGGGCGGCGAGGGCGGCCTCGAGGACCCCCTGGACCGTCCGGGCCCCAGGTTGGACCTGGAACCCGGCGAAGTCCGTGCCGTCGTATTCGACCCGTGCCCGATAGCGCACGGGGACACCCTCTCGGGTGCCTCCTTCGAGCTCAGACGAGCTCGAGTTGGACGATCTCGGCCGCGTCGCCGCGTCGAGCCCCGAGTCGGACGATCCGGGTGAAGCCCGACGGCCGGTCGGCGTACTTCGGCGCGATCTCATCGAAGAGCTTCTTGACGACGAGCGGCTCGTTCGGGAACTCGGCGACGACGGCCCGCCGAGCCGCGAGATCGCCCCGCTTGGCGAGGCTGATCATCCGCTCCACCCGACCCCGAACCGCCTTCGCCTTCGCCTCCGTCGTCTGGACGCGCTCGTAGCGGAGGACGGCGACGGTCAGGTTCCGGTAGAGACCGAGGCGGGGGCCGGTCTTGCGGCTGAGCTTGCGACCATCGATCCGGTGGGCCATCGCGCTAGTCCTCCGTCCCGGCCTCGGAACCGTGCGCCTGGGGCTCCGGGCCCGAGTCGGGCAGGAGGAAACCCCGCATCCGCAGGCGCTCCTTCATCTCGTCCAGCGACTTCTTGCCGAAGTTCCGCATCCGCAGAAGATCCTCGTCCCGGAGCTGGAGGAGTTGGCCGACCTTGACGATGTTGTTCCGCTTCAGCGAGTTGTAGGCCCGCATCGGCAGGTCGAGCTCCTCGATCGGCATGTCGAGCATGTTCGGGGGGAGCGCCGGCAGCCCGGTCTCCGGCCGCTCGGCCGCCGCGGCGGTGAGGCCGATGTTGGCGAAGGGCTGGAACTGCTCGATGAGGATCCGGGCAGCCCGCGAGAGCGCCTCCTCGGGGCTGATCGTGCCGTCGGTCTCGATCTCGATGGTGAGCTTGTCGAAGTTCGTGATCTGGCCGACGCGCATGCTCTCGACCCAGTAGTTCACCCGCCGAACCGGGGTGAAGATGGCGTCGACGGCGATGACACCGATGGGCAGCGCCTCCGTCCGCTCGGCGGCCAGGTAGCCGACGCCCCGCTCCACCGTCAGATCCATCTCGACGGTCACGTCGTCCGAGTCGATGGTCATGAGGACGAGCTCGGGGTTGACGATCTCGACGTCGGCCGACTCCATGATGTCGCCGGCGGTGACCGGGCCCGCCCCGCTCTTGTGGAGCCGGAGCTGCACGGGGTGAGTGGCGAAGCTCTTGAGGCGGAGCTTCTTGACGTTCAGGACGATCTGGGTGACGTCCTCCTTGACGCCCGGGATCGTGCTGAACTCCTGGTAGACGTCCCGGATCTGAATCGAGGTCACCGCGGCGCCTTCGAGGGAGGAGAGGAGGACGCGCCGAAGGGCGTTGCCGAGGGTGACCCCGTAGCCGGCCTGGAGGGGGCCGGCCTCGTACTTCGCGTACGTCCCGGCTTCCTCGACGGGCTCGATCTGCGGGCTCTCGAGTTCGATCATCGGACCACTCACCTCGAGTAGTACTCGACCACGAGCTGCTCGCTCAGCTCCTGCGGCATGTGCTCGCGCCGCGGTGCCTCGACGACCGTCCCGGCGAGGGCCGTCGGGTCGACCTGGAGCCACTCGGGCGGCTGGTGGGAGCGGAGGGTCTCTCGGGCGAGCTTGAACGGCTCGCGGTTCGCCCGCGACTCGCGGACCGCGATCCGATCGCCGGGCTTGAGCTGATAGGAGGGGATGTTCGTCGGCCGGCCGTTCACCGCGAAGTGGCCGTGGCTGACGAGTTGGCGGGCCTGCGCCCGGGAGGCCGCGAAGCCCATCCGGTAGACGACGTTGTCGAGACGGAGCTCGAGCATCCGGAGGAGGTACTCCCCAGTCACCCCGCTGTGGCGGGACGCCTCGGCGAAGTAGTTCTTGAACTGGCGCTCGAGGACACCGTAGATCCGCCGAACCTTCTGCTTCTCCCGGAGCTGCTGCCCGTAGTCGCCGAGCTTGCGGCGCCGGACCCCGTGCTGACCCGGGGGCGTCGGCCGTCGCTCGAAGGCGCACTTCTTCGTGTAGCAGCGGCTGCCCTTGAGGTAGAGCTTCATCCCTTCGCGGCGGCAGAGCCGGCAGACCGATTCGGTGTAACGGGCCATGGCGCTCCCCTCAGACCCGGCGCCGCTTCGGCGGCCGGCAGCCGTTGTGCGGGATCGGCGTCACGTCGGTGATCGCGGTGATCTCGAGGCCGGCCGCCTGGAGGGATCGGATCGCCTGCTCGCGCCCGGCGCCGGGACCCTTGACGAAGACCTCGATCTGGCGCATCCCGTGCTCCATCGCCTTCCGGGCAGCGAGGTCGGCCGAGATGGCGGCGGCGTAGGGCGTGCTCTTCCGAGAGCCCTTGAAGCCGGCCGCCCCCGCCGAGCCCCAGGCGACGACGTTGCCGGCCGGGTCGGTGATCGAGATGATCGTGTTGTTGAACGTCGCCTGGATGTGGGCGTGTCCGACCGGGACGTTCTTCCGCTCCCGGCGGCGCTGACGCGTCGCTCGCTTTCGATCTGCCACCTGCTGTCAGTTCCTCTGCTTCCTTCGCTGAGCCCGTCGGGGATCGCGACTTGGCCGAACCGGTCCGGCCGCTACTTCTTCCGCCGGGCGCCGACGGTCTTCCGCGGACCCCGCCGCTGGCGGGCGTTCGTCTTCGTTCGCTGGCCTCGAACCGGCAGGTTCCGCCGGTGCCGCAGCCCCCGATACGAGCCGATCTCGATGAGGCGCTTGATGTTGAGGGCGACCTCGCGCCGCAGGTCCCCCTCGACCTTGTAGTTCCGGTCGATGACCTCGCGGAGGCGGCCCACCTGCTCCTCGGTCAGGTCCCGAACCCGGGTGTCCGGGTTGATGTTCGTCTGGGCGAGGATCTTCTGGGCCGTCGGGAGGCCGATGCCGTAGATGTAGGTCAGGGCGACCTCGACGCGCTTCTCGCGCGGGATGTCGACCCCAGCGATGCGGGCCATCTCGCTACCCCTGCCGCTGCTTGTGCTTGGGGTTCGTGCAGATGACCATCACCGTCCCGTGACGGCGGATGATCTTGCAGTTGTCACAGCGGGCCTTGACGGAGGCTCTGACTTTCACCGGTTCCTCGATGCTTGCGCTGTCGGCTACTTCAGACGGTAGGTGATCCGACCCCGCGTCAAATCGTAGGGCGAGAGCTCGACGCGGACCCGATCGCCGGGCAGGATCCGGATGAAGTTCATCCGAAGCTTGCCGCTGATGTGGGCGAGGACGCGATGGCCGTTGTCGAGCTCGACCGCGAACATGGTATTCGGGAGTGACTCGACGACCGTCCCTTCGACTTCGATCGCGTCCTTCTTGGCCACCTTCTGATCGTTCCCTTCTCGCAGCGATGCCCGGCCCGGAGGGGCCGGACACGCGAACGCACAGCATAGCAGATCGACCCGCCATCCGACAAGCGCCCATCCCGCTAGACCGTCGTGAGGATCTCTGGCCCGTCGGCGGTCACGGCGATGGTGTGCTCGAAGTGGGCGGCCAGCGAGCCGTCGACGGTCACCACAGTCCAGCCGTCCGCCTTCGTCGCGACTTCGTCGCCGCCGAGGGTGAACATCGGCTCGATGGCGAGGGTGATCCCGGGCTCCAGGAGGAGTCCCCGCTGTCCCGTCCGGTAGTTCGGGATCTGGGGGTCCTGGTGCATCGCTTCCCCGATGCCGTGACCGACGTACTGGCGGACGATCCCGAAGCCAGCCGGTCGGGCGACGTCCTCGATGGCCGCCGAGATGTCGCCGATCCGATTGCCCGGGACCGCCGCGGCGATGCCGGCCATGAGCGCAAGGTGGGTCGTCTCGACGAGCCGCCG
>DAOTYQ010000065.1:0-1894 GCA_034434735.1 Chloroflexota bacterium
TCGGCCATGCGGCGCAATGTGGGCGCGGGCGAGCGACGCTGCGGGGGCGCCCCGTACACTCCGGGGCGCAATGCGCGTCCGCCAACTCGAGCTCCGCCTCCTCGCCGCGGCGCTCACCGGCGGCTGGGCGGCGACCGCCGGACTCGTCCTCGTCGGGTACCGACCCGGCGGCCCCATCGACGTCGCCGTCGGCCTGGTCGCCGGCCTCCCGACCCTCGTCGCCGCCAGTGCCCTCGTCTGGCCGCCGGTGCCGCGGGGACGGCTCGCCTTTCCCGCCATCGTCGCCCTGGGAACGCTCAGCCTCCTCCTCCTCCTGCCCTCCATCGGCGGCCTCGTCGTCCGGCTGACCCGGGGTGGCCCGCAGACCCTCCTGCCGTCGATCGAAGCCGCCTATCCGTGGTTCCTGGCCCTGGCCGGAACGAGCCTCTTCGCCGGACTCGGCCTCGCCCGTCGACTCCTCGGCTGGAGGGCCGGTCGGCGCCGTCGCCTCGTCCTCGGGCTCGCCCTCGGCGCGCTGCTGACGGCCGTCACGGCGTCCCTCGTCAGCGCCGCGGCCGTGGCGAACGACCTCGCCCTCCGGGACCGACCGGCACCCGGCTCCATCTATGGGCCGACCGACCCGAGTCTCGAGCCCCCCGACTGCACGGCCGAGCTGGCCGCCGGCTCGAGCGCCCGCCTCAGCCTCCGATTGACCGGGGAGGTCGACCTTCGGCCCATCGGCGAGGTCGACCTGGCCGGCCTGCGGGTCGGTGGAGACTTTCGCTGGTCGGGCTACGCGGCGACCCCGGTCGCGCTGGGGACCTACGGCGCGGCGAGGGTCGGGGGCGTCGCCTGGCGGGCGCTGCCCCGGATCGGCTGGTACCGGGTCGACCCGACCGAGGTCAGCGGGGCGGACCTCGACCGCCAGATCGTCGCGGTCGCCCTGGCGGCCGGGAACCGGACGGCAGCCGAGGATCGGGGGATCGCCACCGTCGGCGGGGCGCGGGCCCGGCACTGCCGGATCGCCGTCGACGGGCCGACCTTCGCGGCGGCCGTCTGGCCGCTCTGGCTCGTCACCGGCGAGGCGTCCATCCGGCGCTGGCGTGGCCAGCTCGACTACTGGGTCTTCGCCGACGGCGAGGTGGGGCGGGTCGAGGCGACGGTGAACGGGGAGGCGTACGAGCTTTCGCCGCCGGGGATCCTCGCCACGGTCCGGCTGGAGCTCGAGGCCGTCGCCCGGGGGCTCGACCGGTCGGTCCCGCGGCCGGCTCCGTGAGGGGCCGACCCGCCTCGGCCGAGCCCATCGCGCCGCTCTCACTCCCCCGGCGGGGCCCGTCGAACGGCGGGGCGCGCGCCCGTCGCTCCTCCGCCGTTCACCCTCCGGAGCAGCCCGTCGGCCGGCGAGCCGGCTGGCACAATGGAGCCCGGGCGGCGCCCGGACCGAGGGAGCCGGCACCGTCGCCCGACCAGGAGGGAGCATGACCGAGGCCGACCGCGAATCGAGCGGGAAGCGCGACCGCCTCGCCCGCTTCTACCTCGTCCTCTCCGTCCTCCGCTCGCACGGCGAGCGGGGCGTCCACATCGACGAGATCGCCCGCCGGGTCGGCGTCTCCCGCCGGACCGCCTATCGCGACCTGCGCGCCCTGGAGGGCGAGATCGGGATCGCGGTCTGGAACGACAACGGACGCTGGGGCGTCGCCGGCGAGACCTTCCTGCCGCCCCTCAACCTCACCCTCGGCGAAGCGATGGCGGTCGTCCTCTCGGCCCGCCTCATGGCCCGCTACGCCGACAAGTACGACCCGGAGCTCGCCGCGGCGTTCACGAAGCTCGAGGAGGTCCTCCCGCCGCCGCTGCGCGAGCACGTCGACCGGACCCTCGCCGTCCTCGCCCACCGCCGGACCGACCCGCGCTTCAA
>DAOTYQ010000066.1:0-4734 GCA_034434735.1 Chloroflexota bacterium
GGCGAACAGAACGGGGGAGGCGGGCCCGGAGACGCTCGACGTGTCGGCGTGGGCGAACAGAACGCGGCAGCCGGGCTCCACCCGATGCGTACTGTTCGCCCAGGGCGACGCCGAACGCGGGAGAGCGACCGCCGCGGCCGTACTGTTCGCCCAGGGCGACGCCGAGCGCTCGAGAAAGCGCGCGAAGCTCGTAGTGTTCGCCCAGGGCGACGCCGGTCGGCCGAGGGCACCGGCCGAGGGCAACGGAGAGCGACGCCGCGGCCCCGAGACGCCGACGAGCCGCCGCCGACCGCGAGGCCCCGGGCAGGCGGCGAGGCCTCCGACCCGGCTGTCCGGATCGGCCAGGTCGCGCTACGCGCTCTTGCGACGCCGAACCGGCCGCGCCTCCGCCTCCTCTTCCATCGCCGGCGCCCCACTCCGCGTCGCCCGCGGACGGCCGGACGCAGCCGTGCCCGGCCGGGTCGCCGCGGGCGCTTCGCTCGACGCCGTCAGCGGCTTCGTCGGCGCCGCTCCGCGGCGCGGCCGTTCGCTCGCCGTCTCGGTAAGGGCGACGACCGGCGCCGCCTCCTCGCGCTGGCGACGGGCCGCCGCGACGCTCGCCTCGAGGACCTTCATGAGGTCGATGACCGCGGCCGCCGGCTCCGCCTCGGTCGGCGGCGCCTCCAGCTCCATCCCCTCGGCCTTGGCCCGGATGATCTCCAGGACGGCCTCGCGGTACTCGTCGCGGTAGGCGGCCGGGTCGAAGGGGGCCGTCATCGCCTCGACGAGCTGGCGAGCCATGGCTCGCTCGGCTGGTTTGATCTCGATCTCGCCGTCGGGCAGGTCGAGCTCGCCGATGGAGCGGATCTCGTCGGGCCAGTGCAGGGTCGAGAGGAGGAGGGCGCGATCGAAGGGATCGATGGCGGCGAGGACCTCGCGATCCTTGATCACGACCTTGCAGATCGCGGTCAGCCCGGCCTGGGCGAGGACCTCGCGGAGGAGGGCGAAGGCCTTCCGTCCGATCGGCTCGGGCTCGACGTAGTAGGCCTGCTTGACGAAGCGGACCGCCGACTCGGCCGCCGAGCGCTCGACGAACTGCTCGATCTCGATGGCCCGGACCGTCTTGAGGGGGACCTTGGCCAGGTCCTCGTCGGTGACGACGACGTAGCGGCCGGGTGCGATCTCGTAGCCGCGGACCGTCTCGCTCCGAGGAATGATCTTTTCTTCGGCGGGGCACCAGATCTTCATCTGGATCCGGGCCCCGTCGGCGGCGTGGAGGAGGTGGAAGGCGATCTGGGTCTTCGCCTCGGTGGCGAGGTAGAGCCGGACCGGGATGGTCACCAGCCCGAACTGGATCGCCCCCCTCCACATGGCACGCGCCATGAGCATCGCCTCCGTTCCCGGCTCCGGTCCCGGCCGGAGCGCCAGAACGGGACGATACCACGAGCCCGATGACGTGGCGACACCCGCCCCGGCCCGAAGGCAAGGCCGCGCTGCCCGACGTCAGCCGGGACGAACGGCCACCGAGGCACCGGCGGCCCGGCGGATCCGCCGGCTAGCCTTCGCCGCGGAGCCGCCGCTCGGCCTCGGCGACGTGCTCGAGGATTCCGGCCCGAAGCCCGTCGAGGCCCGACCAGACGGCCTTCGTGGCGTTCCCGATGGAGGTCAGCTGCGCCTTCAGGCTCTTGATCGCCTCGAGCTGGCGGCGGACCCCCTCCAGGGCCTCGGCGACGGCCGCGGCGTCGACCTCCACCTCCCGCTCCTCGACCGAGGCGAGGGCGAGGAGTCGGGCGAGGCGGATGGCCGCCTCGAGCGTCGCCCTGTCCGGCGCTTCGGGATCGAGCACGCAGTAGACATCTCCGGCCCGGACGTCGAAGGGGGCGACGCCGGACGGGGCGTGTTCAGGGGTGAAGACGACGACGCCGACGGCGGCACCGCGGTTCGTCTTTGCCTCGCGGAGCTCCTCGCGGATCCGCGGTCCCGAGATCGCCCGGTTCTTCGCCTCGATGACGATCCGCAGCTCAGCACCGCGGGCGAGCTCCGGATTGAGGGTCAGCACGAAGTCGCCCTTCTTCGAGCGCAGCACATCCCCGGCTTCGGTCGAGGTCCGCTCGAGGAGGTCACCGGCGCCGCGGGCGAGCTCACCGAGGAGCGACTCGAGGAGGTCCTCGAAGTCGACGCCCTTCGCCGCCGACTTCGCCCGCTCCGCCGCCCGTGCCGCTGCGGCGGCCTCGAGGGCGGCGAGCTTCTCGTGGAGCCGGCCGAACTCGGCCGTGATCTCGGCCCGGAACTGGTGGAGCGGCGAGCCCAGGCGGGTCGGGTCGAGGAGGCGGGCGAGCTTCGAGGCATCGCCGTCGAAGTACGCCCCGAGGAGCGTCGAGAGTCGGCCGAGGGCCGAGTCCCGCTTCGTCTCGTCGAAGAGCTCGCCGACGAACTGCCGCAGCGCACCGCGGTCGCCCAGGAACGCCTCGAGGGTACGCGGCAGGCGACCCTCGCCGTCGGCGAAGTTCTGGCGGAGGATCGCCTCGAGGGCCGTCGTCGCCCGTTCGTTCGCCTCGACGGTCCGCCGGAGGAGCTCGTCGAACTCGCGCCGGACGACGTCGACGTCGACGGTGACCGTGGCGTCGGCGATGGCGAGGAGGCCGACCCGGAGGGCCCGCTCGACGAGCGCGACTCGCTCCGGTTCAGGGCGGGCCGCGACGATGGCGGCCGCGGCCGGATCGGCGATTTCGAGGTGGTCGACGACGAGCCGGTCGCCAGCGACGAGGACCCGCGGCTCGCCGGTCGGCTCGGAAAGCGGGCTCGTGCCCCGGGCGGCGAGGCCCTCGAGAGGGAGGATGCGGGCTTCCATGGCGGGGAGTCTGCCCGAGGCTCGTGCCAGCTAGCCTGACACAGCCCGCCGGACGCCGTTCGGCAGAAACCCAGACGCGAGGCTGGCCCCCTCGTCGCTACGCGGGTCGACGGAGCGTCTGGAGGATCAGGAGGATGCCGATGACGATGAGGGCGGCCGGCCAGACGAGCTGCCAGTCGACCCGGATCCAGAACCAGCGGTCGAGGAGGACGACGAGGCCGACGACGACGAGCCCGGCGCCGAGGAGAACGCCGAGGTCCTCGCGGCGCGCCCGGCCGCTCGGGGACCCCCCTTCGGCAGGGCGCTCCCCTTCGCCCGGCGGAGCCGGCCCGGCGTCGCCCGCCGGTCGCTCGGGGACGATGACGGCCATCACGACGTAGAGGACGACGAAGGGCACGACCGCGGTCGCCAGGGCCAGCACGATCCAGGCGATCCGGATCAGGGACGGGTCGACGCCGAGGCGCTCGGCGAGGCCGCCGCAGACGCCGGCGAGGATGCGATCGGTGCGAGACCGATAGAGCCGCTCGCTCATCGCCGCCATGGTACGCCCCGCGCCTGTCCGCCGCCCGCCGCCCAGTGAGGCTAGACCATCTTGCCGGGGTTGAGGATCCCGGCCGGGTCGAGGGCGGCCTTGATCCGGCGCATGACGGCGACGACCTCCGGACCCCGCTGGACCTCGAGGTAGTCCTTCCGGGCAAGCCCGATGCCGTGCTCGCCGGTCACCGTCCCGCCGAGGGCGATGGCAGCCCGGTAGAGCTCGTCGCGGACGAGGGCGTCCCGCTCGGCCGCCGTCGGGTCGTCCCGGCCGAAGACGAGGGTCGGATGGAGATTGCCGTCGCCGGCATGGCCGAAGGTCGGGATCGGGACGCCGTGCTGGGCCGAGATCGCCTCGATGGCCCGGAGCATCTCGGGGATCCGCGAGCGCGGCACCCCGACGTCCTCCATGTGGGCGATCCCGAGCCGCTCCAAGGCTCGGTAGGCGAGGCGCCGCCCCTGGCGGAGCCAGTCCGCCTCCTGCGGGTCGGCCGCCCGGAGGGTGAAGGACGCCCCGGCCGCGCGACAGGCTTCCTCGGCCGCCTCGAGCTCCGCCTCGGCGGCCGCCCCCGGGAGGTCGGACTCGACGAGGAGCAGGGCCGCCGCCTCGCGGTCGAGGCCGAGCTGCTGCCAATCGTCGACGGCGGCAATGGTCGCCCGGTCCATGAGCTCGAGGGTCGCCGGGCCAAGCCCCCGGGCGGTCATCGCGCTGACCGCCGCCCCGGCTGCTTCGAGGCTCGGGAAGAAGGCGAGCATCGTCAGCTTCGGTGGCGGCGCGGGCCGGAGCCGGAGCGTCGCCTCGGTGACGATCCCCAGGGTCCCCTGGGAGCCGACGAAGAGCTGCATGAGGGCATACCCGGCGACGTCCTTGACGTTCTTCCCGCCGAGGCGGAGGACCGTGCCGTCGGCGGTGACGACCTCGAGGCCCAGGACCGCGTCCCGGGTGACCCCGTACTTCACGCAGCAGAGACCGCCGGCGTTCGTCCCCAGGTTGCCGCCGATGGAGCACTGTTCGTAGCTCGCTGGATCGGGTGGGTAGAAGAGGCCGTGCTCGGCGACGGCGGCCTTCAGATCGGCGTTGATGATCCCCGGCTGGACGGTCACGGTCAGATTCGCCGGGTCGATCTCGAGGATCCGCTTCATCTGGGTGAAGGCGATGGTGAGCCCGCCCTCGATCCCAGCTGCCCCGCCGGAGAGCCCCGTCCCGGCACCCCGGGGCACGATCGGGACCTGGTGCGCGCCCGCCAGGCGGACGAGCTCGACGACCTCGGCCGTCGTCGTCGGCAGGGCGACGGCGCCCGGCAGCCCCGCCTCGAGGAAGGCCGTCTCGTCGCGCCGGTACGACTCCCGGTCGACGGGATCGGTGAGCA
>DAOTYQ010000067.1:0-4484 GCA_034434735.1 Chloroflexota bacterium
ACGACGACGCGTCCGGGCCGCCAGCGCGCCCGGCCCAGCCCACGATCGTGCTCGCCGGACCCGATCCCGCCCGCCAAGGCGCGGCCGCTCCGGACATCTGCGTCACCGGACGAGCGCCTGGCCGGGGAACGGGCACGGCCGATCGCAAGCGGAGACCCGACCAGCCGAGGCGTGCGCACCTGGTGACGCGTTGAGCCGCCGGCGCTTCGTAACGCTCACCACAGGAACGCCTGTCCACCTCGCCACCGGCGCCTCGTCCTCCGGCTCGGGACGACCGCTCGCCCCACGAGAATCTGGCAGGGCTGCAGGGGAGGGGGTGGGCCCGCAAGCGCCGCAACGCCAGCGCCCACCGCCCTGCGCTGGGGCCGAACGGCTGGCCTTGACGATGCTGCGCGCAAGTGGCATGCTACATGCTACTCGACCGTACCGACCGACCGAGCGAGCGGACGCGAGCGCGGCTCGGGCAGCGGGGGCGAGCCAGGCGTAGCACCCCCCGCTGGATGAGGTGGGTGGTCGTGGCCCGCACGAGTGCAACGGAGGCAGCGATGGCCTGGACGGCCGCGGGGGGAGCATCGGGCGGTGGCTGGTCCTCGGGCCGCGCCGCTCTCCAGTCTGCGCGAGTCACGCGTCCCGCCCGGTGACGCGCTCCGAAACCGCCGGAGGCCTCCCGTCGGACGTCGCGGCCGCGCTCCGGTCGGTCATCGGCGAGCGGCTCCTGACGGCGCCGGTCGATCTGGCGACCTACGCCTACGACGGCACCTTCCTCGAGCGCCGGCCGGCGGCCGGCGCCCTCGCTCGGACGACGGCGGAGGTGGCCGGGGTTATTCGGGTCTGCGCGGAGCACGGGATCCCGGTCGTCGCCCGCGGTTCGGGGACGAGCCTGACCGGCGGTCCCGTGCCCGCCTCGGGTGCCGAGCTCGTCCTCGACCTGGCGGCGATGAACCGGATCCTCGAGATCGACCGGGTGAACATGACCGCCACCGTCGAAGCCGGGGTCGTGACCGCCGATCTCGGCCGAGAGGCGGCGAGCCTCGGCCTCTTCTACCCGCCGGATCCCGCGTCGCTCGGCATCTCGACCATCGGCGGTAATTTGGCCTGCAACGCCGGTGGCCCGAGCGGCCTCAAGTACGGCGTGACCCGCGACTACGTCCTGGCCCTCGAGGTCGTCCTCGCCGACGGGCGGATCGCCTGGTTCGGATCGCGGGCGATGAAGAACAGCTCGGGCTACCCGCTCGCCCACCTCTTCGTCGGCAGCGAAGGGACGCTCGGCATCATCACCCGGGCCGTCGTCAAGCTCCTGCCGCGACCGGCCCGAGAGCGAACCCTCCTGGCCGGTTTCGCCTCCCTCGAGGCCGCGGCGGCGCTGGTGACCCGTGTTCTCGGGGCCGGGATCCTGCCGGCCGCCATCGAGCTCGTCGACCGGGTCTGCCTCGACGCCGTCGAGGCATATCGGCCCCTCGGGCTGCCGGGCACCCTCGAGGCGATCCTCCTCTTCCGGCACGACGGGACCGACGCCTCGACGGCGGTCGAGGTGGAGGCGGTCGCCGGCATCGCCCGATCGAACGGGGCCGTCCTCGTCCGGGTCGCCGCCGACGAGGCGGAGGCCGACGAGCTCTGGCTCGCCCGACGGGCCGTCTCGCCGGCCCTCGCCCGGCTCCGCCCGAACAAGCTCGGTGAGGACGTCGCCGTCCCGCGGGGCGCCATCGTCGAGATGGTCCGTCGGATCCGGACGATCTCCGAACGACACGGACTGCCGATCGCGACCTTCGGCCACATCAGCGACGGCAACCTCCACCCGAACATCCTCTTCGACGGGGCCGACCCCGACGAGCGGGCCCGGATGCTGGCCGCGGCGAGCGACATCTTCCTGGCCGCCCTCGACCTCGGCGGCGTCCTCTCGGGCGAGCACGGGATCGGGGCCCTCAAGAAGGAGTTCCTACCCCTTGGGGTCGACCCGACGGCCCTCGAGCTCATGCGGGCCCTGAAGGCGCTCTTCGACCCGCAGGGGATCCTCAACCCGGGCAAGGTCCTCCCCGACGGTCGGGGCCTCGTGGCGCCGATGGAGACGGGAGTCGGCTTGCCGCGCTCGCCGTTCGAAGCGGCGAGCGGCGAGCCGGCCGAGCGCTCCGACGCGGAACCGGCCGAGCGCGCCCGGGCGGCCACCGGCGAGCTGGCCGAGCGCCCCGACGCCGGACCAGCCGGCAGCCCCGACGCCGGATCGGGCGGGAGCGGCCGGGCGGGGGTCGGCCGAGGGTGATCGCCCCCGACCTCCTCCCTGGTCTGGCCCGGACGCGCGGGCCCGCCGCCGGGCAGTTCCCCCACCTCGCCGGGGCCGATGCCTGCATCCGCTGCGCCGCCTGCCTGCCGGTCTGCCCGACCCACGAGGCGACGCTCCTGGAACGGGAGTCGCCTCGAGGGCGCGTCCAGCTCGTCCGGGCGGCGGCGGCGGGTCGGCTCGCCCTCGACGACGCCTTCCTCCGGCAGATGTACGACTGCCTCGACTGCCGGGCCTGCGAGCCGGCCTGCCCGGTCGGGGTCCCGATCGGGACGCTCGTCCTCGAGGGGCGGGCGGCGGCCCAGCGACCGGACAACCCCGACCGGCGCGAGCCGGCCGTCGTCCGGGCGGGTCGTCGCCTCCTCCAGCGCGCCGTCTTCGGGCGGCCGCGGCGGATGGAGTGGCCCCTCGTCCTCCTCCGCTGGCTCTACCAGCGGACCGGTCTCCAGCGGCTCCTCCGGGCGAGCGGGATCTTTCGGCTCCTGGGACCCCTCGGCCGCCTCGAGGCCTGGCTTCCGGAGCTGCCGGACCGACCGTGGCGGTGGCGGTACGCCGACGGCGGGGTCCACCTCGAGGCCGTCGGTCCGCGTCGCCTCCGGGCCGCCTATTTCCTCGGCTGCTTCATGAACGCCGTCTTCGCCGACGCCGCCCAGGCCGCCGTCGAGGTCCTCCGCCGGAACGGCGTCGAGGTCGTCACCCCGGCCGACCTCGTCTGCTGCGGGGCGCCCCAGACCGACCTCGGCGAGGTCGAGGTCGCCCGCGACTTCGCCCGCCGCAACGTCGCCGCCCTCGAGGCGACCGGAGCCGACGTCGTCTTCGCCGACTGTGCCGCCTGCTCGGGGATGCTCAAGGAGTACGGTGAGCTGCTCGCCGACGATCCGGTCTGGGCCGAGCGGGCCCGGGCCATCGCCGCCCGGACCCGCGACTTCACCGAGCTCGCCCTCGACCTCGTGCCGTCGGGGCCGCCGCTCGGGCGGGTGGAGCGGGTCGTGACCTACCACGAGCCGTGCCACCTCGCCCACGCCCAGCGGATCAGGGCGGCGCCCCGGGCGCTCCTACGTGCGATCCCGGGTCTCGAGCTCCGGGAGATGGCCGCCGCCGACGTCTGCTGCGGCTCGGCCGGGGTCTACACGTTCCGCCGCTGGGACGAGTCGCTCACGCTCCTGTCGACGAAGGTAACGAACGCGGCGGCGACGGAGGCCGAGGTGGTCGTGACGGTCAACCCGGGCTGCCTTGGCCAGATCGAGATGGGCCTCCGCCGGTCGGGGACGCGGCAGCGCGTCCGCCACCTCTCCCAGCTCCTCCTCGAGGCGTACGAGGCGGCCGAGCGTGAGTCGGGCGGCCCGGCGACGGGGGCCGAAGCCGGGAACTGAGCCGACCGGCCCGCTCGCCGACCTCAGCCCGAAGTCTGGACGGTGGTCCTCGCCTCGGCGAAGCAGGCGACCGTCTCGCGGAGGAAGGCCGGGATGTCGTCGACGACCCGGCCCCAGACGATGGTCCCGTCCCGGAAGGCGGGTTCGTCGACCCAGATGGCCCCGGCGTTCTCCAGGTCGTCCTTGATGCCGAGGGAGCCCGTCGCCCGACGGCCGGCGACGATCCGGGCCGAGATGGCGACGAGCCCGCCGTGGCAGATGATGGCGAGGGGCTTGCCGGCGGCGTAGACGGCGGCGACGAGATCGGTGACAGCCCGGTACCGGCGAAGCTTGTCGGGTGCCCAACCGCCGGGGACGACGAGGGCATCGACGTCGGCCGCGGCGACCTCGGCCACCGGGACGTCGATGGGGACGGCGAGCCCGTTCTTGCCGCGGACGGTTCCCTGGGCGAGACCTGCGGTCCGGACCATGGCCCCCTCCTCGCGGAGGCGCATGACGGTCACCCAGTACTCGAGGTCCTCGACCCCCTCGGCGGCGAGGACGAGGACCCGAAGGCCATCGAGTCGCATCGTGGTTCTCCTCATCTCAGCTCATGCCACGCCCGTCGCCGGTGATGGGCGCCCTGCGCCGGGTGGCGCACATCCGGAGAGGGCCGGCACTGGCAGGCCGTTGACGGACGGCAGGCCATTGACGGATGGCCCGCCAGCGAGTATGAACGCAGCAACCGGTTCCGCAAGGGGAGGGGTCCCATGTTCCGCCGCCGTGCCACCTCGGTCGCGCTCCTCGTCACGCTCCTCGTCGCCGTGGCGGTCGCCCCGTCGGCGGCGGGCGACCGG
>DAOTYQ010000068.1:0-2890 GCA_034434735.1 Chloroflexota bacterium
GGGCCCGAGGAGGTTGAAGGCGGTCCGAAGGCCGAGCTCGCGCCGCGTCGGCGCCGCGTGGCGCATGGCCGGATGGAAGTTCGGGGCGAAGAGGAAGGCGAAGCCGAGCTCCCGGAGCGCCGCCGCCGCCGAGGCGGGATCGTGGTCGATCCGCACCCCGAGGGCATCGAGGACGTCGGCCGAGCCGGCGGCCGAGGTGATGGCCCGATTGCCGTGCTTCGCCACCGGGATCCCGGCCGCGGCGACGACGAGGGCCGCCGCCGTCGAGATGTTGAAGGTCCGGCTCCCGTCGCCGCCCGTCCCGACGACGTCGATGGTGCCGGGCGGGGCCTCGACCCGGAGGGCGCGCTCGCGCATGGCCGCGGCAAAACCGGCTAGCTCCTCGGCCGTTTCGCCCCGCATCCGGAGGGCGACGAGGAGGCCGGCGAGCTGGGCCGGCGTCGCCTCCCCGTCCATGACGGCCGCCATCGCCCGGCGCGCCTCGTCGAAGGTGAGCGTCCGACCCTCGACGACGGCCGCCAGAGCGGCCCGGACCTGCTCGCTCATTGGCGACCTCCCATCGGCACCGTCTCTCGGCTCCCGAGCCCGGCCGTCGCGAACGAGCCGCTCGCCGCCTCGAGCGTCGCCGCCTCCCCCTCCCCGGCCAGACGGAGGAAGTTGGCGAGGAGCCGTGGCCCGTCTGGCGTGAGCACCGACTCGGGGTGGAACTGGACGCCCTCCAGGGGGAGCGAGACGTGGCGGATCCCCATGACGACCCCGTCGCCCTCGCTCGTCGCCGTCACCGCCAGGGCCGGCGGCAGCGTCGCCGGGTCGACGCAGAGGGAGTGGTAGCGGGCCGCCGGGAAGACCGGCGGCAGTCCGGCCAGGAGGCCTCGACCGTCGTGGCGGACCAGCGACGCTTCCCCGTGGACGAGGGTCGGGGCCCTGACGATGGCCGCCCCGAAGGCGGCCCCGAGGGCCTGCATCCCGAGGCAGACCCCGAGGAGCGGGAGCCGGTGGGCCGCGGCGACCTCGATGGCCGCCATCGAGACCCCGGCCTCGGTCGGTCCACCCGGCCCCGGCGAGACGACGATCCCCCGCAGCCCGGCCGCCGGGTCGGCGGCGAGGGCCTCGATCCCGGCCCGGTCGATGGCGTCGTTGCGGACAACCCGGACGTCGGCTCCGGCGGCCTGGAGAGCCTGGACGAGGTTGAAGGTGAAGGAGTCGTAGTTGTCGACGACGAGGATCATCGGCCGCCTCCGTCGGCTCGGGCGCCGAGGGCGGGCGATGCCGGGTGCTCGTCCTCGCCGCGCCCCGATCCCCGTTCCGGGCGGCCGGCCGGGCCGTCCGTTCCGCGCCCCTCGGCGGCGAGCTCGATGGCCCGCCGGAGGGCCGCCGCCTTGTGCTCGGTCTCCTCGAACTCCCGCTCCGGCACGCTCCCGGCCACGATCCCCGCCCCGGCGTGGATGTGGGCGAGGCCGCCGGCGAGGACGGCCGAGCGGATCGTGATCGCCGTGTCGAGGTTGCCGTCGTAGCCGAGGTAGCCGACGGCGCCGCCGTAGCAGCCCCGTCGCTCGCCCTCGGCGGCGGCGATGAGCTGCATCGCCCGGACCTTCGGGGCGCCGGTGAGGGTGCCGGCCGGGAAGACGGCCCGGAGGGCGTCGAGGGCGTCGAGGTCAGCCCGCAGCCGGCCCTCGACGTGGCTGACGAGATGGAGGACGTGGCTGTAGCGTTCGACCTCCATGTAGCGGGTCACCGCCACGGTCCCCGGTCGGGCGACCCGCCCCAGGTCGTTGCGGCCGAGGTCGACGAGCATGACGTGCTCGGCCCGCTCCTTCGGGTCGGTCCGCAGCTCCTCGGCGAGCCGTTCGTCCTCGGCCTCGGACGCCCCCCGCGGCCGGGTCCCGGCGATGGGGTGGGTCGTCATCCTCTCGCCCTCGACCTGGAGGAGGAGCTCCGGGCTCGCCCCGACGACGGCGAAATCCGGGAAGCGGACGAGGAAGAGGTACGGCGAGGGGTTGATCCGTCGCAGCGCCCGGTAGATGGCGACGTCGTCGAGGGGTCGGCCACCGACGGTCGGGAGCTCGAGGGTCTGGCGCCGGGCGAGGACGACCTGGATCGCCTCGCCGGCGGCGATGGCCGCCTTCGCCCGCTCGACGGCCCGCAGGTAGGCGTCGCGGTCGAGGCTCCCCTCGACAGGGGCGAGCTCGGGCCGAGTGGCCGCCCCGCGCCCCGCCGGGCCCGCCGGGTCGGCCGCCGTGGCGCCCTCGGCCCCGTTCCCGTCGGCCGGCCGCCGTCCGCCTCGGGCCGGCGCCTCGATCTCGGCCAGCGACGGTCGGGCGGTTCGCTCCAGGGCCTCGAAGACGGCGGCCTCGGCGATCCGGTAGCGGCCCTCGAGATCGGGCGGCGCGGTCTGGAGGGAGGCGATGGCCGAGAGGGTGTGGGTGAGGTGGTCGAAGACGAGGACGAGGTCCGATTCGAGGAAGGCGGCGAAGGGGACCCCGACGGGGTCGGCGGCCGGGAGGGGGACGGTCGGCTCGAAGCGGGTCACGGTGTCGTAGGCGAGGGCGCCGACGGCACCGCCGGTGAAGCGAGGCATCCCCTCCCGCGGCTCGACCCGGCGTCGCGGGAGGAAGGCGCGGATCGCCGCCAGCGGGTCGGGGGCCGGCAGCTCCTCGCGCGGCAGGTCGGGATGGAAGGCGTCCTCGGAGAGCGGTCGACTGACGACGGTGGCGACGTCGTCCCGGAGCTCGAGGAGGCGACGGGGCCGGACGCCGAGGAAGCTGTAGCGCCCGAGTCGCTCGCCACCCTCGACCGACTCGAGGAGGTAGGCCGGGCCGCCGTCGTCGAGGCGGAGGAAGGCGCCGATGGGCGTCTCGAGGTCGGCCGGGCGGATCGCCCGGAGGAGGAG
>DAOTYQ010000069.1:0-5397 GCA_034434735.1 Chloroflexota bacterium
GTGACCTACGCGCTCGACGTTGCCGACGAGCCGCTCGAGGCGCCGGTCCACTTCGTCCCGGTGACCGGGATGATGTATCTCGGCGAGCAGGAGACGTACGACATCGAGGTCGAGGGGACGGCGAACTTCATCGCCAACGGGGTCTTCGTCCACAACAGCCAGCTCACGATGAAGTACCCCTCCATCTATCTCCGCGGCGAGGGCGCCACGGCCGAGGTCATCTCGGTCGCCGTGGCCGGCAAGGGCCAGCACCAGGACACTGGCGCCAAGGCGATCCACCTCGCCCCGAACACGACGAGCCGGATCGACAGCAAGTCGGTCTCCAAAGACGGCGGTCGGACGACGTATCGCGGCCAGATCAAGGTCGTGCCCGGGGCGACGGGGGTGAAGGCGAGCGTCCGCTGCGACGCCCTCATGCTCGACGACATCAGCCGGAGCGACACGTACCCCTACATCGACATCGCCGAGGACGACACGACGATGACCCACGAGGCGACCGTCGGCAAGATCAGCGCCGACCAGGTCTTCTACCTCATGAGTCGGGGGCTGACCGAGAACGAGGCGACGAACCTCATCGTCCAGGGCTTCCTCGAGGTCTTCACGAAGGAGCTCCCGATGGAGTACGCCATCGAGTTCAACCGCCTCGTCAAGCTCGAGATGGAGGGGTCGCTCGGATGACCGAGTCGACCGCCGAGCCGGCACCGACCCCCGCCTCTCGAACGGCCGCCGCCGGTCGCGTCCGCCCCTCCCCGACCGAGTTCACCTTCCGCCTCGATCCGGCCTACGTCGAACGACTCGCCGCCACCGAGCCCGCCTGGCTCGCCGCCGACCGGCGGGCTGCCCTCGAGCGGATCCGGACCGCGCCCCTCGAGCCGAATCCCCTCTTTACCCCGTACCTCGATCTCCGGTCCGCCGAGCTCGACGCGGTCCGCCCCTACGACGCCGTCCTCGAGGGCCCCGACGCCGGGACCGCAGCGACCCTCGACGAGGGCGTCGCCGCCGTCCTCGAGGTCCGCGAGGACCGGATCACTCGGCTCGCCGTCGCCCCCGAGGCGGCGGCCGCCGGCCTCGAGATCGTCACCCTCGCCGATCTCGCCGGCCGCGATCCCGAGGCGGCCCGCCGGGTCGTCGAGGGCTCGATCCTCCCCGCCGACGACCGGTTCGCCCAGATCACGCGAGCCGGCTGGAACGAAGCCCTCGTCGTCCGTCTGCCCGACGGCGCCCGGATCGAGCAACCGCTCCTCCTCCGGTGGGCCGTCGGCGCGCCCGGGCGGGCCGTCATCGTCCGGGTCTTCGTCGAGCTCGGAGCTGGGGCGGCCGCGTCGGTCGTCGAGGAGCTCGTCCCCTCGGGGCCGGTCGGCGCCGGCGCCGGGCAGGCCTTCTTCGCGACGACGACGGAGGTCGTCTTGGGTGCCGAGGCGTCCCTCGCCTGGGCGAGCATCGGCGAGCTCGGTCCGAACGTCGTCGCCGTCCAGCACCGGACCGATCGCCTCGGCGAGGGCGCCGAGCTCCGCTGGGCCTTGGGACAGCTCGGCGGCCGGCTCGTTCGGTCGCGGATCGACAACCGTCTCGTCGGCGATCGATCCGCCCTCGAGCAGGTCGAGATCGTCTTCGGGACCGACGACCAGCTCTTCGACCTGACGACGTACACCCGCCACGTCGGTCGCGACACGACCGGCGACGTCCTGGCCAAGGCCGCCCTCAAGGATCGGGCGCGTTCCTTCATGAAGGGGCTCGCCATCATCGAGCGGAGCGCCATCGGCACCGACAGCTTCCTCGGCGAGTTCGGGATGAACCTCTCCAAGACCGCCCGTTCGGTCGCCATCCCCTCCCTCGAGATCGACCAGCCCGACTGCCGACGGGCGGCCCACTCGTCCTCGGTCGGGCCGATCGACGAGAGCCAGGTCTTCTACCTCATGAGTCGGGGGGTCCCCGAGGACGAAGCTCGAAAGTTCATCGTCCTCGGCTTCCTGGAGCCCGTCGTCGCCCGCGTCCCGCTCTCCGAGGCCCAGGATCGGCTGCGGGCCCTCATCGAGGCGAAGTGGGCGGCGGGCAGGACGGCAGCCGCGGCGTGATTCGTCGCGCACCCGGAAGCGGGCCGGGCGCTGGCCGCCCCGGCCGAGCCTGCCCTTTCGTCGGCTGATGCGTCGGATCGACCTCGGCGCCGTCGAGGAAGTCCCGCCCGGGACGATGAAGCTCGTCTGGGTCGACGGTACAGACCCGGTTTTGGTCGTGAACCTCGACGGCGAGATCCTCGCCCTGCAAGGGATCTGCTCCCACGAGTACTTCGAGCTCGACAAGGGCTTTCTGAGCGGCGGCTCGCTGACCTGCGCCCTCCACCTTTCTCGGTTCGATCTCCGGACCGGTGAGGCTCTCGATCCGCCGGCCGAGGCGCCGCTCGCCCGCTACCCGGTCGTCGTCGCTGAGGGCCGGATCGGGATCGAGGTCCCGGACGGCCCGCTGCCGGTGAACGGGTAGGGGAGCGGCCGACGAGTCGTCAGCGGGGGCGGGCCTTCCCAGCCCAGGTTGGCGACCGCTTGGGACGGGTTCGGACGGATGGGCTCGACGGGTAGTGGATGGCCCTGGCTGACCGCGAGCCCGGATGGCGTCGGCGGCGCGGGGTCGTCGGGCCGACGAGATCGGCGGCGATGATTTCAGCTCGGGTGCATCTCGTTGGAGCCGGCCGCGAGGCCCCGCCCGCGTCCGGGCGGCGCCAGCCGGACGGCCGTCCACCCGTCAGGCCTCGTCGTCGAGGTAGCCGATGACAGATCCGACCCGCTGCTCGCTCCCCGGCGGCGCCACGATCTCGACGAGCGTCCCGGAGGCGGTCGCCTCCATCTCGACGGTCGTCTTCTCGGTCTCGATCTCGGCGATGACGTCGCCACGGCTCACGCGATCGCCGACCCGCTTCGTCCAGGCGACGACGCGCCCTGTCTCCATGTCGTACCCGAGCTTCGGCATCTCGATGGGAATCCGGGCCATCGGCTCCTCTCCGCTGCGTCGATCTTCGTGCGAGCAGCCCTCGGTCGATACGTTTCCCTTTCAGTGACGGTGCTCGTATGTTTGATGTAGTAATGATATGAATCCAATGAGTAGCGGGTAGGGAGCCACAGGAGGGCGAGGGACGTGAAGGACCTTGCGAGTCTCGCCGGACGGCCGCTAGGCCGGCGCCACGCCGATCGGCGCGCAGCCCGTCGCGCCTGTGCCGCGACGACGGCCCCGGTCAGCCCGGTCAAGGGTCGGGTGTTCTTGGCTGGAGAGGCACGGTAAGGGTACGGCGATGGGTGAGCAGGGGCCGGTCGTACGGATCTTTGCCTCCGGGTTGGATCACCCCGAGGGTCTCGCCGTCGCGCCGGACGGCACGATCTGGGCAGGCGGCGAGGAGGGCCAGATCTACGTGGTGACTCCTGACGGACGGGTGGCCGAGCATGCCCGGACCGGCGGGTTCACGGGCGGGCTCGCCTTCGACCGCGACGGCAGCTGCTACGTCTGTAACTCGCCCGGGCGGATCCTGCGGGTCGAGGCCGACGGTCGCTGGGAGACGTTTGCGGAGGAGATCGATGGCGTCCCGCTGCGGGAGCCGAATTTCCCGGTCTTCGGGCCGGACGGCTCACTCTATGTGTCAGACTCGGGGAGCTGGGAGGTCGCCGACGGGGTGATCTACCGCTTTGCACCGGGCGGTTCTGGCGAGCTGTTCCATGCGGGGCCCTTCCATTACGCAAACGGCCTTGCGATCGATGCCGCCGGAGAATTCCTCTACGTCGTCGAGAGCGGGCGGCACTGTGTGGTCCGGCTCCGAATCGCCGAGGGTGCCAGCGCTGTACCCGAACCCGTCTGCCCGCCGGGCTCCCTTGAGTGGGTGCCTGACGGACTGGCCTTCGATGCAGACGGCGCTCTGTACGTGACGGCGTACGCGACCGACCGCATCTATCGCATCGCGCCCGACGGGAAGCCGGAGATCCTCGTCGAGGACGTTCTAGGGATGACGCTGAACCGTCCCACGAACTGTGCCTTCGGCGGGCCGGACTTCAACCGGCTCTTCGTCGCCAACCTCGGTGCTCGACACCTCTCGGTCATCGACCTCGACCGCCGGGGTCAGCCGCTGTACGGGGGGAGCCGCCGACACCGTCTCTCTCGAGACACGGTCTAAGTGCAGCTCGGCGGACTTCGCAGGACCCGGCGGCTGACCGTCGCCGCGGCCGGTCCTTTTGCCTCGGCGGCGCTGCTCGCGGAGGGCTGCCAGGATCCGGTCGGCGGCCTGTTCGGTGTGGATCCGTGTCAGACGCTCGGCGGCACGCGGATCGCGGGCGTCGACCGCCTCGAGGATCGCCCGATGCGCCTCGAACGCAGCCCGCATGGAGTGTTGGGTGCGCGGCGTCATCGCGAAGATCCGCCGGCCGGCGTCCCAGTGCTCGAGGATCTTCTTCACCAAACCAGGGCGGCCCGAGGCGGCGAACTGGCGTCGATGGAATTCACGGTCCCACCGGCTGAACGTGGCGAAGTCAGCGCGCGCCAGGGCGGCCGCCATCTCCTCGAACGCCTCGTGGAGCGCCAGGAGGTCGGTCTCGGTCATGTTCTTGACGGCGAGGCGGGCAGCGAGACCTTCGAGCGCGGCCCTCACCAAGTACAGCTCCTCGACATCCTCCTCGTCCACCTCCGCGACGCGGGCACCGATCCGGGGCGTGAATGAGACGAGCCCCTCTGCCTCCAGGATTCGAAGTGCCTCACGAACGGGCATCACCGAGACGCCAAGCCGCAGCGCAAGGTGGGTCAGACGCAGCGGCTGGCCGGGGGGCAGTTGCCCGTCGAGGATGAGTTCGCGAAGGCGGCCCGTCACCCTTTCGGCGAGCGTTCGCCGGTCCGTCGGCTCGCCCAGGGCCGCGTCGAGGATGCTTGTGTCTGACCGTCGGGCCATCCACTCCCTCCAGTCTGGTCCGCGCCACCCACCTTCAGCTCGACCGCACCACAAGCGCTGATGTCGATCGCAGGTCCGGCTGATGTCGATCGCAGGTCCGGCCTGAATACTACGGGATCAATGATCATCGTGACGGTCGCCTCCGCCCGGACCGACGGTCTACGCTATGCTACCAATATATTGCATACGTGATCATGCCGAGGCCAGTACCATGACTCTCGCCCGCCACCTGATGGTGGATTTCAACCAGATGAAGGCGTTCGTCAGGGACCCGCTCGTTCTCGACCACGGCGCGGGCATCCGGGTGACGGACGCCGCCGGACGCACCTACATCGACGGCCTGTCCGGCGTGTTCACGAGCAACCTCGGTCACGCCAACTCGGAGATCGTAGAGGCGGTGGCGGCGCAGCTCGGCCGGCTCGCGTTTGGGGCTCCCACGATGGCCACGACCACGACGGCTCTCGAGCTAGTGGGTCGACTCC